>NZ_JAAAJC010000001.1:961215-1261215 GCF_009900715.1 Halococcus salsus
CGGACGGCCTGAAGTGCAGCGTTGGGTTCATTCGCTGGCCTCCAGAAGGTCCGCATAGGTGTCGAGGACGGTCTGGAAGGTCTCTTTCTCGGACTCGCCGACGTGCGCGACCTCTTCGACGTGCCGGCACTCCTCGTGGTCGACCCGCAGCGAGTGCGGGATCTCCGACACCATGCCACTTGGGAAGGCGGATTCGAGTTCGCCGTCGTGGTGGACGAGCCGCGCGCCCCCACAACGTCGTGAGACAGGTAGGCGTCGCTGCTGTCAACGTCCTCCGCGACGCTCACACTTCTCGGCGTCGACGTACCCGCGCATCGCGACGAGGTACACCGAATTTCGTCGCCGAAATCAGCACGTAGCATTAACTGGTCATTGGTGTCCGTGATCCGAGTCTCTAGTTTCAGACAACGGATCGTGGGATACGAAGGCTATATGCGGGCATCCCAGTACGAGACCGACGCGACGTGGTCGCCCACCGGCGACCCCATGACGGAGGTGTCGAGGTCGCGGAGGGCGGTCGCCACCCCGTCGGGAAGCTGCCGATACAGCCCATACGGGAAGACGAAGTCGTGTTCCTCGTGGGCCAGCCGGAGGCCCGCGCCGTTGAGCAGGCGTTCGACCTCCACGCGGGAGTAGAGCCGCGACCCCATCGGGAGCAGCCAGTTGTAGATACTCCGGGTGCTGAATCGGCGGAAGGTGTCGAAGACCACCTGGTCGCGCGCGACCCGACGCATCTCGGCGAGGAACGACGCGGGGGTGTCCGCGAGGTGGAAAAAGCGCATCGCCACCACCGTCTCGAAGTGGTCGTCGGGGAACGGGAGCCGGGCGGCGTCCCCGCGCATGAATTCGAGATGGTCGGCGACGCCCGCCGCGTGGGCTTTCTTCCGTCCCTCCTGGAGCATCGCGGGCGAGATGTCGAGGCCCACGATGTCGGCACCGCGCCGGGCGAGCATCGTGGTGAACCGCCCCGTCCCGCACGCGATCTCGAGGATGTGTTTCCCTTCGACCGGGCCGACCGCCGAGAGCACGGCCTCCTTTTCGCGCTCGTCGATGAGCTGACCGCCGTCCGAGAACCGTTTGTCCTCGTAGGCTTCGGCGACCTCGGCGGTCTGGTACCATTCCTGTCCCTTCACTATCGACGTGTTCGCCCGCCGGGGGATAAAACCGTACTGGATGCGTGTGCCGACTACCCGTCGCCCACCGCGACGTCGTCCGGGCGGATCCGGAGTATCACCCGCGGCGACGCCTCCTCGTCGAGGTCGGGATACTCTTCGACACCCATGTAGCGCCGAGCGAGTTCGTTGATGTGCTCGACCGCCCCCTCCTCGGTGAGTTCGTCGACCTCGCCCTGGACCGAGACGAACCGATACGGGTTGTCCGGGTCGACCATCGAGACCCCGACCTTCGGTTCGTTGCGGACGTTCCGCTCCTTGCGCCGCCCGCGTGCGGTGTTCACGAGCACTCGGTCGTCCTCGGGGTCGTAATCGACCCAGACGGGGGTCACTTGCGGGGTACCGTCGGGCATCACCGTCGCGAAGTGCGCGAAGGTCTCCCGGTCGAACAGGTCGTGAAACGCGTCGGGGATCGACGACATACGACCGGTCCGACCCCACCGAAAAAAGCGGTTCCGACGGTGATGTATTATGGATGCCCGTGAGACATTATGACTTCATACAGTACAGCCACATACATGGGCAAGTTTTACCAGCGGTCTTGGCAGAACTGCACGTATGAGCACCACGTCCAACCGCTCGGGCCCCGACGACCCCCTCTCACAGACCGAGTTCCGCGACCGGCTCCGCGAACTCCCGCCGAGCGCGAAGCTGGTCGCGAAGGTCCTCGAAACCGAAACCCCGCTCTCGCAGGGCCAGCTCGCCGAGGAGTCGCTGCTCCCGGACCGAACCGTTCGGTATGCGCTCAACCGGCTCGAAGAGGACGACCTCGTCGGTTCACGTTACAGCTTCCGCGACGCCAGAAAGCAGGTCTACTTCCTCAACCAGTAGTCGAACGCGTTTTCGCTCGTCGTCGCCCCTTCCCCCTCATGGCAGCGCCCACGCGTGTCCCGATTCCCGTCGAGACTGCCGCCCCCGGCGGCGAAACCAACGCCTACGTTCTCGGGGAAACACGATCACTCCTCGTCGACCCCGCCGCCGCCACACCCGCGCTCGACGAGGCCCTCGCCGGTCGTTCTCCCCACCACCTCCTCGTGACACACACTCACCCCGACCACGTGGGTGGCGTCGCCGCCTACGCCGACGAGGCGACGGTCTGGGCGCGCGCCGGCTACGTCGAGCGCTTCGAGCGCGCGACCGGGGTGATGCCCGACCGCGTCGTCCGACCCGGAACGACCATCGAAACCGACGCCGGCACGGTCGCGGTGGACTCGATGCCCGGCCACGCCCCCGACCACCTCGTGCTCGGGGTCGACGGCGACCGCCTCGTGGGCGACCTCGCGGTCGCGACGGGGAGCGTCGTGGTGGGTCGCGACGACGGGGACATGCGAGCCTATCTCACCGCACTTCGACGGCTCCACGCCCGGGACCCGGAGCGGCTCTATCCGGGTCACGGTCCGGTCATCGATGACCCACGGGCCACGCTCGAACGACTGATCCGGCATCGACTCCGGCGTGAACGACGGATCGTAGAAGCGGTTCGTGCGGGCGCGCGGATGCTCGACGAGGTCACGGATGCCGTCTACGAGAAGGACATCTCGGGGGTGCGTCGGTTGGCGACGGAGACGGTCGGGGCCCATCTCGAAAAACTCGCGGTCGAAGGGACCGTCGCGTGGGACGGCGAACGCGCGAACGCACGGTAGAACATCGGCACCGGTTTGAGACCGACTGGTCGCTACTTGATGAACTCGTTGTTGCGCCAGTCGACGCCCTTGCTCGCCGCCGGACCCTCGGTCGGGTCCTCGACGACTTCGAGCGAGGCGGGCCGCTCCTCGCCATCGACGATCCGCGTCGCCTTGAGTTCGCCGTTGCGAGCGGCGATCGCCGTGAGAGTGCCCTTCTCGGCGATCCGCGCGATCTCACAGAGCACCTCGAACATCGGGTACTGGACCGCGGTGTTCTGGAGGACGGTCTCGCGGTCGCCCTTGAAACAGGCGTACTCGACGAGTTCGGAGGGCGGGAGCTCGTCCTCCTCGCCGGGCGCGCTCCCCCATCGAGGGCCGCCGGCGGGCGGTTTCTGCTCTTCGAGCGGCTCCTCGTAGACCCGATTCTCGGTCACGCTGGCCTTCAGCTGGGCCGTCGGGGTGTACTTGCTGATGGTGTCGTCGGCGGCGACGGCGCTGACGATCAGCGTGTTGTTTCGGCGGGTGAAGTCGATGGAGTCGATCTCCTCGGGGAGATCGGGATTGTCGAGGAAGTCGTGGACGTCTTCGAGGGGCAGTTCGAGCGTCGAGTGGAGTTGGAATACACAGTCATCGGTCATGCTATCACCGGCAGTCGGGCCTGCTGCCGACGGTGCCCGTCTACCCTTGCATACGCATCCCGCACATATATTCCCTGTCCTTCGCGCGCTCGGCGGACGCGGGTCACTCGCCGGCCAGCGTGGCTTCGAGCTCGCCACGCTGGTCGAGTTCGGCGAGCACGTCGCTGCCGCCGACGAACTCCCCGTCGACGTAGGCCTGCGGGGTCGTCGTCCAGCCGCTGTGGGCTTCGAGCGCCGTCCGATATTCGTCGATCGATTCGAGCACGTCGACGGTCTCGAACTCGTCGCGGTACTGGCTCATGAGCGTGACCGCACGGTCGGAGTAGCCACACTGGGGCATGAGCTCGTTGCCTTTCATGAACAGCACCACGTCGTTCTCCTCGATGGCGCTGTCGACCCGTTCGGTGACCTCGTCCTGGCTGAGACCGGTCGGGGGTTGGAACGTCACACGGAGGTATAGGACCCGGTTGGACAAAGATGTTGTGACGGTTACAGAGTTCGGAGCGTGAAAACTAGCAGGAGAGTGAGAGGGGGTTCCGCGGCTCGCGACGCCGACCCGTGGCTCAGTCGTCCGCCGTGGCGGCGGTCGTAGCGTCGTCCTCGATGCTCGGCGGGTACTGCCCGCGGTCGATCGTGAGGTCCGAGAGCGGTCGCGCCATGCATGTCAGGGCGTACTCCTCGGCCTCCTCCCCGGTAAGCCCGCGGGCGGCGGGCTGGGTCACCTCGCCCTCGACGATCCGCGCCGAGCACGCGAGGCACATCCCGACCCGACACGAGTACTCCTGGGCCAGCCCCTCCTCGATGCAGCGGCTCAGGATCGTCTGTTTGTCGGAGACGGTGATGGTCTCGTCGGTGGTCACGAACTCGACGGTGTACTCGGCCATGCCCCCCAAACGCGGACCCGGGTGAAATCAGTTGCTGTCGGTCGGCGGTCGCTTTGGAGAAGAGTTTTCCACCCTCCCCGCCACCACCCGGGCATGACCACCTACGAACCCGATGTCGCCGTCGTCGGCGCGGGGACCAGCGGGTGTTACGCCGCGGCGACCATCGCGCGGGCGGGCTACGACGTCGTCATCGTCGAGCGCAAATCGCCGGAGGAAGCCGGCCACATCGCCTGTGGCGACGCGCTCAAGGGCGCGGACGCCTTCCCCGAGGCGATCCCCAAGTCCCAGATCGAACCCGCCATCACGAACACCGTGGTCGACCACGGCCGGTTCGAGATCCCACAGGAGGACGCCGTCCTCGATATCCCCGTCCCCGGCGAACTCGGTGTCATCGACCGCCTGAAGTTCGGCAAGCTCCTCATCGAGGGGGCGGAGAAGGCCGGCGTCGAGTTCCACTACGACACGGTCGTGAACGACGTCCACCAGGACGCGGACGGTCGCGTGACCGGCCTCGCGGGTAGACGGCAGGGCGAGGCGGCCGAGTACGACCCCGAGATCGTGATCGACGCTGCGGGCGCGCTCTCGTTGCTTCAGGACAAAGCCGACCTCTCGAACGCGACCTTCGACACCGACGTCAACTACTCGCAGTTCTCCTCGGCCTACCGCGAGGTCGTCGAGGTTCCCGAACCCGTCGAGTGGAACGACGCACTGGTGTTCAAGCCCACCGAACGCGCTGCGGGCTACCTCTGGTACTTCCCGCGAACCAGCACCGAGATCAACGTCGGGCTCGGGTTCCAGATGACCGAGGAACCGATGAAACTGGTCGAGTCGCTGAAACGCGACCTCCGCGAGCGCCCCGAGTTCAAGGGCGCGAAAGTCAAGGACAAACTCGGCGCGGCGCTCCCGACCCGCCGACCCTACGACTCGGCGGTCGCCCCCGGTTTCATCGCGGTCGGCGACGCTGCGGGCCACGTCAACCCCACGACCGGCGGCGGGATCGCGGGCGCGGCCTACGGCGGGGAGTACGCCGCCGAGGCGGCGATCGAAGCGATCGAGGACGGCGACACGAGCGAGGCCGCCCTCTGGGAGTACAACGAGCGCGTCATGGACCACTTCGGCGGCCGGTACGCGGGGCTCGACATCTACAACATCTTCGTCGGCGCGGTGGGGATGGGCAATCTCACTGGCCTGCTCGCGTCCCTCCCGGCCGAGAAGCTCTCCGACGCGCTCTACTCCGGGAGTGCCGACATCAGCCTGCCGCTCGCGCTCCGCACGGCGGTCAAGAGCTTCGGCCACTGGGGGACGGTGCTCGACCTCTACAAGACCAAGACGCAGGCCGACCGTCTGCTCGATCACTACGAGGAGTATCCCGACGATCCAGAGGCGTTCGAGGCCTGGCAGGCCCAGCGCGACGGGTTGATGGACGTCATCTACGCGACGGCGGGTGCCGAGGCGAAGTACTGATCCGTTCTAGGTCGTCCAGCTAACGGACCGCCGGCCTACCACTCCACCTCGAACGCCATCGTCTCCTCGCCGTCAGTTGCGGCTTCGTACTCCTCGCGAAGGATCGTGAACCGATGCTGATCGGTCACGGTACCGTCGGGCCGGGACGAGTGTTGGCGCAGCAGCCCCTCGTGTTGCCCGCCGTACTTCGAGACGTACTTCTCGATCATCCGCCGGGACGGACGGTTGTCGGCGGCACACGTCGTGTAGTAGGCATCGAGGTCGTAGCGCTCGAAGCTGAGTTCGACGAACACCGATGCGCGTTCAAGGCCGTACTCGCGTCCCCAATAGTGCTCCGCGAGCACGATTCCCGACCCGGCGCGACGCTCCTCCCACTCGGGACCGTACGCGGTGGTCCCGACGATCTCGTGGTCGGCCTTCCGCCGGAGGAGATACCGCGCCTCGTCGTGTTCCTCCCATCGCCGTTCGGCACGGTCGAGGAACGCCATCACCTGGTCGAGGCGTCGAAAACGAAACCACGGCATGTGCTCGGTCGCCGCGCCCTGCCAGTCGTCGCGGGTGACGAACGTGTAGAACTCGAAGGGGTCGACGGTGTCGTGATCGAACCGCTCGAAGACCAGTCGCTCCGTCTCGATTCGCGTCGGAAAGAGTGTCGGTGTCATGGCTACTCGACCGCGCGATACCGGAACCCCGCCGACGTCAATCGAGCTGTTCGGCCGCGTCGCGCTCGACGAGCGGCGTCGCGTTGACTTCTGGGAGGGTGACCACGTCCTCGGCGGAGAGGTGGTAGGTCTGTTCGTCGACGCCGAAGACCTCGCCGACGTCCTGGGTGATCCGGACGGTCGTGCGGTCGGTGTCGGGGTTCGGCGTCTCGCCACCCGCGTCGTCCGCGCCGGCCGGCGCGCGGTCCGCGGCGGCGGACGTCTCGCCCGACTCGCTAGTGGGCTTCGGTGACTGCCCGCCCATCGCGTCCGCCACGCTGACACCCTCGTCGGCCGTCGCAGCCCCTCCACCGACCTCGCTCCCGGCGGGCTCGTTTCCGACGGCTTCGTTCTCGGCAGGCTCGGCTCCCACGTCCACTGGGTCGATGGTTTCTGCGGGGTCCGCTTGTTCCCCGGGTTCCACCGATTCGGTCGCCTCCGCTGTGTCGGGTGTGTCGCTGGCGGCTGGTTCGCTATCTGGTTCGGTGGCCGAGTCGGTGACGTCGACCGACCCGCCGGTCGCGCGGTCGCCGGCGAGCACGTCGTCGAGGACGTGTTCACGGTTCGATTCGATTGCGTTCACGAGGGTCTCGAAGAGGTCGCGCTCCTCGTCGGTGAGGCCGTCGGTCTCGGCGGGCATCCCGGCGGCCGCGAGGCTCGCGAGCTTGACGAGTTTGCCGACCCGGCGCTCGTAGACCGCCTCGACGGTGTTCTCGGCGGCCTTGATGTCGTCGGTCAGCCGGCGGACCTCGGGGGCGTCGAACGGGTCGTCCGACGCCGCGGCGGCGCGTTCGCGCTCGGTTCTGAGCTCGGCGACGAACGAGCCGACGTCGGCGTAGAAGTCGTCGTGGAGATGCTGGAGGCTATCGCGCTGGCGTTCCTTGCTCCGTGCCGACTGGAGGTCTCCGAGATCCATACTATGCTTCCTCGCCCTTCTCGGCGCGGCCGCGTGCCATCAGGAACACGCCCGCGTATTCACGAACTCGATGTGTGCCCGCCGGGAGTGTAAAGCTATCGCCCCCGAGTTCGACCTGTGATTCCTCCTCGACTTCGACCGATATCTCCTGGTTCCGAAAGGTGTCCGGGACCGCGTCGGTCAGGGGGTCGAACGCCTCGATCGCGTCGCGGTCGAGCCGTGTGACACACAGCCCGCTCCCGCCGTGGAGACTTCCTGGGAGTCGAATCAGGCGGTTGGTGTCCGTCGTGACGGGTTCGTCGATCGGCGCGTTGTCCGCCGCGACCACCTCGGGGATCAGCTGGCGCGAGAGCGAGTAAAAGGCCGGATGGACGTCGATGTTGCCGGTCGCGATCTGGTCGTCGTTCGTGCGGGCGGCCCGGAGCGCGGCCGTCGCTTTCCCCTCGCCGATCCCGTCGAACTCGCGGAGGCGCTCGACCGCATCCTCGTCGTCCATCGCAACGAGCTCGTCGACGAACGACATGAGGTGGCGATGAGCGCGCGCGCTCCAGCCCCCCGTCGTGCGGAGGGTGCGCTTCCTCGCCGGGCTCGCCCGTCCCGCCGTCCCGCCGACGGCCTCCTCGTGGATCACCCCTTCGAGGTCGAGCCCGATGCCACGAACGTAGTCGACGATCTCCCGGCGGGCGTCGCTTTCGAGCGGCTGCACCGCCGGGTCGCGAACGTGGACGTGGTAACCCCGCCCGCCGGAGAACACGACCGTGAGGTCCTGAAACCCGAAGTCGTCTTCCAGAAAGTCGAGCAATCGAAGCAGCGCGGCTTTGCACTTCTCGAGCATTTCCCCGTAACTGTCGACGCCGAGTTCGACGGCCGGGAGGTGGTCGGCGTCGAGGTCGAAGACCAGGTCGGAGCCGACCCAGCCCTTCTCGCTCATCGACCCCGCCGCGGGGTCGTCGTACCGGCCCGCGGAGAAGTAGACGTGGCGCGGGCGTTCGCGCGCGAGGAACTCCCCGAGGTCGCCGAGGTCGAGGGTCGACTTGTGCCGGACCATCGTGGTCCCGGGCCCCGACGTCCACGGGATATATCCCCACTCGCGCGCGTCGGCGTCGGGCGGGAGCACTGGCTCCGTCCGGCGGTAGTGGTCCCGAAATCGCCCCCGGAGATAGGCGCGCGTGCGCTCTTCCATCAGGTCCCTCGCTTCGGGAAACACCGGCATAATCCTACCGTCTCGCCACCGTCACGGGTTCCGATGTCGATCCTTCCGCTTCCGTTGCGCACATCGAGTACATCGGTTGTCATATCTCACCGGTGGAACGCAGATTTTATCCGGAACGACAAAATTTAACACCGATTGGCAGCACCATCTTCGCAGGAATGGGTGGACCACACGAGGGGCGCGAGCGGGACGTCGAGCCACGAGCGGGAACCGAACCGGACCTTTCGGAGCGAGCGGCGCTCTCACGGCGACGGGTGTTGCAACTGAGTTCGCTCGGTATCGCCGGCGGGGTTCTGGTGACCCCGGCGGCGGCACAGTCGCTTTCGCGAACGCTCACCATCGCGAGCAACGGCGGTCGGTTCTCGTACACGGTTTCTGTGAGCGGCGAGTTGGAGAAATCGAGCGCTAACGGCGCGAGCATCGACCCCAACGATACGATCTCGGGAAGTACGGCGACTGGGCAGGGTGGCGGTGGGGGTGTCGATAGCTACGAGTTCTCGGGCGAGGTCGAGTCGTTCGCGTTCGAGGGCGATGCGACAGTGACGGTCGACGGTGGAGAGATAGATCCGGACGACTATCCAAGCAACGTCGTTTCGATAGCCGGAAACGGCGACTTCGAGTATACGCTTGCGACGAGCGGCGGTATCGAGAAGAGCACAGCGAACGGTGGGAGCATCAACGATGACGACACCATTTCCGGGACCACTGCCACTGGAGATGGTATTGAAAGTGGTGTCGATAGTTATGTCTTCTCTGGCGAGATCACGTTTCTCGATTTGACAGGTAGTGCAACAGTGGTGGTCAATGGTCAGCGTATCAACCCAGACAACTACTCAGATAATGTACTTTCGATCGAAGGGGAGGGCGACTTCGAGTATACGCTTGCAACGAGTCGAGAGTTGGCGAAGAGTACCGCTAACGGTGGCAGCATCAACGACGAAGACACCATCTCCGGCACTACTGCCACCGGGAACGGCATCAAAAACGGCGTTGATAGTTATGTCTTTAGCGAAGGAATCGAGGCGCTTGACGTGGATGGAAGTGCGACCATCTCTCTGAACGGGAGTCGTATAGATCCCGCGAATTATCCGGAAAACGTGCTTTCAATAGCTGGAAGGGGCGATTTCAACTACGAACTCTCCGTCAGCGGAGGATTGGCAAAAAGCACGGCTAACGGGGGGAGCATTAACGCGGACGATACTATCTCCGGAAATACGGTAACTGGTGACGGGATCGAAAACGGCGTCGATAGTTACGTGTTCGCCGGCGATCTTGAAGCGCTCTCGCTTGATGGTGATGCTATCGTCACGATGAACGGTCATCGTATCGACTCCAGTGAGGATCCAGATGGTGGTTCTGACAACATTCTTACGATTGACGGCAGCAATTCGGAAGGAAATTACACAGTTGGGGTTTCAGAGGGACTCGAAAAAAGTGAGGCGAACGGTGCATCGATCGATACTAATGACGTCATATCGGGTTCGATTGCAACCGGCCGTGTCAACGGTGGTATTGACTCCTACGAAGTTTCGGGCAATGTTCTGTTCTTCGACCTAGATGGTGATGCCACCGTCACGCTGAACGGCACCGAAATCGACCCCGATGCATACAACCTCATCACGATCACCGCCGACTCACGTGTCGACTACACGTTCTCCGTGACGAGCGGGCTCGAGAAGAGCACCGCCGACAACGGGACGATCGACTCTGGCGACGAGGTCTCGGGGTCGACGGCGACCGGTCACGTTCACGGTGGTACCGACTCCTATACCTTCGCCGGCGAACTCATCAACCTCGACGTCGACGGCGACGCGACGGTTAAAGTGAACGGTGAAACCATCGCCGACTCGGGACCATCCCCGGTACTCGGTATCCACAGTGGCATCAGCGACACGGACTTCGCGACCATCGACCGGATCGAGGAGTGGCAGGACGCACAGTACCCGGTCCAGACGATCTTCATCCCGTGGAACTCGGACGAGGGGCACCTGAACTGGCTGTTCGACTATCTCCTCCCGCGGATATGGGATGCGGGGCGGATCCCGCTCATCACGTGGGAGCCGTACACGCCGGGGGCGAGCGCCGCGTCGGTCGACACACAGGCTATCGTCGAGAACCAGGAGTACAGCGCCTACCTCGAGAGCCTCGACACCACCACACCGGACGACATCGAGGTTCGAATCGCGAACGGGGAGTACGACGACTACCTCAAGACGTGGGTCTGGCGGCTCCGGCAGTGGCTCGCGGGTCCCGACGGCGAGCAGGGCACCGACGACGACCGCCGGGCGTACATCCGCCTCGCACACGAGATGAACGGCGACTGGTACCCGTGGTCGCCGACGGTCGGGAACTCCTCGGCGTCGAGCTACGTCGAGATGTGGCGGCACGTCCACGACCAGTTCCGGTACTCGGGGATCGACACCGCGAACATCGAGTGGATGTGGTGTGTCAACGCCGAGGACCAGGGTTCGTACACCGCCGAGGAGCTCTATCCCGGCGACGACTACGTCGATTGGCTCTCGGTCGATGGGTATCAGTGGGGCACGAGCCAGGACTGGTCGAGCTGGCGCTCGCCCGATGCCGTCTTCGGGAACATGCTCGGCCGGGTCCGAAACCTCGCGGACAAACCCGTCTGTATCGCCGAGACCGCGAGTAGTTCGGCAACGAACTCCGGATCCGACCCCGCCCGGAAAGACGACTGGATCCGCAGCGCGTTCGAGTACTTCGACGACGAAGGCGTCGACATGTGGTGCTGGTTCAACGAGGACAAGGAGACCGACTGGGCGATGTTCAACGGCAGGCACGGCACCGAGCGGGTGAGCTACGACGGCGAGCGGGTCAACGCCTACACGGCCTATCGGGAGGGTGTCGACGCCTACTCGGGAGCTGGCGCGGCGGCCTCGGGTACGACACCACTCACGTCCGCATCGTTCAACGGCGAGTAGCCTCAGTACCGGGAGAAGACGGGGCGGCTCGGGAAACGGGTCTCATCACACGGGGCTCGGTGGGGGTAACCCTCGTCACGGCCGCCCGGTCGGGTTATTCGGGATCCGGACTTGTGTCTTTTGTCCGGTCGGCGAGCCCCGCGAGCTCGTCGGCTCGGTCGGCGATATCGCTCGGGGCGAGTGGTCCGTCCTCGGTCACGACGGTCACGGCGTCGGCTGGGGTGCGGTCGAAGGTCGGGTTCGCGATATCGATCGTCTCCCCGCCGTCGTAGACCGCGCCACGAGCCCCATCCTCGAAGTCGGGATCGCCGTCGTAACTGATCTTGTCGCTCGACGTGACGGCGTAGGTAGGAATACCCTCGTGCGCGGCGGCGAGAGCGAGGCCGCGCGTCCCGACCTTGTTCACGACGCTTCCGTCCGACAGGACCGTGTCCGCACCGACGAGCACGCACTCGACGGGACGGGTCGCGAGGAGATGCGGGAGGGCCGCGTCCACCGCGAGCGTCACCGAGCGGTCGTCGGCGAGCGCTTCGGCGACACCGACACCCTCACGCGCGGGCCGTGACTCGCCGACGATCACCGATGTCCCGTCGGCCGTTCGGAGCGCGTCGAGCACCGTTCCCGACCGGGAGAGCGTGACCACGGTCCCCGAGAGCAGGCCGGCCGCCTCGCGTGCCGCCGCGGCATCCGCTTCGAACGCGCGTTCGATGCCGTCGATGGTCGCTCGCTCGACCGCTTCGGCCGTCCCGCTCTCGTTCGCCGTAGCCATCGCGCGGTTGACCCGGTTTTCGACGACCGCCATGCTCGGGCGCGCCGCGCGGAGATCCGCAGCGAGGTCGAGGAGGTCGTCCCACTCGTGTTCGCCGCTTGGGTCGTCAGCCGTCGCGAGCCCGCCGGCCCGATCCCGGAGGACGGCGAGGGCACTTACCGAGAGCCAGGCCGACCCGTGGTCGGTGTCCGCCGCGACCGTTTCGACCGTGGGCGCGACGCGTTCGTAGGCGCGCCCGAGACCGGGGACCGTCTCGCGCCGCCGGATCTCGGTCGGAGGGACCCACTCGAATTCGACGACTTCGTCACTGGGTTCGACGGCGCGCGAGTCGCACTCGAACAGAAACGGGAACCGCTCGCGGGACCCCTCTCGTCCGTCCTCGATCGGGAACGGCTCGCCGGCCCGAACGGGCGAACAGTCGTTCTCCGGCCCGACCACCGACCGGACCGCGTTTCGTGCACCCCGTCCGGGATCGTCCGAAACGGTGTCCGAGACCCCATCCCACCGTCCGGGTTCCCCGTCCGATCCGCGTGGCCGAACCAGCAGAACCTCGCCACGATTTCGGAGGAAGCAGACGACGGAACGGGCGGCACGGGTTGACATGGATTTCCCGCACTTCGTCCGGGGCGGTCGTAAACGGTCGGATCGTGTTGTGGGACGGATCGGGGCTCGAATGGACGAGCGATCGTCTGGAGGGTCCCCTCGGAGTACCGGAACCCATGTCGTGCATGGACAGCCTCAAGTCACGGTAGGCCCGAGTACGAACAAGGATGTACGAACACGACGTCATCGTGGTCGGCGCGGGCGGGGCCGGCCTCCGGGCGGCGGTCGCGGCGGACGAGGAGGGTGCGGACGTCGCCCTCGTCTCGAAGCTCCATCCGGTGCGCTCGCACACCGGGGCGGCGGAGGGCGGGATCAACGCCGCGCTCCGCGAGGGCGACTCGTGGGAATCGCACGCCAAGGACACGATGAAGGGGTCTGACTACCTCGGCGATGCACCCGCCATCGAGACCCTGGTCCACCAGAGTCCCGACGAGGTGATCCAGCTCGAACACTGGGGGATGGCCTTCTCGCGTGAGGACGACGGTCGGATGAGCCAGCGCCCGTTCGGCGGGCTCTCCTTCCCGCGGACGACCTACGCCGGTGCCGAAACCGGCCACCACCTGCTCCACACGATGTACGAACAGGTCGTGAAGCGAGGGATCACGGTCTACGACGAGTGGTACGTCTCGAACCTCGCTGTGACCGACCACGACGATCCGGAGGAGCGCGAGTGTCACGGCGTCGTCGCCTACGACATTCAAACCGGCGAGATCGACGCGTTCAAGGCCCGAAACGGAGTCATCCTCGCGACGGGTGGTCCGGGGCAGGTCTACGACCACACCACGAATGCCATCGCCAACACCGGCGACGGCCAGGCGATGGCCTACCGCGCGGGCGTCCCGCTCGAGGACATGGAGTTCGTCCAGTTCCACCCCACGACGCTTCCCTCGACCGGGGTCCTGATCACCGAAGGGGTCCGTGGCGAGGGTGGCATCCTCTACAACTCGGAGGGCGAGCGCTTCATGTTCGAGGGTGGCTACGCCAACAACGTCGGCGAGCTCGCGAGTCGCGACGTGGTCGCACGCGCCGAACTCGACGAGATCAACGCGGGCCGTGGCTTCGAGGACGACTACGTCCACCTCGACATGCGCCACCTCGGCGAGGAGCGGATCACGGACAGACTGGAGAACATCATCCACCTCTCGGAGGACTTCGAGGGCGTCAACCCCCTGGAGGCCCCGATGCGAGTCAAACCGGGCCAGCACTACGAGATGGGTGGCATCGAGGTCGACGAGAACGGCGAGACCTGCATCGGCGGGCTCTACGCCGCGGGCGAGTGTGCTTGTGTCTCGGTTCACGGCTCGAACCGGCTGGGCGGGAACGCCTTGCCCGAGCTCATCATCTTCGGCGCGCGCGCGGGTCGCCACGCCGCCGGCAAGGAGATGAAGCCCGCGGAGATCGAGACCGGACCCTCGGCGAGCATCGGTTCCGGCGAGGTCGACACCCCCGTCTCCCCGGGTGCGGTCGACACCACCGACGACGACGTGGTGGCGGACGGCGGCACCGCCACCGACGGCGGCGCGGTCGTGGGGATGGACGAGACGGTCGAGCACGCGCTCGAAACCGAGCGCGCACGCATCGAACGGCTGCTCGAAAAGGACGACGGCGTCCAGCACGCCGAGGTTCGGACCGAACTCCAGAAGTCGATGACGGCGAACGTCAACGTCTTCCGGAACGAGGAGGGCCTGAAGCAGGCGCTCCGCGACATCCGACAGGCCCGTGAGGACTACGAGGACGTCTACGTCAACGACCCCTCGCGGACCTTCAACACCGACCTCCAGCACACCATCGAGACCCGGAACCTCATCGACCTCGCCGAGGCCATCACGCTCGGCGCACTCGCCCGCACCGAGTTCCGCGGCGCGCACTGGCGCGAGGGCTACCAGGAGCGCGACGACGAGAACTGGATCAAACACACCATGCTCTCCTGGAACGAGGGCTCGCCGAACCTCTACTACGCCCCGGTGATCCTCGAGGGCGAAGAGGGCGAGTACGAGCCGGTCGAACGGCACTACTAGAACCTCCAACCTCCACCTTTTGCTGCGGTCGCTCGCGTTGCTCGCTCCCTGGCAAAATGTGGATCAAAAGCCGTCGTCACCCCACTCGCTCCGCTCGGGGGTTCCTTGGCCCGCTCACTCGCGCCGCTCGTTCGCGGTACAGTTGCTAACGACTCCGCAACCGCCCCGCACAACACCGCCGAAGCCCTCGCGCCCTCCGGGCGCTCGCCCTTCATCCGCCAGGCACCGCTCCGCAACTGCTAACCACCACCGCGGCGGCCGCCGCACCGCACCCGCCGGCCGCGCCGCGACCGCACCCGCCGGCCGCCATCAACCAGACGAGTTTTCGTCGCGGGCGAAAAATCCGGGGTAATGAACGACGAACTCCGCGAGCAGGTCGAGCACGAGGCCGAAAAACACGCCCTGCTCAACGCGGTCAAACACGACAGCGACGCCGACGTCGGTGCGGTCATCGGCCCCCTGATGGGCGAGAATCCCGACTTCCGCGAACACGGCGACGAAGTCCCCGGTGTCGTCGCACCGGTGGTCTCACGGGTCAACGAACTCGACACCGAGGGCCGACAGAAACGCCTCGAAGTCGTCGCGCCCGACCTCCTCGCCGAACTCCAGACCGACGACGAGGGCGACGATCACCCGCTTCCGGACCTCCCGAACGCCGAGGATGCACCTGTACGGATGCGCCTCGCACCCAACCCCAACGGCCCCTGGCACCTCGGTCACGGCCGGATGCCCGCCGTCATCGGGACCTACAAGGAGCGCTACGACGGCTGGATGCTCTGTCGATTCGACGACACCGACCCCGAGACCAAACGACCCGACCTCTCGGCCTACGACGCCATCGTGGGCGCTATCGAGTACCTCGGTTTCGAACCCGACGAGGTAGTCAAAGCCTCCGACCGGATGGAGACCTACTACGACCACGCCCGCGAACTCATCGACCTCGGCGGGGCCTACACCTGCCCCTGTCCTGCCGGCGAGTTCTCGGACCTGAAGAACTCCGGCGAGGCGTGTCCTCACCGCGACAAGAGTCCCCAGAAGACCCGCGAGGAGTTCGAGGCGATGGTTGACGGCGAGTACGGCGCGGGCGAGATGGTCCTCCGCGTCCGCACCGACATCACCCACAAGAACCCCGCGCTCCGCGACTGGGTCGCCTTCCGGATGGTCGATACACCGCACCCGCGCGAGGAAGCAAGCGAGTACCGCTGCTGGCCGCTGCTCGACTTCCAGTCCGGCGTCGACGACCATCTCTTCGGTATCACCCACATCATCCGGGGCATCGACCTCCAGGACTCGGCGAAACGCCAGCGCTTCCTCTACGACTACTTCGACTGGGCGTACCCCGAGGTCGTCCACTGGGGCCACGTCCAGGTCGAGGCCTACGACGTGCAGATGAGCACCTCGACGATCAAGGAGCGCATCGACGAGGGGTCACTCGACGGCTGGGACGACCCGCGCGCACCCACGCTCGCGAGCCTTCGGCGGCGCGGCATCGAGGGCGGGGCGATCACCGACGCGATGGTCGAACTCGGCACTTCGACCTCGAACGTCGACCTCGCCATGAGTTCGATCTACGCCGCGAACCGCGAACGGGTCGACGACGACGCCGACCGTGCGTTCTTCGTTCGTGACGGCGTCGAGAGGGCCCTCGACGGCGGACCGGAGACCGGCGAACCGCCCGTCCACCCGGACCACACCGACCGCGGCGTTCGCGAGATCCCCGTCGGAGAAGCGGTCCTCGTCGAACCCGACGACCTCCCGGACGAGGGCGAGCGCGTCTGGCTGAAGGGCTACGGCTGTGTCCGAAACAGCGAGAACGAATTCGAGTTCGTCGGCACCGACATCGACGTGGTCCGCGAGGAGGACGTGCCGGTGGTTCACTGGGTTCCGGCGAACGAGAACCGCCCACTCACGCTCCGGACGATGGAGGGAGACGTCGCGGGCCACGCCGAACCCGGTATCGGCTCCGCCGACCCCGACGACGTGGTCCAGTTCGAGCGGATCGGCTTCGCCCGAATAGACCGGCAGGGCTCGGACGAGACGGTGGCGTACTTCGCGCATCCGTAGCGAACGCCACCCGGAATCGTGGACGAAGCCAAACTCGGTCCGAGAACGGGACGTGCTGGGCACGCGAACCGGATCCGGCCTTCGGAACGCCCTCGTCCGTGAATACGCTGTTTCCCGTTTTCAGCAGGTATAAACTCCGTCCGAACGGATCGCCGAACATGGAGATCATCGACCCGCACATGCACATGGTCTCGCGCTCGGCCGACGACTACCAGCGCGCGCGGATGGCCGGCGTCGAGTGCTGCATCGAACCCGCCTTCTGGAGCGGCACCGACAAGGAGTACGCGGGTTCGTTCTTCGATTACTTCGAGCAGATCATCGACTTCGAAACCCAGCGCGCGGAGCGCGCGGGTGGGATGAGTCACTATGTGACGATCGGTCTCGAACCCAAGGAGGCCAACTACCGCGAGATGGCCGAGGAAGTTTTGGAGGGGATCCCCGAGTACCTCGACCGCGAGAACGTCGTCGGGGTCGGCGAGATCGGCTTCGACCAGCAGACGGAGGATGAAGAATGGGCGCTCCGCGAGCAGTTGCGGATGGCCGACGAACGCGAACTCCCGGTCATCATCCACACCCCACACACCGACAAACCCTCCGGCACCGAGCGGATCGTGGAGGTCATCGAGGACGAGGGCGTGACCCAGGAGCGGATCGTGATCGACCACAACACGGCCGAGACCATCGAGACCTCCCTGACGACCGACTGCTACGTCGGCTTCACGCTCTATCCCGGGAAGATCGAGGCCGAGGCCGCGATCGACCTCCTCGAGGAGTACGGCACCGACAAGATGCTCTTCAACAGCGCCGCCGACTGGGACCCATCGGACCCCCTCGCGGTCCCCAAAGCGCGGGACAAGATGCTGGACCGTGGCTGGGATCGCGAGGACGTCAAGAAGGTCGTCTTCGACAACCCCTACGAGTTCTTCGACCAGTCGCCGAACTTCGACTACGAGCGCCCATGAAGTTCGGCTTCTCGGCCAACGCGTTCCGCGAGTATACACCTGTGGAGACCATCGAAATCGTCGCCGACGCGGGCTACGACGGGATCGAACTCCTGTTCGACCGGCCCCACCTCTACCCGCCCGACACGGACGAGGAAACCGTCGAGCGGGTCCAGCGGACCCTCGCCGACAACGACCTCGCGATCAGCAACTGCAACGCGTTCATGCTGACCGCGATCGAGGGCTTTCACCACCCCTCCTACATCGAGCCGGACACCGACTACCGGCAGCGGCGGATCGACTACACGAAGGGCGCGCTCCGGACCGCGGCGGCGCTCGACCACGACTACATCTCGATCGAGCCCGGCGGTCCGGTCCCCGAGGAGAAGTCCCGCGAGTGGGCCCTAGAGACGTTCGTCGAGAGCCTCGAAGACGTCCTCCCCGTCGCGGAGGAGGTCGGTGTGGACCTCCACGTCGAACCCGAACCCGACCTCCTGATCGAGACGGCCGACGAGTACCTCGAGTTCGTCGACCGGATCGATCATTCACAGGTCCGCTGTAACTTCGACGCCGGCCACCTCTTCAGCGTGGGCGAGGACCCCGTCGCGGCGTACGAGGCGCTCGCCGACTACGTCGACCACGTCCACCTCGACGACATTCCCGAGGACCGCCGGCACGAACACACCCAACTCGGCGAGGGCGCGATGGACATCGACGGCTTCCTCGCGGCGCTCGACGACGCGGGGTACGAGGAGTTCGTGACGGTCGAACTCTACCCCTACGAGGAGACGGCAGCCGAGACGGTCGAGGACGCGATGGCCTACCTCGAAACCCACGGGTGGGCCTGAGACGGGTGCCGCGCGGCGACCTCCGGGACCGGTTCGAGGCCTACGCGAGCCTAGTCCGATTGCCGAACCTCTTCAGCGCACCGCCCGACGTGGTGCTCGGCGCGGCGCTGGTCGCCGCGAGCGGTGGTTCGGTGTCGATCCCCGCGCTCGCCGGCCTCACGCTCGCCTCCGTTCTCCTCTACGCGGGCGGCACGACGCTCAACGACTACTTCGATGCTCCAGTCGATGCACGGGAGCGCCCCGAGCGACCGATCCCAAGTGGTCGGGTCGCGCGCTCGCGGGCGGGCGCGCTCGGTGGCGGTCTGCTGACGGCCGGGGTCGTGGTCGGTTTCCTCGCCGCCGAGCTTCAGGGTGGCGTCGTCGCGGCGGCGCTCGCCGTCGTCGTGCTCGCCTACGACGGCTGGCTGAAGGGGACCGGTATCGGATTCCTCGCGATGGGGGCCGCACGCGGGTTCGACGTCGCGCTCGGATTCGCGGCGGGCGGCTTTGGGGTCCCTATCTGGACTGTATTCGTCCCCCTCGTCGTCGTCGGCTACATCGCGCTCGTCACGCGGATGGCGGCGAACGAGGCCACCACCACCGAGCGAGGCGTCGTGGCGGGTGCGGCGGGCGGGGTCGTCCTCGGCGGCGTCGCGGTCGTCGCGCTGGTCGGGTTCGTTCGACCGTCGCTCGTCGAGATCCTCCTCGCGGTCGCGCTCGTCGTGGGGTTCTTCGGATGGACCGGGCAGGCGATCGGGCGGGCCTACGCGACACCCCGGCCGGACACCGTCGGGCCGGCGGTCGGGACCTGCGTGCTCGCGCTCGTCGTCCTCGACGCGGCGTTCGCGGCGGTTGCGGGGCTCCCGTGGGCGCTCGCCGCGGTCGCGTTTCTGATCCCCGCTCTCGGGTTCTCGCGGCTGTTCGACGTCTCGTGACCCGGTGCTGATCTCGGAAAGCGTTTGGGCGCGGCGACCGTTTTTCGACCATGGTCGACCTCGCGTTCTCGACGAACGCCTACACCCGTCACCCGCTCCCCGAAGCGATCGACCGCATCGCCGGCCACGGCTACGACGGCGTCGAACTCCTCGCCGACACGCCGCACGCCTTCTTCCCCGAGTTCGCCAATTCGGACCGCGAGGCCACGCTCGCGGCGCTCGACGATACTGAACTACCCGTATCGAGCGTCAACGCCAACACCGCCGCGGGCTACTACGACGACGCGCCGCCGTCCTCGTTCTTCGACCCGAGCATCGTGACCGACGACGACGAGGACCGCGAGTGGCGGATCGAGTACACGAAACGCGCCATCGAGTTCGCCGACGCCGTCGACGCGCCCGCCGTCAGCATCGGCACCGGCCGCCCGCTCGCCAACAACCCGCCCGAGCAGGCCCACGAGTACCTCCGCGACTCGCTCCACACGATCCTCGACCACGCCGAGGAACACGACGTCCGGGTCGGGATCGAGTACGAACCCGAACTCCTCGTCGAGTGTACGGACGAGGTGCTCGCGCTGATCGGCGACGTGGGTCGGGACTCGCTCGGCGTCAACCTCGACCTGGGCCACGCGGCGGTCTACGGCGAGGATCCGGCCGAGGCGATCCGCCAGTGTGCGGGTCACATCACGGGGATCCACCTCGAAGACATCGCGGGCGGGCGACGCGGCAAGCACTACCATCTGGTTCCGGGCGACGGCGACCTCGACTTCCGGGCGATGTTCGACGCGCTCGACGACGTCGACTACGACGGGTTCGCGACGCTCGAACTCTACACCTACACCGCGAACCCCGACGAGGCCGCCAGTCGGGCTGCCGACGCGCTCGCCGAGTTCCGATAGCGACCGGCGGGGGTCCGAAACTCCGATAACCTCAAACCCGCGTCGAACGCGGTTCGGACATGGAGTTCCACGACGCGGCGAACTTCCTCTTCGGGCTTCGCCGTTACCCCCCGAGACCGGGGCTCGCGGCCACCGAGTCCCTGCTCGACCACCTCGGCGACCCCCACGAGGGACTGACGGTGGTCCAGGTCGCCGGTTCGAACGGCAAGGGGAGCACCGCCAGGATGACCGAGTCGGTCCTCCGCGAGGCGGGCCTCGACGTCGGTCTCTACACCTCGCCCCACCTCGATTCGGTTCGCGAGCGGATCCGGACGAACGGCCGCCAGCTGACCGAGGCCGCGCTCGTGGAGTACGTCGAGACCGTCCGGCCGTACGTCCTCGACCGCGCGGCCGCGGGGACATCGCCCACCTTCTTCGAGACGGTGACGGGGCTCGCGCTCTGGGCGTTCGCGCGAAACGAGGTCGACGTCGCGGTCCTCGAGGTCGGCATCGGCGGGCGCTACGACGCCACCAGCGTGACCGACCCCCTCGTGAGCGCGGTGACCAGCGTGACGCTCGAACACACCGACGTCCTCGGCGACACCGTCGAGGCGATCGGGCGCGACCTGGCCCACGTCGCACCCGCCGACGGCCGACTCGTGACCGCCGCCGACGGCGACGCGCTCGCGGGGATCGAGGCACAGGCCGACGAGGTGGTTCGGGTCGGCGACGATGGGGCCGTCGGGGTGTCCTACGGCGGCCGAACGGGGATCGAGGGACGCGTGCGGCTCTCCGGTTCGGACTGGCGCGTCGAAACCCCGATTCCACTGGTCGGCGCACACCAGGCCGACAACGCCGGCGTCGCGACGCTGCTCGCGAGACAGGTCTCGTCGGCGCTCGACGTCGACCTTTCGACGGACACCATCGAACGCGGGCTCCGCACCGCCCACTGGCCCGGCCGGTTCGAGGTCATGGAACGCGAGCCCTTGGCGGTGCTCGACGGGGCCCACAACCCCGGTGCGTGCGAGCGGCTCGCGAGCACGTTGGCGGAGTTCGACTACGACGACCTCCACCTCGTCTTCGGCGCGCTCGCGGACAAGGACCACCGGGGGATGGTCGAGGGGCTCCCGACCCCCGACAGCGTCGTGGCCTGCCGCCCCGACGTCGACCGGGCCGAGGACAACGCGGTGCTCGCGGCGGTCTTCGAGGACGTCACCGGGATCGACGTCGAGACGACCAGCGACGTCACCGACGCGCTCGCGAACGCGCTCGGGCGGGCGGACCCCGACGACTGCGTACTGGTCTGTGGCTCGCTCTACACGGTCAGGGAGGCCAGAACCCGCTGGAGCCGGCTCGACGTTCCAAAGGCTGTCGACGACGTGGCCGACGCCCGACGGGCGCTTCGGGAGACCCACGTCACCGACCCCGGCATCTACCGGATGCGCGGCAAGGCGGTCCACCGAACCCTGAAGACGCGCGTTCGGCCGCGGCAGGCTCAGTACCTGAAGGAGGAGCTCCTCTCGCTCGGTGGCGAGTGTGCGATATCGGGGCTCAACGACCAGGACGAGGAGTTCCTCGACGTCCTCCTGATGGGCACCCTCGCGCAGTTCAAGCGGCTCACCCGGAAGCTCGACGCCCAACCCTACGGCCTCGGACCGCTGGCCGAGGGCATCGCCGACGCGCTCTCGCTCGGTGACGGGGATCGTGACCGGGGCTACCCGTGGGACGACCGAACGGCTGTGATGGGCATTCTGAACGTCACCCCCGACAGCTTCCACGACGGCGGCGAGTTCGAGACCACCGAGCGGGCCGTCGCACGCGCCGAGGAGATGCTGGCGAACGACGTCGACGTCATCGACGTCGGTGGTGAGAGCACGCGACCCGGTGCGGACGAGGTCCCGGTCGCGGACGAGCGTGATCGAGTCGTGCCCGTCATCGAGCGGCTCGCGGACCGGGACGTTCTCGTGTCGATAGACACCCGGAAGGCGTCGGTGGCGCGCGCGGCGCTCGACGCCGGCGCGGACATCGTGAACGACGTCTCGGGGCTCGCCGACCCCGAGATGCGGTTCGTGGTGGCCGAGTACGACTGTCCGGTGGTGGTGATGCACAGCATCGACGCGCCGGTCGATCCCAGTACCGAAGTCGACTACGACGACGTGGTCGCGGACACGCTCCGCGAGCTCCGCGAGACGATCTTGGTGGCCGAACGGGCGGGTATCGACCGCGAGAACGTCATCGTCGACCCCGGGGTCGGTTTCGGGAAGAGTAGAACCGAAAGCTTCGCCGTGCTCGGTCGGCTCGGCGAGTTCCGCGCGCTCGGCTGCCCGATACTGTTCGGCCACTCCCACAAGTCGATGTTCGACCTCGTGGGGCGCGACGCCGACGAGCGCCTCCAGGCGACGGTGGCGGCGAGCGCGGTGGCCGCCGAACGCGGGGCCGACATCCTGCGGGTCCACGACGTCGCGGAGACCGTGGCGGCGGTCCGGGTCAGCGAGGCTGCGAACGACCCCGACGCGTTCACCATCGATTGAAGCACTCGACGAGCGCGCCGTCGGCGGGCGGCAACAGCGCTTTCCACCACCGACCCGACCGTCGAGCATGGCCTTCGAACCCGTCGACCTCGACCACGTCGCGCTCCGCGTCGGCGACCTCGACGACGCGCTCGCGTTCTACCACGACCGCCTCGGGCTCGCCGTCCGGGACCGGGACGCCTTCGAACGCGACGAGGTCCCGTTCGTGGCGGTCGCCGCCGGCGGCCGGCACCTCCACCTCGTGCCGACCGACGAGCCCTTCGACGTCGACGGCGAGCACGTCTGTCTGTTGCTCCGATCCGACGAAACCGACACCCGCGAGGCGATGGCGACGCTGCTCGACGAGCTCCGCGAGGCGGGCGTGACGGTCGAGTCGGGCGAGCCCCACGAACGACTCGGGGCCTACGGTCGCGACTGGGCGGCCTACGTTCGCGACCCCGACGGCCGCCGGGTCGAACTCAAACTCCACTGAGTCGGGTTGAATCCGTCCCGATCCTCCCCGTACGATCTAGCTACCTAGTGATATTCGTTACAATAGCAACCCGCATTGTCCTATGTAGATGACGTTCGCAACACAGTCGGTCCGGACCGAAAGAAACGTTACCGAGGTCTGTCACGCCCTGCTGGACGGCCGTTCGGATGACATCCTCGTGGTCGGCCCGTCGCCGGCGGTCATCGAGGGTCTCCTCGACGCCCTCGACGACCGCACCGACCCGCCCACGATACGCCTGCTCGCGGCCGAGTCGGTGCTGAAGGCGTTCGTGCGTGACTTCACGGACGCGGCGACCCTCGCGGACTTCGTCGCCGCCGACGTGGTCTCGCTGAGCGTCTCGGCGGACCTCTTCGATGGCCCGCTCGTGCTGACCGACGACGAGGTGGTGTCGGTCGTCTCGACCGAGAACCGGAGTGCGATCCTGAGCACCGACGACGAGACGTTCGTCGCGACCGCCCGGGAGGAGTACACCGCGTGCTGGGAGAACGCCGAGCCGTTCAGCCTCCGAACCCCGCCGCTCTCGCGCGTCCACGAGACCATGAACGAGGAGTTCGGCTCCGAGACCACGGCGGACTTCGAGCGGATGCGCGCCTCGCTCGCCCACGACGACGCCTCGGGCGGTCTCGACGAGGTGGACATCAGCCTGCTCGCCGCGGCGAAGAACGAGGTGCTCCTCTACGACCTCAGCACGTGGGGCGAGAGCGTCGGTCTCGCCAGTCGCGCGACCTTCTCACGGAAGAAGACCCAGTTCGAGGACGCCGGCCTGATAGAGACCGAGAAGGTCCCGATCGACGTGGGTCGGCCACGGCTCCGGCTCCTGCTCGGGGACGACCGCCTTCGCGACGCCACCGACTTGGTCGCGACCGCCGAGGAGCTGCTCGCGGACGCCGACGTCTGAAGAGGCATTGATTCGTTCGGTCCGATACGCTTCGAACGCCGTCAGACCTGGCCGTAGCCCTGGAGCGAGAGCCAGACCGACCCGACCACCAGCACGAGCCCGACGACGACGACCGCCCAGTCGACGGTGTCGAACGCCGGTTTGTCGTAGAACGTCCGGTCACGTCGCGGGTCGAACCCACGGGCTTCGAGCGCCATCGCCTGGGTCTGGACCGACCGGACCGCGGTCATGAACACCGGGACGATCAGCGGGATGTAGGCCCGGAATCGGGCGATCGGGTTCGTCCCGCTCACCTCGTGGCCGCGGGCGGCCTGGGCCTGCCTGACGGTGCCGGTCGCGCCGAGGAAGGTCGGGAACAGCCGGAGGGCGGTCCCGACCGCGAAACAGAAGGCGTAGGGGAGCCCCAGCGACCGGAGCCCGGTGACGATCTCCTCGTTCGAGGTGGTCGTGATGAACAGCAGCCCACCGAGGATGAACGCCACGATGCGTTCGCTCCGCCCGAGCGCGAACAGGAGCTCGTAGGTCGTGACGGCGAACCACGGGGTCTGGAGCACGACGGTGTCGCCGGGTGGGGTGAACGCCGGCCAGAGCACGAACCCGACGAGGAACACCGCGACGATCACGAACGAGAGGCGCTTGACGTTGCGCCACCCGCCGGCGTACACCAGCGCGACGAACAGCGCGACGAGTGGGACGGCGACCACGACGGGGTTCCCGAAGACGTAGGCGGTCGTGAGCACGCCGACCAGCAACGCGAGCATCGACCGGGCGTTGAGCCGGTGGAGCATCGTGGGTTTGTCGACGTAGAGCGAGGTCGAGCCGCTCATTCGAGGCCCCCGTCGTTCGCCGTTCCCCGCGGCGTGCTGTCGGCCGAGACCGCGTTCTCGCCGCCGAGCCCGGCCACCACCTCGTCGACCGAGAGCGCCGGCAGGTCGCCCTCCCCCGCGAGCCGGTTCGAGAGCGCGACCGGTTGCGGGGACTTGAGGTCCCAGCGTTCGAGCGCGTCGACGTCGGCGAACAGCTCACGGGTCGGGCGGTCGGCGACCTTCTCGCCGTCGGCCATCACCACCGTTCGGGGCGCGTACCGTGCCACCGTACCCATACTGTGGGTCACCATCACCAGCGTGAGCCCATCCTCGCGGTTCAGCCGGGCCGCGAGGTCGAGGAACTGGCGTTGCTGTGCGGCGTCGAGCCCCGTCGTGGGTTCGTCGAAGACGATGACCTCGGGGTCGGTGGCGAGGATGCTCGCGAGCGCGACCCGCTGGCGTTGGCCCTTCGAGAGGCTGAACGGGTCGGCCTCCTCCAACCCGTCGAGTTCGACGGTCTCGATCGCCCGCTCGACACGTCTGTCGAGGTCCTCGCCCTCCAGCCCGAAGTTCTCCGGGCCGAACCGGACCTCCTCGGCCACCGAGGTCGCGAAGATCTGGTGGTCGGGGTTCTGGAAGACGTAGCCCACCGACCGACCGACCTCGCCCATCGAGAGCGCGGAGACGTCGCGGTCGCGCCACCGCGCGCTCCCCGAATCCGGGGCGAGCAATCCGTTGAAGTGTTTCGCGAGGGTGGTCTTCCCGCTGCCGTTGTGGCCGACGATGGCGACCACCTCGCCCTCGCGGACCGTGAGGTCCACGCCGTCGACCGCCCGGACGACGCCCTGGTCGGTATCGTAGGTGTGCACGAGGTCGTCGAACTCGAAGACCGGGTCGCCGAGGGAGCCGCCGGTGCCGGCCGGCGCACCCGGGAGCGAGCCGTCGCGGGTCGCGGGCGGGGTCCATTCGAGGTCCCTCCCGGCGACGCACTCGACCGCCTCCTCGACCGTCAGCGGGTTCTCGTCCGGCCAGCCCACCCGGTCGAAGACGTCGACGACGGCGGGAACGCCGACACGTGCCTCGCGGAGCGCGTCGGCGTCGGTGAACACCTCGCGTGCGGTGCCGTGACGGAAGACCCGACCGCCGCGGAGGAGCACTGCCCGGTCGGCGAGCAGCGCCTCCTCGATCTTGTGGGTCACCAGCACGATGTCGCTCGGGCTGCCCGCCTCGCCCGCGTGGTCGGCGAGCGAACGGACCACCGAGAGGGTGTCGCGACTGCCGCCGGGGTCGAGATCGCTCGTGGGTTCGTCGAGGAGCAGGAGGTCCGGGTGGTTCGCCATCACGCCGGCGAAGACGAGGCGCTGTTTCTGCCCGCCCGAGAGGGTGTCGGGCGAGCGGCGGCGGTCGAGGTCCCCGAGGCCCATCAGGTCGAGCGAGCGCTCGATGCGGTCGCCGATCTCCTCCGGCGGGACCGCGAGGTTCTCCGGCCCGAAGGCCACCTCCGCCGAGATGCTCGTCCCGAAGAGCTGGTCCTCGTAGTCCTGGAGCACCATCCCGACCACCTCGGCCATCTCGCTGACGCGAGCCTCGGTGGCGTCGCGACCGAGCACCGTCACGTCGCCCGAGAACGAGCCCGTGATGAAGTCGGGGATGATCGAGTTGAGGGTGCGGAGGAGGGTTGACTTCCCACCGCCGCTCGCACCCATCACGACGGTGAACGAGCCGGGGGCGAAGTCGAGGCTCGTCCCGCGGAGCACCGGCCCGCCGCGTTCGTCGGGGTCCGGTGCCGAGTCGTCGGCGAAGGTCGCGGCATCCGGCAGGTCCACGCCCTGCTCGTAGGCGAAGACCACGTCTTCGAGCCGGGCTGCGGGGTCGGTTTCGTCGGTCGCTTCTCCCATTCTTATGGTTCGCTCGCTTCCCACACGGTTAAACGCAATTTTTTAGCTCACGATCGACGAGAGTCGTTCGCCCGAGATCGCCGCGAAGGCGAACGCGAGAACGAGCCCGACCGCGCCGAGCACCAGCTGGACGGTCGAGCCCGGGGACGCGACGAACGTCCCGACCGCGATCCAGACGAACGCGACGACGAGGAACCCGACGGCGGCGAGCTGCGTTCGCGAGCTGCTCACGTTCGGGAGGTCCTCGTTTCGCATCACGTCGGGGTAGAGGAGACCGAGGTCCTTGACCCGCCCCCAGAGCAGGAAGAGCAGGATCGGCCCGAGGATCGCCGACGTGAGGAAGTTGTTGATACCGATCGAGACGCTGATCGCCGGGAAGGGCGCGAGGCCGAGGGTGTCGAGCCCCCACGCGATGGTCGACGCGGTGAGCGCCGAGGCGACCGCCGCGATGACGACGTACTCGGCGAGCTGTTTGCCGGTGTTCGTGCGGAAGTCCGGTTCGTTGCCGCTCGATAGCGGCCCGAGGCTCCCCCAGAGCTTGTAGCCGATCATCCCGTAGAAGAAGTTGCCGATGAACCCGAAGATGCTCCCCGGCGAGAGCGTCCCGCCGAAGATATCGCCGATCAGGTTGCCGATCGCCGACCCCCACGCCGCCGCGGGGCCGAACATCAGCCCGAAGATCACCGGAAACACGTTCGCGGGGCGAACGCTGACGAACCCCGGGATGAGCTGAAACGCCTTAAAGGGGATCAGGATCGCGGCGTAGACGGCCGCCACCACGGCGACCAACATGATCATTCGGGTGTCGCGCCACATCGTGAATGCTTCTCGCATTATACGACGCTCCTCGAAGACGCTACGCTTAAAATATTTGCTTTCGCTTGGATGCCTGATCGCTTTCGCGCCGTATTCCGTCACATTCGACACAGCACTGGGTGCCTAGTGGGCCACGACGGGCCGAGCGCTCCCCGCCGACGACGGAGCGGTAGGTCTATTTCCCGCCCGCGAGTCGGCCGCGGTATGCAGACCATCGTGCTCGCGGCCGGCGAAGGCACCCGGATGCGACCGCTCACCGCCCACACCCCGAAACCGATGCTCCCGGTGGCCGACCGCCCGCTGTGCGCCCACACCGCCGACGCCGCGGTCGCGGCCGGCACCGACGAGCTGATCTTCGTGGTCGGCTACGAGGCCGATGCCGTGCGCGAGCACTTCGGCGAGGAGTACCGCGGGGTGCCCGTCGCGTACGCCACCCAGGACGAGCAGCTGGGCACCGCCCACGCCGTCCGGGCGGCGCGCGAACACCTCGACGGCGAGTTCGCGGTGCTCTACGGCGACGACCTCTACGACCCCGCGAGCATCGAGGCGCTGTTCGCCTCGCGCCCCGGGATCGCGGCCTACCGCGCCGAGAACCCCTCGAACTACGGCGTGCTCGACACCGACGGCGACCGTGTCGTGGGTGTCACCGAGAAACCGGAGAACCCCGAGACGGACCTCGTGAGCGCGGGCGCGTGCGTGCTGCCCGGCGAGGCCCGCGAGTGGCTCGACGTCGAGCAGAGCGCACGCGGCGAGTACGAACTCACCGACGTGCTCGATAGGGTGTTTGCCGAGTACGAGGTCTCCTACACCCCACTCGACCGCTGGATGGGGGTCGGCCGACCGTGGGAGCTCCTGATGGCGAACGAGTGGAAGCTCGCCGACATCGAGCGACGCATCGAGGGTGACGTCAGCGAGCGCGCGGAGCTCCGCGGGCCGGTCGTCGTGGAGGAGGGCGCGGCGATCGAACCCGGCGTCGTGGTCGAGGGACCGGCAATCATTCGGTCGGGAGCCCACGTCGGTCCGAACGCCTACGTCCGCGGCGCGACGCTGCTCGGCGAACGCGTTCGAGTGGGTCACTCCGTCGAGATCAAGAACTCAGTGGTGATGGCCGAGACCCACGTCCCCCACCTCTCCTACGTCGGCGACAGCCTGCTCGGCCGCGAGGTCAACTTCGGGGCTGGTACGACAGTAGCGAACCTCCGTCACGACGACGAACCCGTGAAACAGACGGTGAAGGGCGACCGGGTCTCCACGGGTCGACGGAAGTACGGCGTCGTGGTCGGCGACGGCGCGAAAACCGGCATTCACACCACACTCCACCCGGGTGTGGTGCTCTCGGCGGGGGCGCGGACGATGCCCAACGAGACGGTGGACCGCGACCGATAGACCGGGGTTCGACCGCTCTCAGTCCTCGACCTCGCCGTCCTCCCAGCCCTCCGAGAAGACCTGGTCCTCCGGCACGTCGAGGTCGGCGAGGTGCTCCTTGGTGTCGACGACCATCTGGGGCACCCCACAGACGTAGAAGTGCCTGTCGAGGTCGTCGAGCACGTCCTCGACGTGGTCCTGGACGTGCCCGGTGCGACCGTCCCAGTCCTCGTCGGAGAGCGAGAAGGTGAGCGAGAGGTTGTCGTGTTCGCTCGCGAGCTGGTCGAGCGTCTCGCGGTACATGAGGTTCTCCTGGTTCTTCTCGCCGTAGAGGAAGTGTGCTTCACCAGTCCCTTCCTCCAGATACTGTTTCAGCATCGCCATCATCGGGGTGATCCCCGTTCCCGTCGAGACGAAGACGACGTCCTCGTCGGTGTCCCGGAGCGAGAGCTCGCCGTGGAACTCGGCGAGCGTGATGGTGTCGCCGGGGTCGCGGTCGTGCATGTAGACCGAGGCGGTGCCGTCGTCGTAGCGCTTGATCGCGAGGGTGATCGCGTCGTTGCCGGGCGTGTTGGTCGCGGTGTATGGTCGCGAGACCTCCGCGTCCTCGTCCTCGTCGGGATTCTCCTGTTCGAACTCGACGTTGGTGTGCTGGCCGGGTTCGAACTCGAAGGGCTCGTCGCGCTCGACGACGAACTGCTTCACCCGGGGCGTCATCCGATGGATCGACGTGATGGTTGCCTCGAACGACATGGGAGCACCTCGCCGTGTATCGTTGTAAGCCCCGGGCTTGCGGTACGCGTGACCGAGTTCGCTCGATCCCTCCACGACCACGCCGGCCCGAAGTGGTGGAGTTATGCGGGCCGACGCCCTCGATAGCCCATGGTCGACCCAGTCTCCGACGTGGCCGAGGACACCGAAGAAACCGCGCCGACGTGTGCGACCTGCGGCGAGACGATCCTCAACGAGCCGACCCACCGTGTGACGACCGAGGTCGCGGACGGAGCCGTGGTGACCACCCACTTCTGCGACGAGGACTGTCTCTCCGCGTACGAGGGCTAATCGAACGCCGGACCACCCGTTCGACCCGACCGCGCCGCCGACACCGCAGCCGTATCCCGACCGGACCATCGTGGACGGGCGGGCTACAGCCGACCGATGAGACGTTCGACGAGGCCCCGTTCGGTGGAGCGTTCGGCGATCACCACCGAACACGACACCCCGTCGACGACGTCGAATCGGAGCGAGTCCGAGACGAGCCGCGAGAGGACGCCCGCTTCGGTCGCCCCCAGCACCAACAGCGAGTGGTCCGCGGCGACCCGCCGGATCACGGGGCCGACGTCGCCGGCCTCCACCACCCGCTCGGCGTCCGCGAGGTCGTGCTCGGTCGCCCACTCGTCGAGGAACGCCTCGCCCGCCTCGCGGTCGGCCGGCGTGTCGACGACGCGAAGCAGTGTGACCGAGGAGCCCTTGCTCGACCGGTAAGCCCGCGCGACCTCGGCGCTCAGCTCGGGGGAGGGACCGTTGCCGACCGGTACCAGCACCCGCGAGGCGTCGGTGCCGCGGTCGTTGAGCACGAGGAAGTCCGCCTCGTGGTAGTGGGTGAGCTCGTCGAGCGGGCGCTCGGTGCGGGCGTCGGCCCAGGGCCGGTCCGAGCCCCAGCCCATCACCACGAGGTCGGCGCACATCCGGTCGGCGGCGTCGAACACCTCCTCGAACGACCGCCGTGAGACGATGGTCGAGGTCTCGGTCGCGACCTCGTAGGACTCGGCGAGCTCGCGGAGCGGTTCCATCCGTTCGGTCGAGTTGGCGACGATCCGCTCGCGGTCGGCGACCCGGTAGCTCGCTGGGGTGTCGGGCGTCTGGATGATGTGGACGACGTGAACCACCGCGTCGTCGTGGCGGCTGGCGAGCCGGCAGGCGAGGTCGACCACCGGCGCTTCGGTTCGCGGGTTGCCGATCGGCACCAGCACCCGGTAGGTCCCGTCGTCGGCGACCGTCGCGCTGGTGTCGACCATCGAGACGTACGACCGACCGGCCAACCCGCCAAGCAGCCACTCGCGGACCGAGAGCTGTCGTTGTGCGCCCTCGAACCGAGCGGCGTCGCGGCGCTCGGCGGAGGTCTGGAAGTAGTTGACCGCCGTCACCAGGACGATCCCGCCGACGGTGTTGCCGAGCAACACCGGGATCACGAACTGCGTCAGCCCGGCGACGAGTTCGAGGTTCCCCGCGAGCACGAGATAGAGCATCTCGGTGAACGAGACCACGACGTGGAAGAGGTTCCCCATGGGTATCGCGAGGAAGGCGAGGTAGACCACGACGAGCCGGGAGATGGTGTCGCGCGAGGCGTAGACCACCCAGACCACGCCCGCGACGATCAGCCCGGCGAAGACCGCCTTCGAGAACAGCGCGGGGGCCGGCGTGTCGATGCCGTGCTGGGCGTGTTCGAGCGCCGCCTGGGTCGCCGCGGGCGAGAACACCCCGCCCCACGTCAGCGCGACCGCGCCCAGCCCGCCGCCGGTGAGGTTCCCCGCGAGTACGATCGTCCAGTGACGGAGGAGCCGGGGGAGGCTCACGAGACGTTCGAGGGTGAGCGCGACGGGAGGGAGGGTGTTCTCGGTGTAGAGCTGGTAGCCGCCGATGATGATGTAGATGAATCCCAGCGGGTAGAGCAGCGCGCTCAGGACGGGGTCGTGGTCGGTCGCGGCCGTCATCGAGGAGTAGAGCAGGAAGGTGATCGTGATCGCGAAGCCCGCGGCGAGCCCGCTGAAAAACAACTCGCGCCGACCCGAGGTGACCTCCTCGTCGGCGGCGGCGATGATCCGCTGGAAGACCTCGTCGGCCGAGAACCGGTCGCGCACCACGGCCCCCGCCGCCGGCACGCCGCTCCGCGAGCGGTCGATCGCGTCGCGAACCTGCCCGTCGTCGCCGGGGTCGTCTCGACTGGCCATTGCAGGTGGGTGTTCCGGCGAGAACTAAGCATTGGCGTTCGCCCCGGCCTCAATGCGGTGATTTACCATGGGGAAAATACATTACCACACGCGTCGAAGGATGGGTGGAGTCACAACACATGTCAATGAGAGCCGTCGTCTACCAGGGCGCACACGACGTCGCGGTCGAGGACGTCGACGAACCGGAACTCGAACACCCCAACGACATCGTGATCGACATCACGACGTCGTGTATCTGTGGGTCGGACCTCCACATGTACGAGGGGCGAACCGCGGCCGAGCCGGGGATCGTCTTCGGCCACGAGAACATGGGGATCGTCGAGGAGGTCGGCGAGGGCGTCTCCAGCCTCGAAGAGGGCGACCGCGTCGTCCTCCCGTTCAACGTAGCCTGCGGCCACTGTCGCAACTGCGAGAACGGCAAGACCGGGTTCTGTACCAACGTCAACCCCGGCTTCGCCGGCGGGGCCTACGGCTACGTCGCGATGGGACCCTACAAGGGCGGGCAGGCGGAGAAGCTCCGGGTACCCTATGCCGACTTCAACGCGCTCAAACTCCCCGAAGGGGGAAGCAACGAGGATTCGTTCGCGCTGCTCGCCGACATCTTCCCGACGGGCTGGCACGGCACCCGGCTCGCCGACCTCCAGCCTGGGGAATCGGTCGTGATCTACGGCGCGGGTCCCGTCGGATTGATGGCCGCCTACAGCGCGAAGATCCAGGGGGCTTCGGAGATCTACTCCGTGGACCGCGTCCCGAGCCGACTGGACCTCGCACGCGACCACTGCGACGCCACCCCGATCAACTTCGAGGAGGGCGACCCCGTCGAGCAGATCAAGGACATTCACGGTAGCGGCGTCGACAAGGGCGTCGACGCGGTGGGCTATCAGGCGGTGGACCCGGACAAGGAGGCCGACAGCGCCTACGACCCCGCCCGCGAGAGCCCCGCGAACGTGCTCAACAACCTCATCAGAACCGTTCGCCCGACCGGCCAGCTCGGCATCGTCGGGCTCTACGTCCCCGAGGACCCCGGCGCGCCGGACGACATGGCCGCTCAGGGCCGCCTCGGCATCGACTTCGGCCTGCTGTTCGAGAAAGGGCAAAAGTTGGGAACCGGCCAGTGTGACGTGAAATCCTACAACCGGCAGCTCCGCGACCTTATCATCGAGGGCCGGGCCGACCCGAGTTTCCTCGTCTCCCACCGCGTGGGCCTCGACGAGGCTCCCGAGATGTACGAGCGCTTCGACAACCGTGAGGAAGGCGTCACGAAGGTCCTGCTCGAACCCTAACCAACTCTCGACCCTTTATCCACGATCTTCCGGAGCGGCCGCTACGGGAACAGCGAGTCCGCGACGTAGGCCGAGACGGTCCAGTTCGGCGCGTCGACCACTTGATTCACCTTCAGGTCGACCGCGACCGAGGCGAGGACGTAGGCCTGCTCGCGCGTGAGCCCGCGTTCGGCTTCGAGGTGGTCGAGCATCCGCGAGGTCGCGAGCCGGCAGGCGTCCATGAGGTCGTCGCTGATCCCGACCGTGGCGTGAGCGGGTTCGTCCCGGCCCGAGGGCGTGAACGGCCCCTCGGTCTCGAACTCTGGGGCCGTGAGGTCGCGTTCCACCAATCGAAGGCGAGCGGTGACGTCCATCGGCGCTTCGATACCGGTGAGGCAGACCTCGCCGTCGCCCTGGGCGGCGTGGCAGTCGCCGATCGAGAACAGCCCGCCCGCGACCTCGACCGGGAGAAATAGCGTGCTCCCGGCGGTGAGATGTTTGACGTCGAGGTTGCCGCCGACGTTTCGCGGCGGGGTCGTCGAGTGTGACCCCGGCTCCGCGGGCGCGAGGCCGAGGTTCCCCGGAAACGGCGCGAGCGGGACCTCGATCCCGCTCTCGAAGGCAGCGACTCCGTCTTCCAAGTCCCAGTTGTAGCAGAACGGCTCGGGGAACTCCTCGGAGAGGAGGCCGGCCCCGCTGTCGCCGGGCGGGAAGTACGAGACACCGTGGCCGTGGTGCTCGAAGTCGAGGAGGTCGACCGCGAGGGTGTCGCCAGGCTCGGCTCCCTCGATCTCGATCGGACCGGAGAGCGCGTGGCCTTTCGAGTCCATCGCGGCGATATCCGCACCGGTGGCGTCCCGCGGGAGCTGGTTGTCGGCGGCGTCGCGACACTCGAACCGGACGACCGCGCCGTCCGCGACCGTCGCGACCGGGTCGAGACCGTTGTCCCAGGTGTAGTGGATGTTCTCGTCCGTGTCGGTAACGACGGTATCGGGGTTCACACCCACACGACAGCCGCCGGTGTCTTCATCCTACGGGCGGGACCGCGATGCCGATCCGACCGACCAGTCCGGTCTCATCGCCGCAGGCGGTCGCGGAGCGCGGGAACGAGCGTCGCGGTGCCGAACGAGACGAGCGCGCCCGCGGCGACGAGGAGGCCGAGCCCCGAGAGCCCCGGTTCGGGTGAGGGTGGCTGGACCGTCAGGTTCCGAACCTCGGGGACCGCCGACGGAGTTCCGACCGGCTCGTCGGTACCCTGGCTCGCGGTACAGTCCGCGCCGTAGCCGACGTTTCGGGTGGTCACCCCGACGATACTCGCCGGCCCTGCGCCGGGGAGGCGGACACAGCTATCCGCGAGCACGGAGTTCGGCCGCGCGTCGGTCCCGCTGACCGCCGGGCCGTCCGTCGCGCTCCCTCGTATCTCGATCCGGTCCATCCGTATCGCCTGCGGCCCCGTCGACGCCCGGTGTGGCCCCGTTCCGGGTGCGTCGATCCGGACTGCCGGCGTCCCGTCGATGTCGGTCGTCAGTCGGCAGTTGTGCAGCCGGCCGGTGCCCGCGCTCCCCTCGAAGACGACGAGACCGGGACAGCGCGCCAAATTTCTGGCCCGGACGTCGAGATTTCGAAAGCGTGCGCCCTCCTTGTTGAGCGGGCCGGTCTCCGACCGCACGCCGCTCACGCCCTGGATCTCGCCGATCGTGAATCGACCCGGCCGGTCGTCGGGCCAGCGGCTCGCGTCGAGCACGATGGTCGCCCCGTCGCAGAACGATTCCGCGCCGCTGATCCGGACGGCGGTGTTGTTGTTGTTGACGAAGCTGCCGCCGACCACCTGGACCGCGCCGGGGGTTCGGGAGGCGTAGAGACCGTTCTCCCAACCGTGGAGGGTGGGTTCGACGAACTGGATCACACCCCTGTTGGCCGTGCCGACGAACGCAGCCGGCACCCCGCCGGCGACGTGGCCCGGTGGCGGGGATTCGGGCCGAACCCAGGCGTGCGAACCCGCGTTGGTGCCGCCGACCGCGCGGAGGTTCTCGATCCGGACGCTCGCCGCCCGGTTCGTCGCCACGGGCCGTACCAGCGCCTGCTGGTCGTCGCCGATGGCCTCGGCCGGCCCGCGAAACGTGAGCCCGCGGGCGTCGAGGTGGTCGTCGGTCGAGAGGAGCAGCGAGACCGCGGCCCGGTCGGCGCGCTGGTCGATCGTGACCCCCTCGAACAGGCCGCGCGAATCGGTGTGAACGTTCAGCTCGCATCGAACCCCGGAGTCGACCCGGAAGACCGCCCGCGGGCCGACGATACCGAACGGTCCGGCGGGCGAGATGCTGACGTCGCCCGCGATCCGGTAGGTACCGGCGGGAAACTTCAATCGAACCCCGTCCAGGTCGCCACTGGCGTCGGCGCGTTCGAGCGCCTCGTTCAGGGGGCCGTTCGACCCGAGCCCGAGGTACTCGACCGCGTTCACCGTCCGGTCGAACCCGGACGACCCCGAGCGCTGGGTGACCTGGCGTTCGACCGTTGCGAGCGCGCGGTAGGCGGCCCTGGAGGGTGATCCCGGCGTCTCGAATCTCCCACGATGGGGTCGAGCGCCGTTCGTGACGGCCACCGAGTCGGGACCGGCGGGCGGTCGGGCCGCTACGGGACGGGACAGCGCACTCCCCGCGCCGACGCCGAGCCCCGCGCGCAGGAATCCCCGCTTGGTGCACTCGAAGTCCGACGACGGCTCCTCCACGATATGATACTGCTGGGGACCCGCGGCGTGATGAGCGTTATCCCCCGAAGTGGACGACGGGGACGCCGACCGCGGCGAACGAGACCAGACCGAGGGTGCCGAGGAAATAGAGGAGTCCGACCGGAGGGAGCCAGACCACGAACCCGAGCGCGCTCGCGGCCGGCCAGCCACACGGGTAGCGAACCGCGACGAGCACGACCCAGACGAGGAGCGCCAGCACCGGACCGAGGACCGGGGTGGACGCGAGGAACAGGCTCACCGCACCCCAAGCCACCGCGCCGGCCAGCGCAAGTAGCAGTCCGTCGACGGGCTCGATCGCGTTATCGACGAGCAGGCGAACCCCGGCGTAGATCCCCACCCCGCCGACCAGCGTGGCGACCAGAACGATGAGTACAGTATCGAGAAGCGCCACGGAAACGTCCGTCTCAGAACCCGTCGGCCAAGCTTCGGGTCCGTTCGCGCCCGAGGCTCGTCTCGCGGAGCTCCCGAACGCCGGCCGGGTCCACCTCGACCATCAGCCCCTCGTCGGTGTGTTCCTTCCGGACGGTTCGCATCGATTCGAGCGTGGTCGCCACCGTGGTGATCTCGTCCGTGCTCGACGCCCCGAGTCGGTCGAGGAGCGTGCGCTGGCTCACCGGGCCGTCCGCGTCGATGAGCGTGGCGACGATCCCCTTCGCGTACGCTGGCGACGCTCGCGAGTGGTCCTCGGTTCGCGCGATCTCGTGGCGAACGATGTCCATCTCGAGCAGGTCGGCGGAGGACGGCTCGTCCGCTGGATCAGGGTCCGACCCGCCGGGGCCACCGGGGTCGTCGGCGACCCTGATCGGGTCGGCCTCGCCCGTCTCGGAGGCCGGTCCGTCGGCGGTTTCGTCGGTCGCTTGGACCTCGCTACCCTCGTCGGTATCGAGGGCGTTGTCGGCGTCGACCGTCCCGGCGATGTCGGCAGTGGTGGTCGTGTCGTCGGCGTCGTCGCTGGAAGTGGTGTCGGCTGTGGCGTCGGAGCTGGCGGCGTCGGTGCTACTATCCGAAACCTCGTCGTTCGCCTCGAAGTCGCCGAGTTCGTGGTGCGTCGGTTCGTCGTCCGAGCCGGGTCGCCGATTCGCTGACGGTACACCGTCACCGGTCAATGCGCGGGTGAACTGCTGGGCCATCTCGCTGAGGTCACGCGCCCGGGCGAGCTCGCGTTCGAGCTCCGCGATGCGCTCGTTCTTGCGTTCGAGGTCGGCTTCCAGTTTGGCGAGGCGGTTCTCGTGCTCGCGCTTCTGGTCCGATATCTCGGTGAGGTCGCCGAGCAGCCCCTCGCCGATCGACTTGAGTTCCGGGCGGTCGACGTCGCCGAGCCCCGGTGTCGAGCCCGCGTCGAAGGTCCGTTTCCGGCGGACCTGCACCCGGCGGCGGGTGCCGTCCCAGTCGGTGACGAGGATCGCCTCGCCGTCTGCGAGGTTCTGTACCGCTTCCGCGGCCTGGTTGTCGAGGACGCGCCCCACGACGGCGGTGTCGTTGTTCCAGGTGAGGCGGTGCCAGCAGAGCCAGTCACACTGGGTGATCACGTCCTTCTTGACGTTCGCCGGGCGCTGGGAGATCCCACAGAAACCGAGGCCGCGCTTGCGGCCGCGTTTGGCCACCCGGACGAGCATCTTCCCGGCCTCGGTGAGTCCTCCCGATTCCGGGATGAACTCGTGGACCTCCTCCACCAGTAAGAGGAACGGCCGTCGGGCCTCCTGTTCGCGTCGGAACAGCGCCTCGACGGTCGCGCGAACGATGTCGTGGCCGCCGTCGTCGAGGTAGGCCGAGACGTCGAGGATCACCGGGACGCCGCCGTCGAGCGCGAGCTCGGCGAGCTTGTCGGCGTGTTCGGTGCCGACCTGGACGTCGCACTCGTCGTCGCCCCCCGCGTGGAGGACCTCGTAGCGCTCCTTCAATCCGTAATATTCGCCATCGGTGTCGACGATCATGAGCGGGTGGCCGTCGTCGAGGAGCTCCTCGGCGACCACGCTCGCGGTGTTCGACTTCCCGCCGCCGCTCTTTCCCGTGACGAACCCCCGACCGGTGAGGAGCTCGATCGTCGGGATCCGAACCTCGCCGTCGGCGTCGAGCGTGACCGTCTCCGTCGTCTCACTCGCCATTCGTCACCCCTCGTCGGAGGCGGTCCAGTGCTCCGTGCGTCTCACCCGGTCCGGGTGCGGCTCGACTCCCCATTCGTACCGGTTCTGCAACCGGCAGACACAAAATCCTAGCGGACGGGCCGACCCCACCGGGTCGACCGGAAAACACGGCGACGTGGGCACGACCGTTCGTCTCCGTACCGCGCAGGTATAAGTGCGGACGGCGCGTAGCCGCCGACCGACCCCCGCCCACGATGAACGAGGACGAGCTCACGAACGCGCTGATCCGCCACCACAAACGAAGCGAGCGGGCCGCTCGTTCGCGTGGCGAGCGGGACGTCGAGACGAAGCTCTACCCCGAGGAACACTACAACCACTACGGCGACCGGGGCGTCGTCGACCTCTATCAGACCACCGGGAGGTCGAGCGGCCACCTCTACGAGGTCAAATCCGAGTCCGCGGTGCGCCACGCGACCGGCGCGAACGAGATCGTCCGGCAGTTCAACCGGATGCGCGGCCACTTCTACCCCGGCACCGACCACCCGGTTCCCGACGAGGTGCACTTCGAGCTCTGTTTCCTCCCGACCGCGCTCACCGCTCGGCACCTCGTCGAGAACGCCGAGATGTACGCCCAGTGCGTCGCGAACGACGTCTCGCGACTAGACGAGGTCGACCGGGTCGTCGCCAACATCTGTTTTCGGCTGCCGGACCCCGAGACGATCCGCCCGGTCGTCGCGTTCACCAGCACCTCGCCGTTCCACGGGATCACGAACGACAGCTTCCCGGCGTACGCGGCCGAGACCAACCCCGCGGTCTACGAGCGCATCCGGTCGTCGCTCGCGAGACGGTCCTCACCGGACTGATCAGGCGACGTCGACCACACACCGGAAGCCGATGTTCCCGGTCGAGCTGTCGGGCGTGTTCTGCGAGCGCGCCGCGACCCGGTAGCGGTTGCACCACGAGCGGTGGCAGAGGTACGACCCGCCCCGCATCACCCGTGAATCGCCGTCGGGCGGACCCGTCGGGTTCGTCCGGGAGTACGCCTCGGTCGTGTGGTAGTCCGGGCTGAACCAGTCGGCACACCACTCCCAGACGTTGCCGGAGACGTTGGAGAGCCCGAACCCGTTCGGTTCGTAGGCGGTCACGGGTGCGGGACCGAGGTAGCCGTCGTCGCCGGTGTTGTGCGTCGGGAAGTCGCCCTGCCAGATGTTGCAGCGGTGCTCGCCGTCGGGCCGGAGTTCGTCACCCCACGGGTACCGCTTGCCCTCCAACCCGCCGCGTGCGGCGTACTCCCACTCGGCCTCCGTCGGGAGGCGCTTGCCGGCCCACTCGGCGTACGCTTGGGCGTCGTTCCACGAGACGTGCGCGATGGGCTGTTTCAACCGGTCGTCTCCGACCACGCTCGAACTCGGCCCCTCGGGTCGGAGCCAGGTCGCGCCCTCGACGGCGACCCACCACGGCGCTGCCGCCACCGACTGCATCACGTGTGACTCGTCGGCGGCTGCGACGAAGTCCTCGAAGACGAACGACCAGCCGAACCGCTCGGCCTCGGTGGTGTACCCCGTCTCGCGAACGAACCGGAGGAACTCGGCGTTCGTCACGGCGAACCGGTCGACGTAGAACGGGTCGAGCGCCACCTCGCGTGCCGGCCCCTCGCCGTCCTCGGGGAAGCCGACCTCGTCGTCGGTGCCCATCGTGAACCGACCGCCGTCGAGGCGGACCATTCGCCTCGTGCGCTCGTCGTCGGCCGTCGCCGGGGCGGTTCGTTCGACTCCGTCCCGATCGGCCGCCGAGGGTCGCTCTCGCGATGACCGCTCCGGGTCACGTGAGGCCGCACAGCACGTCCGGTCGTCCCGTGCCATGGCCGCTCCTCGCGCCGTCGGAGTGAAGGGGTTACGGTCCGTCCGCCGACTCGTCCGAGCGCACTCGCGAACCGACCTCAGGTCCGACGAGAGGGGTTTCGTCGGGCGACCGAACGGGATAAATGAGTCCGCGAGTCGGTAGGTTGAAGGACGGCGACCGGGAGACGGTACCATGGCAACCCAGCGGCGACAGCGCTTCGTCTACGGGCAGACCGCCTGGATGCTCGCGACGGTGGTCTGCCTGTCGCTGCTGGGCGCGCTCTCGCTGGAGCTCTTCTTCGTCCTCTCGCTCATCGGCTTTCTCGTCGTGGTCGAGCTCACCGCCCCGTTCGCTGTGACGCCGCGCTGGCGGGCCCGCCTCCGGTGGGTTATCCTCGCCGGGCTCGTCGTCTTCGCCTACGTCGTGATCCGACGGGTGCTCGCCATCCTCCCCCAGGGTGTGGTCTGATGGATCGGCCGGATTTCACCTATCCCCAGGTCGTGCTCGTCGGGCTCACGGTCGTCGTCGCCGTCGGCCTCGTCCTCGCGGCGACCACGTCGAGCGCGGCGTTCGGGTCGTTCAACCAAGGCTGGGACGGGGCCTCGCAGCTCCAGGACGAAGCTCGAGCCGTCGGGGCCGAGGGCGAGATCGTCAGGAACACCAGTCAGTACTCGAGCGGGCCGGCGAACGGCTCCGTCGCGGTCGTGCTCTCGCCGGAGACCGGCTACGGCCCCACCGACACCGACCGTCTTCGGGCGTTCGTCCGGCGCGGCGGCACCCTCGTCGTCGCCGAGGACGTCGGACCGCACTCGAACCCGCTGCTCGCCCGGCTGGGCGCGAGCGCACGCGTGGAGGGCGACACGCTTCGCGACGAACGCTACAACTACCGCTCGCCGGCGCTGCCGGTCGCGCGGAACGTCTCGAACGTGGGTCTGCTGGCGGGCGTCGACAGCCTCACGCTCAACCACGGCACCGGCGTCGACCCCGACGGCGCGACGGTGCTCGCGAGTTCGTCCAGCGTGGCGTATCTCGACACCAACGCCAACGACGAACTCGACGACAGCGACCCGGTGGGGAGCTATCCGGTGGCGACGACCGAGTCGGTCGGAGCGGGCCGAGTGGTCGTGGTCGGCGACCCGAGCCTGTTCATCAACGCGATGCTCGATCGGTCCGACAACCGGGCGTTCGTTCGGTCGCTGTTCGCCGACCACGACCGGGTCCTGTTGGACTACTCCCACGCCGGTCGGCTGCCGCCGCTCTCGGTGGCGCTGCTCGTCGTTCGGGACGCGCCACTCCTTCAACTGCTGCTCGGGAGCCTCTGTCTCGGCGTTCTCGGGCTCTGGACCCGTCCCCCGAGGGCGCTTCGGCGGCTCACCGATCGATTCGGGAGCGAGCCGGCCCCGGACCCGACCCTGGACGCCGACGAACTCTCGTCGTTCGTCCGGAGCCGGCATCCGGAGTGGGACGACGAGCGGGTCGACCGGGTGATACGAGGGATTATGAGCCGGCGGGATGAGGACTAACCAATGACCGAACCGGACGAGATTTACACCGCCCTCCACGACGAGATGGAGTCGGTGCTCATCGGCAAGGAGGAGCTCGTCGAGGGGATGACGATCGCCCTCCTGACCCGCGGGCACGTGCTGCTCGAAGGGGTGCCGGGCGTCGCGAAGACCACCGTCGCCCGGCTGTTCGCTCGGGCAAGCGGGCTGGGACACAACCGGGTCCAGCTCACCCCGGACGTGCTCCCGGCCGACATCACCGGCACCCACATCTATCGGGAGTCGACCGGCGAGTTCGAGCTCCAGCGCGGACCCGTCTTCGCGAACCTCGTTGTGGCCGACGAGATCAACCGCGCGACGCCGAAGACCCAGAGCGCGCTGCTCGAAGCCATGCAGGAGCGCCAGGTCACGATCGACGGCGAGACCCTCGCGCTGCCGGAGCCGTTCATGTTGATCGCGACCCAGAACCCCATCGAGATGGAGGGGACCTTCGAGCTCCCCGAGGCCCAGCGCGACCGCTTCCAGTTCAAGCTCACGGCGGACCTCCCGACGAAGACCGAAGGCCGGGAGCTCCTCGATCGGTTCGACACCGACCCGACGCTCGGCCCCGACCGGATCGAACAGGTCGTCACGGCCGAGGAGCTCCTCGACGCCCGCGAGACGGTGGCCGAGGTCTACGTCGACGGGACGGTGAAGGAGTACATCCTCGACGTCGTGGGCGCGACCCACGAGAACCCGCACGTCGAGTACGGCGCGTCGCCCCGGGCGAGCCTCGCCTTCCTCAACACCGCGAAGGCCCGCGCGGCCATCACCGGTCGCGACTACGTCATCCCCGACGACGTGAAGGCCCTCATCGAACCGATCCTCGTCCACCGGTTGGTGTTGAGCACCGACGCCTCGCTCAGCGACGTCTCGGTCGCGGACGTGCTCGACACCATCGCCGCCGAGACCGAACCACCCGGCGAGGACGTGGCCGAGCCACAGGCCGCGGTGAGCGACGGCGGGAAACAGGAATAAGCGCCGTCAGTCGTCCCACGAGCACGTCACGAGGTAGTCGGCGCGGTCGTCCTCGACCGACCGGACGGTGACCGACACCGGTCTGTCGAGCCCCTCCGCGAACCCGACGCCGAGAAACGACGCTACGGGGTGGTCCATCCGGTCGACCGCGCCGTACGCGCTCCCGTCGATCCCGATCGTCACGTTCCCGCCCTCCCCGTCGGATTCCCCGGAGACGTCGCGCGTCGTGCTCCGCACCAACTCGAACTCCTCGACGAGCCCGTCGGCGAGACGGTCGGCCAGACGGTCGGCGTCGGCGGGGAGCGCCGTCGAGAGCGCCCGGCGGAACTCCTCGAACAGCGGCCCGCCGCTCGGATGGAGGCTCAGCCCGCGAGCCGCCTCGTCGTCGATGACGAACACCGACCCGAGGGCCATCGGATCCGGCGGCCGGTACTCGGCGTGCTGGGGGACGAACAGCCGTATCGAACTCCCCTCGACGGTCTCGGGACCCGGGAGGTAGACCCGGTCGTCCTGAAGCCCGAGTTCGTCGACGAGCGCGGCTTCGGTCGTCGCGAACGCGCTGTAGACCCCCTCGCCGACGGTCGCCGAGACGAACTGCTCCGGCGTGAGGTAGTAGGTGAGCGCGGCGGCGAACAGTCCCGTCCCGCCGAGCGCGAACAGCACGGTTCGGGTGTTCGGAAAGAGCACGCCGCCGAGCGCCGCGACCAGCCCGACCGCCGCTAGCGCGAGCGCCGTCCGACGGTACTGGGTTCGACGGGCCCGCGCGTACTCCTCGCGGAGGCGCTGGTTCTCCTCGCGCAACACCTCGATCCGCGCCGTGCGGTCGTCGTCCGGGGACGGCTCCCGCTCCATCGGCTCTTCATCGTCCGGCCGTGCGACGGTCTCACTCACGCTCGACCAACCCCAGTCGAACCCGTTCGTACCGGTGGGCCGCGTAGAGGACCAGTGCGAGCCCGGCGACGAACGCGCCGCCCGTGAGCGGGACCGAGTCCGTCGTGCGGAAGACCAGCCACGTCAAGCCGCCGACGGCGACGCCCGCGACGAGCGTCGCCACGACCGAACGTACCGGCTCCGCGTGGTCGACGAGCCCGGAAACGAGGACGAGACACAACCCGGCTTCGGCGAGGGCGAAGTCGGTCACGGGGCCGTCGAACGGAAGCAGGCCGACGAGCACGACCTGTCCGAGCGCGAACGCGACCGCCGTGCCGAACAGGTACTGCCCCGCACCAACCGCGACCGCGACGAGCAGCCCGAGAGGACCGACCAACAGAACCGTCGTCGCCGTCGCGACGAGCACCCCGAGCGCGGCGAGTGATCGCCGTACGCGCGGGTGGCGATCGACCCCGGTGGCGCGAACGGTAGCACTCACTTCACGGGCTCCCGGAACGGTCGCTGGGAAGCGGAGCGGTTCACGTGTTCGAATCCACCCAGGACGGCTTATTTTTTGCCCTTCCCGTTACGAAAAACGGGCCGCGTTCGGGGTCGAACACCCGACACGAGCGGCGGAGCCGACCGGAACGTCGGTCGGATCGATCGTTCGACGACACATCCCCGGAGCGTTCTCCCGGGATACATCGTTCGTTCTTTTCTCCCGACCCGAAGTTTTATAGAGGTTATAGTAGATAAAACAACTGATGATATCAATGAAGCAGCTGGGCGCGATAGTGGTCGCGCTCGGTCTGCTCACCGTCGCGGTTCCGGCCTCGGGGGTCTCCTTGTTCGGCGGCGACCAGGTCGCGAACGCGGCGAGCCCACAGGCGGACGTATCGAACGGCGCGAACGCACAGGTCGAGTCGACGGTGACCGAAACCGCCAACGAAACGACCGCAACCGCCTCTGACACGGCGACCGAAACCGCCACCGCAGCCGGCACGGCGACTGGGACGGCGTCCGGAGACGGTGACCGGACGTTGCTCGACGTCTATCAGGACGCACGGACGTCCTACGAGGGGCTCCACGACCTGAGCGCGACGGTCGAGAGCGAGACTGTAGTCTCGAACGACGCCGGGAGCCAGTCCTACAACGCGAGCGCGAACGTCTCGTACAAGGCACCCGATATGTTCCGGCTCGACGTCCTCGAACCCGAGGCCCAGGCCGGCACCATCGTGGCCTCGAACGGCACCGCGGTGATGTACTACGACCCCGCGACCGACACCACGACGGCGATCCCGGCCGCGGAGCTCACCGGTGACGTCTCGCCGGCGAGCACGATGGGTGGAGCGGCGGGCGGCGTCTCGCAGGCCGACGCGATGGGCATGAACGCGAGCGCGATGGGGATGGGTGACCCCTCGGCGATGCTGGCCGACAGCGACGTGACCTACGAGGGGACCGAGATGGTCGACGGCTACACGACCGACGTGGTCGCCATCGAGAGCGAGAACGAGTCGCTCGGCTACACCGCCTCGGCGACCGTCTACCTCGACCGGGCGTCGAGCGTGCCGGTGAAGGGCGTCTCGAACGTCACCCTCACGACCGAGGGTGAGACGACCACGATCAACACCTCGTTCCTCGTGAGCGACCTCGCGGTCAACGCGGGCATCCCGAACGCCACCTTCGACCTCGCCGACGGCGACGTGACGCCGGTCGAGGAGCGGCCGATGCCCCAGAACGCGACGTACTACCAGGTGGACTTCGTGACGGGCGAGCCGATCGAGGAACTCCGGAGCGACGAGGGCTACTACACCCCCGATAGACTGGTCCGCTTCGCGCACGGCAACACCGATTCGGGCGTCACGCGCGTCTCCGACGGCGAGTTCGTGACCGACGAAACGGTGGCCGACCGGATCGAGAGCGAGGACATCGCGGTCGAGGACGACACCGCGACGATCACCTTCACCGTCAGCGAGGGCGAGCCGATCGACCTCACCCTCGCGAGCTACGAGAAGCCCGGCCCCGGCTGGAGCCCCCAGACCGAGGCCGACCAGGTGTTCGTCGACAGCGACACCGAGACCTTCGAGTCGGGAACCCACACGCTGACCGTCGACCTCCCCGACGAGAGTACGGAGGACTCGACGGTGACGACCACGGCGACAGCGACCGAAACGGAGACGACGGCGGCAGCCGAGACGACGGCGACGGCAACCGAAACGATGGAGACGGAGACGCCGACGTCGAGTGCAACGGACACGGCGACGGCGACCGAAACCGCGACAGCGACCGATACGGCGGCGGCGACCGACACTGCAACGGCGACCGAAACCGCGACGACGACCGAAACCGCGACGGCGACAGCAAGCGCCGCAGCGGCGAGTGATGCTTCGGGCGACGACCTCAACTGTGACGATTTCCCGAGCCAGGAAGCCGCACAGCAGAACCTCGAGAACAATCCGAGCGACCCGAACCAGCTCGACGGTGACGACGACGGCGACGCCTGCGAGTCGGGTGTGGACTCGTAGTCACGAACCGAATCGGACGAACCGAACGTTTCGAGGGGATACATCGGATTTCGGTCGGGATCGCTCGAACCACGTTCTGCTCGCACGTTTCTCACACACCGTTTCGGATGAACGACCGCTCTCGCTTCGTGCGCCGTTCGTCCTCATCCGCTACGACCGGCGTCCCGGCTCTCACTCTTCTCTCGACACCAGTGAGTGCGCTGGGGCGGAACGAATGGATGCATAGCGGGGTGTGGAACGGCGGAAGAACTATCTCATCGCTGGCAATTCGATAACGAATGAGACTCGTCCTCGATTACGGTGGCGTCCTCGCCGACCACGTCGACGAGCGGGAGTACGCACACCTGCTTGGCGTCTCCCCGGACCGGGACCCCTACCCCGGCTGGTTGGCCTACTACCTCTTTCGGACCGGGTTTCTGGACACCGAAGCCCAGTACGTCGACCTGCTGTCGACGCTGACCGGCGCGACCGAGGCGGACTGTCGCGAGTACGTCGAGCGGACGTGGCTCGATCCAGCGTTTCCGGCGGAACGCGTGGAACTCCTCACCGAACTGGCGACCCAGCACTCCCTCGTGTTGCTCGGCAACATGGTGAAGCCCTGGGTCGAGTCGGTGCTTCGGGACCACGGGGTCCGGGACTGTTTCGATGCGCTCCTGGTTTCGAGCGAGCTGGAACGGCCGAAGCCACATCCGCGGGGCTACGTCCGTAGCATGGAGGGGACGAACGAGACGGTCGTGATGGTCAGCGACGAGTTCAACGAGGACCTCCTGATGGCCCAGTGTCTCGGGATGACGACGGTCTGGGTCGAGAACGAGGACGACGAGGAACCGTACCGGCGGCCCGACTACACCATCGAGGATTTCACAGTGCTTCCAGCGGTCCTCGATCGGATACGGCGTTCGAACTGAGCGAACGATCACTTTCCGATGAGAGGCGGTTCGGCGGCGAGCGCGCCGGTCGGTGGACTTCACAGGGTCCGGGCCCGTCCTCAGTCGTCGGCCGGGCTCGCACCGGGTCGGTAGCTCCGACTGACGCGCTTCCACTCGCCGGTGGCGAGTCGGTAGTAGTTGAGGGCGGCCGGCACGGTGGTCTCGGCCGCGAAGGAGAGGTAGATCCCCCAGACCCCGAGCGGCGTCGTCGCGCCGAGGTAGGCCAGCGGGATCGCGACGAAGAACGTTCCGACCGCCTGGCTCGCGAACGGCCAGCGCGTGTCGCCGCTCGCGTCGAGCGGGCCGGCAGCGCCACCCGTGACCCCCTGGAAGACGATGGCGATACAGGCCGCCGAGACCATCGAGACCGCGAGCGGGATCGCGGGGCTGGTCGGGTTGTCGACGAACGCCCGGACGATCGGTTCCGAGAGGACGAACACCACGGCCGCCGAGAGCAGGTAGACGCCGACCGCGAACCGGACGATCTCGAAGCCGTAGGCCTCGGCGGTCTCCTCGTGGTTCTGGCCGAGTTCCTGACCGACGAGGCTGGAGGAGGCGAGCCCGAAGCCCCAGCCGGGCGTGTTCATCAGCCCCCAGATCCGTCTGGCGATGACGTAGGCGGCGACCACCTCGGTGCCGAAGAGGCCGACGATCGCGAGCATCGGGAACTCCGCGACGGTCCAGACGAGGTTGCGACCCATCACCGGGGTGCCGATATCGACGAGCTGCGAGACGAACTCGCGGTCGAGGTACGACCCCAGGGGGTCGATCCGGACGGGGAACTCGCCGATGCCGGGGAACCGGCCCGCGACGAGCCCGGTCGCGAACACACCGCAGACGACCGCGTTCGAGACCACGGTCCCGATGGCCGCACCGACGACACCCATCCCGAGCCCGAAGATCAGCGCCGCGTTGATGAGGCCGTTGGCGACCGCCCCCGCCGACCGGAGGATCATCGGTGTGCGGGCGTCGTTGAAGCCGATGAAGACCCGACTCCCGATGAGGTTGAGCGCCGCGAACGGCACGCCGAGCGAGACCACTTGGAGGTACGACGCACCGAGCGCGGCCGCTCGCGGGTCGCTGGTCATGAGCCCGACGAGGTCGGGCGCGAACACCCAGAATATCGCGACGATCGGGAGGGTGAGGCCGACGACGACGGCGGTGCTCGACCGGACCGTCTGGCCGATCCCGTCGTGCTCGCCCGCGCCGTAGCGCTGGGAGACGAGCGCGATCGTGCCCGCGGCGATCCCGCCGCCGATGGCGAAACCGAGCCCCCAGAACGGGCCGGCGAAGCCGACGCCCGCGATGCCCGCCGAGCCGACCGCGATGCCGACCATCGCGACGTCGACGGCGTTCTTCGACATTCTGGCGATGCCGGTGACGATACGGGGCCACGCGAGATCAGTGGTCCGGCGCGCACGTTGCCGGTCGATGATCCCGAGCCAGGACAGCACGAAACCGACGGCCGAAACGAGAAACCGGATAGGGTTTGGAACGGATAGCAACACCCTCCCTACCCGATCGCGACGTAAAGGCGTTTCAGTATGATTCGTATATACTGTACAAATATGGATGAAAACTTGGTGAAATTCCGAGTTACATCCTCACACGGACCGGTTTTCTCCGATTTTATATCACGATCTATTTTGTTGTCGGTCGACACGTCTCGTCGATCGGCGGCCATCGACGGAGTTTAGGGCCGCCACCGGCTCGTGGGACCATGGTCGCACAGACGATGGATCGTGTTCCGCGATAGCCGTCCCGACCGCCGCCCGTTCTCCCGTCAATCGTGTGGTGAGCGGCGGTGACCGGCATCGCCACCTTCTCGATGGCCGGCTTCGACGGGGTCGCGCTCAAACCGACCGAGGTCGACCTCGACCGGGTCAGCCTCGACGGGGTCGAAAGGGCGGTGATCGACTACGAGGGTCGCGAACGGGTCCCGAGTTCGGAACGACTCGCCGACCTCGCGCAGGGGACCGACCTCCGGGTCACGACGCCGGTCCGTGCCGACGGCTTCGACCCGCTGGGCGACGACCGGCTCGCGGCCCGCCTCCCCCCGAACGTGGGTCGGGTGGTCGTCGCCGGCAACCCGGCGTATCTCTCGGCGAACGAACGGAGTCGTGCGATCGCGCCACGACTCGGCGCGGCCCGCGAGCGCTCGCCGGGCGCGTGGGTCGGCACCGAGGGCGTCGAGCGGATCGCGCTCGCGGCGGGTGGCACACAGTTCGAGCTCCTCGAACCCACGACCCTCCGCGAGGTGCGAGCGCTCCGCGCGGCGGGCTTCGAGGGCGGGATAGCCGTCTACGCACCGGTCGTCTTCAGCGAGGACGAGGACGTCCTCCTCGACGCGCTCGGTGGCTACGTCTCCCGCCGGGGCTCGGTCGCGGCGTCGCTCGATGCCGCAGCCGACACGTCGGGGGCCGCCGCGGACGGCACCGCGACCGACGCGACGGCCACCGGTCGGTCGCGCTCGGTGTTGCTCTCGGCCACCGAGGGGTTCGCGCTCGCGGGCCCGCCCGAGACGGTCGACGAACGAGTCGACGAGCTCCGGGCCGCCGGCGTCGACGTCCTCGTCGGCTATCCGGCGCGCGGGCCGACCGCGTTCGGCCACTGACGGCTGACCGACGAAGACATCACAGGAGAGCTTCCGTCCGACCACTGGTCCCTCAGCCCCGACCGGCGAGGTCGTCGCGGGTGTCGACATCGGCCCGGACGCCCCGGTCGTCGGTCTCGACGACCGCCCCGCGGTCGGCGTCGAGGAGCACCGGTTTCCCACCCACGTCGCCGCGGACCGCGCGGAGCGCCGGGAAGTGCCGCTCGTCGAAGAGCACGGGGTTCCCGCGGCGGCCGTCGTGGCTCGCCGCGATCGCATCGGCGAGGCCTGCCCGATAGGCGTCGACGAGCAGGTCCACGGTTTCGGGGTCGACTCCCGGCATATCACCTGGGAGGAACACGACCGCGTTCGCCCCGACCTCGGCCGCCGCGTCCACGCCCGCCCGAACGGACGTCGAGAGCCCACGTTCGTAGTCGGGGTTCGTGACGAATCGAAGGTCCTCGGAATCGCCCTCATCCTGGGCGAGCGCGTCCCGAACCGCCGCCGCGTCGCAACCGAGCACCGCGACCAGCCCCGAGAGCCGGGCGTCGCGGAGGGTGCGGGCCGCGTGGCGGACCAGCGGTTCGCCGTCGACGTCGGCGAGGAGCTTGTTCGCCACGCCGAACCGGCTGCTGGTACCCGCGGCGAGGAGCACCCCGACTACCGTCGGATCCGCGGACCGCTCCACATCGAGTGCGTCCCGCACCGTGGCCGGCGAGAGCCGACGGAGGTCGTTGGTCATTCGACCACCGAGTACGGGACGACCTCGATAGTTTCGTCGGATCCGAGCGACGAGTCGGTGAGCACGAAGCCGTCGGCGAGCGTGGCGCGCGTGCTCGCGGCGACGAGCCCCGCCGCGAACCGCTCCTCGTAGAGCGGGAGCGGCGAATCGACGTGCCCGAGCGGCATCGCCGTCCGGCCCTCGTCCCCGACTTCGAGAATCACTGGAACGGCGTACTCGATCCCGTCGTCGGGGACCGAGACAGCGCGGGCGAATTCGGCGGTCGTCGTCGGCATCGCCGTCCTGCCGACGAACAGCGCCCGAGCGACGAGCACCGCGGCGGTGTGGGCCGCGATGGGCTTGCCCGGCAACCCGACCACCGGGGTGTCGTTCACCAGTGCCGCGGTCACGGGTCGGCCCGGTCGGAGCGCCACGCCGGCGAACAGCCGCTCGTGGTCGGCGAGTACGTCCGAGACGTGGTCGGCGGCCCCGACGCTCGTCCCGCCGGTGGTGAGGACGGCGTCGTGGTTGGCGGCCGCGTCGGTGATGGCGCTCGCGACCCCATCCGGATCGTCCGAGACGGTCCTCGGAGCCGACGGCTCGCCGCCCCACCGACGGACGAGGCCGGCGAGGAAGCCCGAGTCCCGGTCGGGCTGGCGACCCTCGTGGATCTCGGTACCGGTGGCGACGACGGCGACCGACGGTGGGCGGCGGACCCGAACCGACTCGACCCCGACGTCGGTCAGCAGCGCCGCGTGTCGCGGGGCGAGCCGGTCGCCGGCCGCGAACAGCCGCTCGTCCGCCGACGCGGTGGTTCCCCGACGGATCACGTTGGTGCCCCCCGCGAGACCGGGGTCCGTGAGTCGGTCGTCCGCCACGGTCGCGTCCTCGCGCGGGACGACGGCGTCGGCCCGCTCGGGCAGCGGTGCACCGGTCGCGACCGCGACGGCTTCGTCGGGGTCGGTTCGTGGGGGGGCGTCCTCGGGGGCGACGCTGCCGACGACCGTTCGCGAGCCCTCGTCGGCGGCCGCGACGGCGTAGCCGTCCATCGTGGCGTAGTCCGTCGGCGGCACGTCGCGGGGCGAGCGCACCGCCTCGGCGAGCGTTCGACCGGCGCTCTCGGCGGGTCCAACGGATTCGGTCGGGAGCGCCCCGAGGAACCCGGACCGGTGTTCGAGGAGCCGGTCGACCGCGGTCGAGCGCGCCACCATCTCGAGTTCGACCATGACACGGTTACGGCGAACCGGCGGAATACGCTGTCGGCGTCTCCCCGGCCGTCGAACCCAGCTCGATCCGCCGTCGCCCGTGGGGACGACTCCGCCCTCGGTCGGTCGTGAGAATAAGGCGCGCCTAAACTATCAGGATCGACACTAATCTTTTTGTCTTCGAAGGCCGCAGTAGCACGAAGGCAGCGCGTCCTGCCGAGGATACCTGACATGGAATTCAATGGGACGTTCGAACTGGAGGACACCACGGTCGACGAGGTCTGGCTCGCGCTCTCGGACCCGGTGATGATCGAGAACGCGCTTCCGGGCTGTCAGTTCCTCGTGCCGGTCGAGGACGAGGACGTCGACTTCGACGCGCTCCGCGAGGAGCACGGCGATAGGGACGTCGAACCGACGTCGGACCCGGAGGTGATCGCGAACCGCGCGTTCGAGGAGGGGCAGACCTACGCCACGGTGATCGGCATCAGCATCGGGCCGGTGAACCCCACCTTCGAGACGGTGGTGACCATCGATCACCGCGAGCAGCCGGAGATGAAGGCCTCGGGCGAGGGCTCGGCGGGCGACAGCTCGTTCGAGATGAACGCCTGGATGGACCTCGACGGGACCGACGACGGTGTCGAGGTCGACTGGCGCGCCGAGGCCGAGGTGTTCGGCCGGATCGCGTCGATGGGCCAGCGCGTCATCAACCCCGCCGCGAACCAGGTCGTCAAGCGGTTCTTCTCCTCGGTCCAGAGCGAGATCCGCGACCGGGAGATCGCCGACAGCGAGGCGATCGACGCGGACGAAGGCGAGGTGGACGACGCGGCGGCGGAGACGGAGGCATCGAACGACGGCGGCATCGTCGATCGGATCCTCGGGCGGTCACGGAGTAACTGACAATGGCAGAACACGACATCGAACTCAGCGTCAACGGCACGGCACACGAACTCAGCGTGGACTCGCGAACGTTGCTGGTCCACGCGCTCCGCGACGAGCTCGGCTATACGGGCACGAACGTCGGCTGTGAGAGCTCGACCTGCGGGGCCTGTACGATCCACCTCGACGGCGAGGCGGTGAAGTCCTGTACCCTGCTCGCGGTCCAGGCCGACGGCCGCGAGGTCACGACCGTCGAGGGGCTCGCCGAGGACGGCACCTACGCCCCGATCCAGGAGGGCTTCCAGAAGGAACACGGCCTCCAGTGTGGGTTCTGTACGCCCGGGATGATGCTCGCGGCGAACGACCTCCTCGCGCGAAACCCGGACCCCAGCGAGGAGGAGATCCGGGAGGCGATCGAGGGGAACCTCTGTCGGTGTACTGGCTATCAGAACATCGTCAACGCCGTCGAGTACGCCGCCGACCACATGGACCAGGAGGTCGCGGCCGACGGTGGCAGCGACCGCGTGGAGGGCGAGTGAGATGGGTATCGAGACCATCGAATCGAAGGACATCGACGCCGAGGCCGTGCTCGGGTCGGCGGTCGAGCGCCGCGAGGACCCCGCGCTGATCACCGGCGAGGCCGAGTACACCGACGACATCCAGCGGCCGAACATGACCCACATGGCGGTGGTGCGGAGCCAGTACGGTCACGCGACGATCGAGGGCATCGACACGAGCGCGGCCGAGGAGCTCGACGGCGTGCTGGCCGTCTACACCGGCGAGGACGTCGACGTTCCGGGGATGATCCCGACCGGCTGGCAGCTCCCGAGCCTGAAGAACCCGGACCGACCGATGCTCGCGACCGACCGGGTACGCCACGTCGGCGAGGCGGTCGCCGTCGTGGTCGCGGAGGACCGGTACACCGCGAAGGACGGCGTCGACCTCGTCGACGTTGACTACGACCGCCAGGACGCGACCGTCGACCAGAGCGACGCGCTCGACGACGACGCACCGCGGGTCCACGAGGAGTTCGACGACAACGTCGCCTTCGACTTCGAGCTCGGCGACGAGGACGCCACGAACGACGCCTTCGAGAACGCGGCCCACACCGCCGAGGTCGATCTGGAGAACCAGCGGGTGATCCCGAACGCGATGGAGCCGCGGGCCGCGCTCGCGGAGTACAAACCCAGTTCGGGCGACCTCGAACTCGACCTCACCACCCAGAACCCCCACCTCCATCGGCTGTTGCTCCCGGGCGTCATCGACGTCCCGGAGCACAAGATCCACGTCCGCGCGCCCGAGGTCGGCGGCGGGTTCGGGAGCAAGTCGCCGCTCTACCCGGACGAGGCGCTCGCGTCGTGGTGTTCGATGCAGGTCGAGCGACCGGTGAAGTGGACCGCGACGCGTTCGGAGACCTACCAGACCGACGCGCAGGCGCGCGCCCACCAGACCACCGGCGAGATCGCGATGGACGAGGACGGCACGATCACGGCGGTACGGGTGAACACGATCGCCAACATCGGCGCGTACCTCTCGATCTTCGCCGCGGCGATCCCCACGGTTCTGTACGCACCGCTGCTCTCGGGTCAGTACGAGATCCCGTCGATCTACTGCAACGTAGTCGGCTCGTTCACCAACACGGTCCCCGTGGACCTCTATCGCGGCGCGGGCCGGCCGGAGGCGCTCTTCGTGGTCGAGCGGCTGATCGACCTGGGGGCGCGCGAGGTCGGCATGGACCCCGCCGAGTTCCGGCGGCACAACTTCATCGGCTCCGACGACTTCCCCTACGAGACGCCGGTGGCGGTCACCTACGACAGCGGCGACTACGAACCCGCGCTCGACAAGGCCCTCGACCTGCTCGACTACGACGACCTCCGCGAGCGCCAGGAGGAGCTTCGCGACGAGGGTCGGTACCTCGGCGTCGGCTTCTCGAGCTACATCGAGGCCTGCGGGCTCGCACCCTCGAAGATCGCGGGCTCGCTCGGCGCGCAAGCGGGCCTCTGGGAGAACGGGCTGGTCCGGATGCACCCCGGCGGGAAGGTCACGGCGTTCTGTGGTACCTCCGGACACGGTCAGGGCCACAAGACGACCTACGCCCAGATCGTGGCCGACGAGCTCGGGGTTCCCTACGACGACGTCGAGATCGTCGAGAGCGACACCGACGAGGTGCCCGAAGGCCGGGGGACCTACGGCTCGCGGTCGGCGGCGGTCGGCGGGAGCGCGCTCTCGACGAGCGCGGGGAAGGTCGTCGAGAAGGCACGGAAGATCGCCGCCCACCAGCTGGAGGCCGACGAGGCCGACATCGACTTTTCCGGTGGTGAGTTCAGCGTCTCGGGCGCACCGGACCGTTCGATGACCATCCAGGAGGTCACCCAGCAGGCCTACCTCGCCCAGGACCTCCCCGAGGGGATGGAGCCGGGGCTCGAGGAGACCGCCTTCTACGACCCGGAGAACTTCGTCTTCCCGTTTGGGACCCACGCCGCCGTGGTCGAGGTCGACCCCGAATCCGGCGAGATCGAGTTCGAGAACTACGTCGCCGTCGACGACGTCGGCCCCCAGATCAACCCCAAGATCGTCGAGGGCCAGATCCACGGCGGGGTCGCCCAGGGCGTGGGGCAAGCGCTCTACGAGGTCGCCGAGTACGACGACAACGGCAGCCTCGTCACGGGGTCGATGCAGGACTACACGGTGCCGAAGGCCGAGCACGTCCCTCACATGGAGACGGACCACACGGAGACGCCGTCGCCGCACAACCCGCTCGGCGTGAAGGGTGTCGGCGAGGCGGGCACCATCGCGGCCCCACAGGCCGTGGTGAACGCGGTCGTGGACGCGCTCGAACCGTTCGGCGTCGACCACATCGACATGCCGCTCACGAACGAGTCGGTCTGGCAGGCGGTGAACGACAGCGCCGTCGCGGACGGCGGGACGACCGACGAAGCGAGTCGTGACGACGACGCCGACGCGGGAGGTGCGAACTGATGTTCCCCGACGAGTTCGACTACTACGAGGCCGAGAGCGTCGCGGAGGCGATCGAGTTGCTCGACGAACACTTGGACGAGGAGACCGAACTACTCGCCGGCGGTCACAGCCTGCTGCCGGCGATGAAGACGGGGCTGTCGAGCCCCGACGTCCTGATCGACATCAGCGGCATCGAGGGGATGACGGGCGTCGAGGTCGACGGCGACACGCTCGTGATCGGCGGGATGACGACCTACGGCGCGATCCTCGAAGCGGAGGAAGTAGCCGAGCACGCCCCCGCGCTCGAAGAGGCGGTGGCGTGGGTCGGCGACGTCCAGGTCAGAAACCGCGGCACCATCGGCGGCAACCTCGCCCACGGCGACCCCGCGGCGGATCTACCTGGGGCGGCGCTCGCCTCGAACGCCACCCTCGTGGTCGAGGGCCCGGACGGCGAACGCGAGGTACCGGCCGACGACTTCTTCTTCGGGATGTACGCCACCGACGTCGGTCCCGACGAACTCCTCACGCGCGTGGAGATCCCGGTGGCCGACGGCGCGGTCGGCGCGTACGCGAAGAAGGCGAGTCCATCGTCGGGCTACGCGATGGTCGGCGTGGCCGCGCTGCTCGACATCGACGGCGACACGATCGAGTCCGCCCGCGTCGCCGCCAACGGCGTGATGGACCACGGGGTCCGGCTCGAACCCGTCGAGGAGGCGCTCGTCGACGGCACGTTCGACGCCGACACCATCGAGGCCGCCGCCGACCACGCGGGCGACGACCTCGACGTGGACCTGATGATGTCGGACCTCCAGGCCTCGAACGAGTTCCGCGCCCAGCTCCTCGAGGTCTACACGAAGCGGGCGCTGACCGGCGTCCACGACGCCGCCGACCGGACGGCGGCCGACTGATCGGCGGGACCCCGGTCCGCCGCGGTCCGGGCGAGCGAGGGAGCTACATTCCTTGACGACGAAGGGGACACCATGAGCGAACGGCCGACGGGGTTCACCGAGGCGACCGAGGCCGAGGTCGGGGCCGCGTTCGACGCCACGGGATACGTCGCCGACGACGAGATCGTGACGACGACGGCGCTGTCGCTTCGGCTCGGCAAGCCGCTGCTCGTCGAGGGCGAACCGGGAGCGGGAAAGACCGAACTCGCGAAGGTGCTCGCCGACGGCTTCGACACCGACCTCGTTCGACTCCAGTGTTACGAGGGACTGACAGCCGAGAGCGCGCTCTACGAGTGGAACTACACCAAACAGCTCCTCGCGACGCAGACGGCCGACACGGGGGAGGCTGGATCCGCTGCCGACGATCCGGACCACTCCGTCTTCACCGAGGAGTACCTGCTCGAACGCCCGCTGCTCCGGGCGCTCCGAGCCGACGGCGACCGTCCCCCAGTACTCCTGATCGACGAGGTCGACCGCGCCGACGAGGAGTTCGAGGCGCTGTTGCTCGAAGTCCTCTCGGAGTTCCAGGTCACGATCCCCGAACTCGGGACGGTCCGGGCGGCGACCCCACCGGCGGTGGTGATCACCTCGAACCGGACGCGCGGGCTCTCGGACGCGCTGAAGCGCCGGTGTCTCTTCCTCCACGTCGAACCGCCGTCGTTCGAGAAGGAGCGCGCGATCCTCGAACGGAAGGTCCCGGAACTCGACACCGCGGTGGCCGCCGAGCTCTGTGCCGCGGTCGGGCGGCTCCGCGAGGAACCTCTGTTGAAACCGCCGGGGGCGGCCGAGACCATCGACTGGGCGCGTGCGGTGGCCGCGTTGCGTGACGGGTCGGACGAACCCCTCGATCGCGAGACCGTCAGAACCACGCTCGGCTGTCTCCTGAAGGAGGTCGAGGACGTCGAGCGCGTCGACGACGACCTGCTCGGTTCGTTGCTCACCGCCGCGACGGAGGTCGACGCGTGAGCCCCGGCCGCAACGGGACCGAGAGTGGAGCCCCGCTCGCCGCCGCCAGCGACCACGTTCGCGACGAACTCGTGCGGTTCGTCCGGGCGCTCCGGCGGGCGGGCGTGGCGGTGCCGGCGAACGCGGGCGTCACGGCCGGGCGCGCGCTCGCCGACGTAGGGCTCGACGACCCCGACCGCGTCCGGGTCGCGCTCCGGGCGAGCCTCGTCGCCGACGCGACGGACCGCCCGACGTTCGACCGGCTGTTCGAGGCGTTCTGGCGGCGGCTCGCCGCCGGTCCCGATACCGCGGACGCAGCGGGGTGGACCGACGACGGGCCCGAGGGCGGACTCGCGTCGTTCGGGGCCGAACCGGCCGCCGGTGAGGGAGGAGCACAGGACGACGAGAACGAAGCCGACGAAACGGTCGCCGAACGCCACGTCGGAGCCGTCATCGGTCGCGAAACCACGGCTTCCGACGCCGACGGCGACGGCGCGACGACCGCACGGTACAGCCCGAACGGCCGGCGGACGGCGGTGTCGGCAGCCCACGCCAGCCACGAGTTCGGGACGGCGTTCGACACGCTCACCGAAAGCCTCGCGACGCTGTCGGGCCGGCGGTGGCGGGGGGGCGGCGACGAGCGCCCCGACGTCCGGCGCGCGCTCCGGGCCAGCGTCGCCACCGGCGGCACGGTGGTCGAGGTCCCGCGGCGACGACGCGCGCGGAGCGAGCTCCGTGCCTGTCTGCTCGTGGACGTCAGCCGGTCGGTGCTCGACGTGGTGGACCGCTCGTTCCTGCTCGAGTTCCTCCGCCGCGCACACGAGGCGTGGCGCGAGGCGCGGGTGTTCTTCTTCGACGACGACCTCCGTGAGGTCACGTCGGCGTTCGACGCATCGGACGAGCGCGCGCTCGACGCGCTCTCGCGAGCCGAGGCCGAGTGGGGCGGCGGCACCCGGATCGGCGGCTCGCTCGCCCGACTCCACGAACGCGCGTCGGACGCCGTCTCGCGCGACTCCGTAGTGTTCGTGGTCAGCGACGGGCTGGAGATGGGCGACGTCGAGACCCTCGAACGCGAGGCGGCGTGGCTCTCGCGGCGGGCGCGGGCGGTGTTCTGGTTGAACCCGCTCGCGGTCTCGCCGGAATACGAACCCACGGCGCGCGGGATGGCCGCCGCGCTACCCTATCTCGACGGGTTGTTCGCGTTCGCCGGCCCCGACGACCTCGCGGAGCTGGCGCGCCAGCTCGACCGGCGGGGCCACCACGGCCGTATCGGCTACGAGTACGACCCACGACGGGTCGAAGCGACTCACGAACGGAGACACACCGCATGACCACGACCGACTGGAGCCTCTCGGAGACCGACGTACTGTCCCGCGTCGGCGACGCGCTCGCCGACGACCGCGACGACGTGCTCGCGACGGTGATCGACGTCGAGGGGAGCGCCTACCGACGACCGGGTGCGAAGATGCTGATCCGGCCCGACGACACCGCGGGGTCGATCACCGCGGGCTGTCTCGAAGACGAGGTCGCGCGGGTCGGCGGCGAGGTCCGCGAGTCGGGCGAGCCGCGTATCGAGACCTACGACCTCACCGGTGGCGACGACGCGCTCTGGGGTCACGGCATGGGTTGTAACGGGATCATAACCGTTCTTCTCGAACCCGTCGACGAGCGCCACCGTCCGGTGGTCGAGACGGTCGCGGCCCACGAACCGGTCGCCGTCGCCACGGTCGTCGGCGGTGCGGGGACGGTCGGCGAGCGCGCGTGGTACCGCCCCGACGAGGGCTTCGCGGGTGGGCTCGACGAACAAATTCGGGAGGCACTCGCCGGGCCGGCCGCCGAACTCCTCGGCGACGGCGGGGCGGACGTCGTCGAGGTCGAGACCGACGACGGACCGATCGAGGTGTTCGTCGACGGGATCGACGTCCCGCCGCATCTCGTGGTGCTCGGGTCGGGCCCCGACGTCGTTCCGGTCGTCGACCTCGCCAAACGCGTCGACTTCCGGGTCAGCGTCGTGAGCTTCCGCGGTGCGCGCGCGAACCGGGAGCGGTTCCCGGGGGCCGACGCCGTCCTGTCGAGTTCGCCGGCCGCCCTCGGTGACGACCTCTCGTTCGACGACGAGACCTACGTCGTGGTGATGACCCACAACTTCGTCGACGACGGCCTCGCGCTCGAAACCCTGCTCGACACGCGGGTGCCCTACATCGGGTTGATGGGACCACGCGAGCGCTTCGAGGAGCTCCGCGAGGAGTTCGACGACGAGGTCTCGATGACGGGCGAGGACGTCGAGCGGGTTCACACGCCGATCGGCCTCGACCTCGGCGGCGATTCGCCCTACGAGGTCGCCTACAGCATCGTCGGCGAGGTGCTCGCGGTCGCCAACGGTCGGTCCTCGGGCCACCTCTCGGCGCGTGCGGGACCGATCCACGACCGCCGCGACCTCGACGCCGGGGTCGCCCCCGAGTAGTCCCGACCGTTCCACCCTACCGGTTCCTACTGCGTGTTTCGCGAACTCGCACGCCGGCGTGCGCTCGACAGGATGGCGTCGATCCGGTCGCGCGGGCCGACCTCGAACGCCGAGACCCGTCGCAGTCGTGCGAGTTCGAGCCGGAAGGACTCGAACTCCCGGTAGCGCTCGTAGCTGGCTTCGAGGTCGGTGAGGCCGCCCGGTTCGAACAGCGCCGACGGGGTGAGGAAGACGAGCACGCGACCGTCGCCGCGGCGGGCTAGCCTGACCGTCTCGCGGAGTTCGGCGCGGTTGGCGTCGTCGGTGAAGATCACGGTCCAGACGGTGCCGCTCAGCCGGGCGAGGTGGGCGCGGGCGGTCTCGAACAGCGGGTCGCCCCTGATGCGTTCGGCGTAGGTGTCGTCCGTCTCGAAGTACGGCCGAAGCGTGCGCCCGAATGCGTCGTCGCCGGAGAGGCGGACGGCGGCGCGCCGCGAGGTCGCCGGGCTGTGGCTCCCGGAGTCGCCGGCGGTCGTGGTGGCGGGGTCGGTCGCCGTGAGGTCGCGCAGTCGCCCCTCGATGAGCGAGTACTGCCCGACCGCGGGGTTGCGCCGGTCGGTGAGCCCCTCGTCGCCGACCGCGTAGTAGCCGAGCGGGTCACCGAACGACCGGACGCTGTCGACGAACAGCAACGCGACCTGGGTGGCGTAGTCGAGCTTCGTCTCGTTCGTCGGCCCGTCGGCCATCGTCGCGCGGTGGTCGACGAGCATCGCGGTGACGATGTCGGTCTCGATCTCGTACTCGCGAACGTAGGGCTCGCCCATCCGGGCGGTCGCCTTCCAGTCGATCCGACCCGCGGCGTCGCCGGCGACGTACTCCCGGAGCTCGCCGGGGTCGAGCCCGGCGTCGCGGCGGCCGCTCTCGCGCTCCCCGTAGGCGGCCATCAGCGGGTCGCCGCCTTGCCCGACGTGGACGTCGTGCGGACCGCGCGGTTCGACCACCATCGTCGGCGTGGACCCGCGTTCGAAGCGCTCGGTGAAACACCCGGCCGGACCGAGGACCTCGATCGCCGGCGTTCCGAACTCGTAGGTCCCGGCGACCGCCCACTCGAGGAAGACCGCCGTGCTCGCGGTCGTCTCGCCCGGTTCGAGCCGGACACGGCGGTCCTCGCGGTCCGTCCCGGTCGCGCTCACCGGCGGCGCGAGCTCGACGGTGACGGCGAGCGACGACGGCTCGGGCAGCCGTACGGCGAGCGTGACCGACGTCTCGCGCTCGGCGACGACGCGCTCCTGGGCGAGTACCTGCTCGACGACGATCGTGTCGGCGGTCCGCCTCGCCGCCCGAACGAACCGGTACTGCTCGACCGCCAGCCACGCGCCGAGCGCGGCCGCGCCGACCAGCAGGCGCGGGTCGGCGAAGGCGACGGCGAGGCCGACGAGAACCCCGCCGGCACCGACGAACCCCCAGCCACGGCGCGTGAGTCGCATGCGTCTACCTCGATAGCGCGATAGTTCAAGCTACTGGTCGTCCGAACGGATCGTGGACCTCGACGGTTCGGCGACCGGTGTGACGCGAATCGTGGTGAGAAGGGTCGTGCGCCGATCCGTGGCGAAGCGTGGCGAGCCGCTCACTCCCCGGTGTGCTCGTCCGATCCGTCCCCGGTGACCGTCTCGGCGTCGTCGATCGCGGTGCCCGCCGTCCCCTCCGAGAGGTCGTAGGGCGAGAACGCCGCCTGCTCGTAGAGTTCGGTGAGGCGGCCGAGGGCGGCACCCCGACGGTCCCCGACCGCGTTCCGGGCGGCGTCGAGGAACTCCCAGTGGGTGTAGGCCCCGCCGAGCCCGAGGTCGTTTCGGAGCTTCCGCCGGGTGGCCGCGTAGGCGGTGGCGACCGCGGCCGCCCGGTCCCCCGTGAACAGCTGGTGGTTCGCGGCGTCCAGGAGCGAACCCCAGTCCGCCGTGGTCTCGCCCGTGGACGACCCCCCCTCCGCGGCGGGGTCGGTCGTCGTCGACGCCTGATCGGCGTCGGAGCCGTCCCGGAGTCGGACGACGGCGTAACCGAGTCCCAGCACGAGGACGACCACCGGAACGCCGACGTACCACGGATGCTCGGCGAGGAACGCCAGGAGCTCCGCGAGGAACGTCGGTGTGGGCTGGGCGGGGACGTCGATTCGGAGCCTCGTCCGCGCGGTGGAAGCCTCGAGACTCGTCCCGACGCCGGCGTAGCGCGCGCCGACCACGATCGGAACCGTTCCCGTGCGCCCGGCGAACACCGACTCCGGAACCGAGACGTTCGCGTCGTAGCTCCCGTTCTCGTCGGTGGTCACCGTCGTCGTGGTGGTGTCGTTGACCGCGAGCGCCACGGACTCGTTACGGACCGCTTGGTCACCGTTCGTCGTGAGGCGACCCGCGAGGCGAACCACCGGCCCGCTCACGTTCGACCCGTTGACGGAGGTCTGCGTTGCGTCGACCGAGAGGGCCGTCGGCGTCGACCGAACGGTGAGGGGTATCGAGACGTTGTCCCGGGCGAGCGCACGGTCTTCGAGCGGGAGCGACACCCGAACGCTTCGCCGTCCGTCGTTCACCTCCTTCGGTAGCCGGGCCGAGAGCCGGAAGCCGCCGTTCGACGCCGTCCGCGCGCGGGTTCCGTCCTCGAATCGGAGCTCCTCGCCGTCGACCGAGACGGTGACCGGCATCCCCCCCGCACCGATACCGTCGACGGCGAGGCTTCCGTTGACCGTCACCAGCCCACCGTAGCTCACCGCGTTCGAACCGCCGGTCGCCCGCAGGGTCGGTTCGACCTGGCGGATGTCGACGGGCACCGCGGTCTCGTTGCCGCTGTAGACCGAGCGGTTTCGCGGTAGGTACTGGAGCGTCACGCGCTCGGTATCGAGCGGAGCCCGCGTCGGACGGTACGTGAGCCGGTAGACGCCTGTGGCGTTCGTCGTCGTGGTCCCACGGATCCGCCCGTCGACCCGAACACCAACGGTGCGGTCCGCGAGGCCGGTGCCGTTCGCGGCGGCGACGCGGCCGGTCACGCGAAGCGGCTCGCGGAAGGACATCACACGGTCCGCCCCCCGCGCGGTGACCGTCGTGTTGCGGAACTGCTCGATCGAGAGCGATGCGGCGGTCGTGGTGACGTTCCGGCTCACGTTCCGGGTCGTCCGCGTCGCCGGGCTGAGGTCGCGTCCCGTCCCGTTGGCGATGGCCCCGTAGTTCCGCGTCAGGTTACCGCTCGTCCGGTTGATGTCCGTCGCCAGGGTCTGTGCCCGACGGGCCAGTCGACGCGCCCGCTGGGTATCGCTGTCGTTCCGGGCGTCGTTGTACGCCTCGACGGTGTTCCGAAATCGCCGAACCTTCGAGGCGTACTCGGTCTGGTTCTCCCTGGTGCGCTCGAACGCGTTCGTTCGGTTGTCCCCCGAGTCGCTCTCACGGGTGACGTTGACGTAGCCGCTCAGCCACTCCGGATACTCCCCGTCAGACTGGTTGCAGGCGTCGTACTCGCCGACGGTGAGCCCCTCCGAGCAGTTGACGACGGTCTGACTCAATCGACCCGAAAACCAGCTCTGGAGCTCCGAGACGTTGCCCGAGGAGTCCACCGATTCGGGGTCCTCCTGCTGGACGCTCGTGTCGTTCGCCGGTGACGCGCCGTTACCGCGCTGAGGAACGATTTCGCTCGCGTCCTCCGGCGATACCGACGGAACAGCACCCGCGACCGGAGCGCCCACAGCCGCGACCAGGAGCACGCCGACCCAGACCAGCACCCCGGCGCGACGGTGTGTGAAACCCACACTGACGAGTCTCAATGCCCGGATAAAACTGCTTTCCTTCGTTTCGAAAAAAGAGGATGAAACCCCCCCCCAGGTGGCGGGCGAACTGGTCCGCGAACGCGTCTCGACCACCGGGGCCGGAGGGCGACGTTTATCACGCACTATCACCGACTACTCGGGGATGACGTCGGACCCGATCGACTACGCGCGTCTCGACGAGGGGCGGGAGTGCAACTACTGGGAGCTCGACCGGACTCTCCAGTTCGAGGCGCGGCGAGTCTACCCGGACGACGAGTTCGAGTGGGCCGAGGCGCTCCTCTCGGCGTTCGGCGAGCGCCTGGGTCACGAGATGGCCGACACCGCCGACCGGATCGACGAGGCGGGCCACGAACTCCGGTCGTTCGACAAGTACGGCGACCGACTGAACGAGGTCGAGTACCACCCCTCGATGCGCGACCAGGAACGGATCGCCTACGAGGAGTTCCGGGTCACACACGACGCGTTCCACGCCCCACCCGGTCGGGAATCACCCGTCGGGCTCTGTCACCCGCTGACGATGCAGGCATTGCTCTCGTACGTCGACATCGGCTTTTGCTGTCCCGTCTCGATGACCACGGGGGTCGCCATCGTGCTCGATCGGTTCGACGACGGACGGCTCGACGAGTATTTCGACGGGTTGACGGCCGCGACCCTCGACGACCACATCGAAGGCGCGATGTTCCTCACCGAGGAGCAGGGCGGTTCCGACGTCGGCGCGAACGAGGTACGCGCCGAGCCGACCGACGAGGCGGGCGTCTACGAACTCCACGGCGAGAAGTGGTTCTGCTCGAACATCGACGCCGAGGGCGCGCTCGCGCTCGCGCGGACACCCGACGCGCCCAACGGTGTCGCGGGGCTCTCGCTCTTCCTCGTGCCGCGCACCAAACCCGATGGCGAGGTCAACGACTCGCACTTCCGTCGGCTCAAGGACAAACTGGGAACTATCTCCGTGCCGACCGGCGAGATCGAGTTCCAGGGTGCGGCGGCGTATCTCGTCGGCGAGGAGGGACGCGGCTTCAAGTACATGTCCGAGATGATGAACTACGAGCGCCTCACGAACGCGATGGGCGCGGTCGGTGTGATGGGACGGGCGCTGCTGGAGGCGGAGGTCCGTGCCGCACGACGCGAAGCGTTCGGCAACCCGATCGACGAGTACCCGCTGATGCGACGCGATCTGGTGGGGATGGCCGTCGACTACGAGGCCGCCGCCGCGTTCTCGTTCGAGGCCGTACGACTCCTCGACGAACGCGAACGGGCGGGCGACGACTCGGCGGCCTACAAACTGCTGCGGCTGTTCGTTCCGGTCGCGAAGTACAGGACCGCCCGAATGTCGGTCGAGACCACCTCGTACGCGATGGAGGTCCTCGGCGGAAACGGCTACGTCCGCGAGCACACCACCGAACGGCTCCTGCGCGACGCCCAGGTCCTCCCGATCTGGGAGGGGCCCTCGAACGTCCTCGGGCTCGACGTCCTCCGCGCGCTGAACCGCGAGAACGCCCACGAGGCGCTCCTCCCGTACGTCGAAGGGAAGCTCGACGGGGTCGACCATCCGGCGCTGGAGTCGACGGTCGAGACGGTCGAATCGAGGTACGGGGAGCTCCAGGACGCGCTGGGAACGCTCGCGACGGAGGACGAGGCGTTCGCCCAGTATCACGCCAAGCGGCTCGCGGACCTCGTCTTCGACGTGGTGACGGGAGCGCTGTTGCTCGAAGAGGCGCAGTGGGCGATCGATACGGCGCAGGACGGTCGGAAGGCGCTCGTCGCCCGGCGATTCGTCGAGACCCGGTTCGGCGACGCGAGCTACGGGATCGCCGCCGACGAGCGCTTCGGGATGGCTGACGAGCAGTTCACCGCGGTCGTCAGGTACGGCTCCGTCGAGCCGGCGACGCTGCTCGACGGGATGGCCCCCGCCGAGTGACGACACGTTCTACCGATCCCGTCCGAGCCGACGCGCGGCGAGACCCGCGACCCCGGCGAGCGCGGCGAGGACACCGAACCCGGGGCCGTCGGTCGCGGTCGTCTCACTGCTCGCGTTCCCGCCGCTCCCGTTCGTGTCGCCGTTTGCGCTCGCCCCGGAACCACCCGTTCGAGCGCTCGTCGCGGGGGCTCCCGCGCTCGTTTCCGCGCCGGTGGCCGCTCGGGACGTGTCGGTCGCGGCGCTCGTGCGGCGGTCCGTGACTGCGCCCGTCGTTCCCGACCCGGTCGTCGGGCCGGCCGTCGAGCTCGTCGATGCCGTCCCGGTCGCCTCCGTCGCGGCCGTCGCGTTTTGCGTTCCCGCCGCAGTGTCGGACGCGGCCTCGCCCTCGGCGGCCGTGATCCGGTGGACCGCCCCGCCGAGGTCGCCGGCGGAGGTCAGCGCGTAGAGGTCGCCGGTCTCGTCGCGACCGATGGCGATGAGGTAGCCCTCCACCGCGCCGCTCTCGGCACCCGCGATCCGAAGCTTCGAGAAGTCCCACTGGCCGTCCTCGGTCGGGGTCGCGGCGAACAGCGACCCGCGTGGGTTCCCCTTCTGGCTGTAGTCGCCGAAGACGTACTTGCCTTCGAGCCCGGGGATCGCGTCGTTCCCGTAGATGTAGCCGCCGACCACCGAGATGCCGATGAACTCGCCGTCGCGCTGGTGCGGGTACTCGACGACCGGGTCCCGGAGGGGCTCGCCCCCGCGGACGTCGGGCGGCGTCGAGTCGGGGCACTCGTCCGGAACATCGCTCACGTTCTCGGTTCCGAAGCAGTGGGTGCCCTCCCGGACGTTCCAGCCGTAGTTGCCGCCCTTCACCACCCTGTTGACCTCCTCGTACCGGCTCTGTCCGACGTCGGCGACGTAGAGCTCGCCGTTCGAGAAGCCCATTCGCCACGGGTTGCGAAAGCCCCAGGCGTAGTGCTCGTCGAGGCCCTCCTCGCCCACCAGTGGGTTGTCCTCGGGGATGCCATAGGGTTTGCCGTCCGACTCGCCGTCGACGTCGATCCGGAGGACGCTCCCCAGCAGGTTCTCGGTGACGTCCTGGCCGTTGCCGCCCCCGTTCGCCTCGTACCAGTCCTCGGCGTGCCCCGGTCCCATGTCCTTCGGGCTGCCGCCGTCGCCGTAGGAGGCGTAGAGGTAGCCGTCCGGGCCGAAGGTTATCGCGCCGCCGTTGTGGTACGGCGTCGGTTCGTCGATGGCGAGCAGCACGCGTTCGGAGTCGGGATCGGCGTGTTCGCCGTCCTCGTCCACGGTGAACTCGGCGAGGACCTCCGTGTGGGAGAACTCCGCCGGCGCGTCGTCGGCGAGCGGGGCGCTGTAGCGCAGGTAGAACCGGCCGTTGTCCGCGAACTCGGGGTGGAAGGCGATACCGAGCAGCCCCCGCTCGGCGGTGAGCTCGGCCAGCCGGTCGCCCACGTCGAGGAACGGCTCCTCGCGCAGTCCGTCGTCGGTGTGGACGTAGACCTGGCCCGGGAGGTCGAGCACGAACCGCCGACCGTCGCCCGGCGGGGCGGCGAAGTCCGTCGGCACCTCGAACCCACCGGCGATCCGGTCGAGGGCCACCGTCGGTCCCTCGGGGACGACGGGTTCGCTGTCGCTCTCGGTGGTGGTCTCGGTCACGGTCTCGTTTCCGAAGCTGATCGCCCCACGCATCGACCCCTCGTGTGGCTCACAGACGTACTCGGCCATCGCCTCGCTCGCGGTGAACGTGAGGCTCTGGCTCTCGCCCTCCTCGCTCATCACGGACGTGCGTTCGAGGACGCCGCCGTCGTCGTCGAGCAGCGCGAGGTTGTGGCCGAAACCGTCGAGGTTCGTCCACGTGATCCGATACTCCTGGCCCGCTTCGAGCCGGAGCGTCGGATTCGTCTCGTCGGCGATTTCCTCGGGGGATCGCCCCCGCCAGCCGGCGATCTCCCCCCCGAGCTCGATGGTCGATGCGGTCTGTGCCCGTCCGCCCGCGCTCGCGAGATAGCCCGCCCCCGCGAGCGCGCCGGTCGCGCCGAGCAGCCGACGGCGGGAGAGCCACACGCCGTCGTCCCGGTCGTTCGCGTTCCCTCGTGTCATTAGTGATCGTTCTATCCGATGCGAGTGGACGTTCACTCAAAGTCGTACCGAAGCGAGTCGCATTGCCCCCGCCGTCGGGAGACGAAAAATTCGGCTAACGGCGACCGGGATTACGTCTGCGTTCGCGAGAGCGAGCCGTGCGCCGCGCTCGCGATCTCCTCGGCGCTCGCGCCCTCGAAGCGGTCGTCGGCGAGCAGGAGTCGGAGCCGCGGTCGGCCGACGTCGATCGGGACCTTCTCGGTCGTGATCAGCCCCTGCTGTTCGAGCGTGGTCTTCATCCGCGAGAACGTCGCCTTGCTCGCGACGCCGACGTCCTCGCCCCACTTCGAGATGTCGTAGAGCAGCGCCTCGTGTTTGGCCGCCACGAGCAGGCTCGCGCCGACCTCGTCGAGTCCCTCGTTCCCACTGCCGCGGGCGGTTCGGAGCGCGGTGACCATCGTCCGGAAGTCGGTCTCGACCTCCGGGCCGAACGCCTCGGTCAGCGACTCCTCGACCTGCGAGCGCGCCGGCGTCCGGAGGCCGAACTCGTCGCTGCGCTCCCAGCTCCCCTGCCAGTGTTCGTTCGCCTCGTCGACGAACGTCGTGTCGTCGGTCGCCAGCCCCGCGGTGTACCGGCCCGCGGGGACCAGGGAGACGAGCTGGTCGTCGGTGACGACCAGTCCGGTTCCGACGGGCTCGTCGCTCGTCCGGAGTTCGAGCGTGCCGGCCTCGACGAGCTCCGCCGCCGTGCTTGCGAGAACGAAGTCGCTGCGTACCCCTTTCAGCACCGACTCCGCCGCGAGCAACCGCACCGTCGGCGAGTCGTCCAACTCTCCCAGAACGTCGAGAAGCGCTTCGGTCGTCTCGTTGTCGACGCCGACGACGAAGGTCTCCCCCGATTCGTTTCCGAGGATACGTTCGAAGAGCTCGGTTTTCGACGCCACCACACTATTTGAGGCTGCGGTCATGCCGAAACATACGGTCCCATCGCATAGGAACCTTTTGGCTTCGGACGGCCGCTATCCGGCCACATCGACGGGACTCGTCGTTCACGATCCATCGGGTGCGTCGTGCGCTATCGCGTCTCGCCACTGACGCGCCGGACTCGCGAACACGTCGCCGCGATCCGAACCATACGTCCGACGTGGCCACCGCGTGTCGTGGTTTTCGGTGGTGGGACCGACGGAAGTGATACCGACCGACCCGATCGACGGTTCGGTCTCCCGACGGCGTCGTCGGCGATACCGAACGACTCCCAGGTCGATGTCGTCGATCCCGGTCGCGACCGGACGGACGATCGCCAGTGAAGCCTCGTTTTCCAAAACATAGTCCCGGCACGTTTTCGGATCGTTCGGTCGGGGACGTCCGTCGTTCGGTGGTCGTTACCCACAACGCAGGAAAACCGTCGTGCCCTCAAACGACGTGCAATGGTAGTTCAGCAGATCGGTCTGAGCGACGAGATGGAAACGTGCGTCGACACCTGTATCGAGGCCGCGGAGGTCTGTGAGTGGTGCGCCGACGAGTGTGCGGGTCACGGCGAGGAGATGAGCGAGTGTCTCCGACTCTGCCGGGACGTCGCCGACCTCGCCTCGCTGTGTGCCCGGCTGTGCGTCCGCGACTCCGCGTTCAGCTCCCAGGTCGCCGAGGCCTGTGCCGAGGCGTGTGAGGCCTGTGCCGAGGAGTGCGAGCAACACGACCACGACCACTGCCAGGCCTGCGCCGAGGTCCTGCCCCGCTGTGCGGAGACCTGCCGGAACATGGCCTGAACACGGGTTCGAGCGACGAGGACCTTCTCAGTGAGGGATGTCGAAGATCCCGCCCATCCAGTCGGGTGCATTTGGCTCGTAGACCGCCCGGTCCCGATCCAGGTCGGTGAGACGTCGGTGGTCCGCCTCCTCTAGCTCCCAGTCGAAGACCGCGAGGTTGGCTTCGAGGTGCTCCGCCGACCCGGACCCGGGGATGGTCGCGACGCCGCGCTCGAACGCCCACCGGAGGACGACCTGAGCCGGCGTTCTGTCGTACTTTTCAGCGAGCTCCCCGACGACTTCCTCGTCGAACACCTCCGTTCGTGCGAGCGGCGCGGAGGCCTCCACGACGACGTCGGTCTCCTCGCAGTACTCGACGAGGTCGGGCCGCTGGAACCACGGGTGGAACTCGATCTGGTTGAGGGCGATCGGAACGTCCGAGATGTGGTTCGCGTTGCTGAGCTGGTAGGTGCTGAAGTTCGAGACGCCCACGTTCCGGACCTTCCCCTCCTCGTGGAGCGTCCCCATCGCGTCGAGGGTCTCGCGTAGCGAGATCGCGGGGTTCGGCCAGTGGACCAGATAGAGGTCGAGGTACGCCGTCCCGAGCCGGTCGAGCGAGTCCTCGCAGGCCTCGATCACCGACTCGTAGTGGAGGTTCGCGGGACGGACCTTCGAGGTGAGGAAGAGGTCCTCGCGCTCCTCGTCGGCGATGGCCTCGCCGATCTCGGTCTCGTTGCCGTAGGCTTCGGCCGTGTTGAGGCGGGTGTAGCCGATGTCGAGGGCGGTTCGGACGGCTTCGGTGCCGAGCCCGCCGGTACCGAGCCCGACCATCGGTAGTTCGTCGCCGCTCGGGAGGGGTCTGGATGGAACAGCCACAGCCGCGAAACGCAGGGGGCGGTATTAGTCGTTCCCCACCCCCTCGCACTCGGACCCCGCGGAGTGGATGGCTATTTACCGACGTGGCATCCAGCGGAGCCATGAAGGACCTCCTCGTCGACTGCGACCCGGGCCACGACGACGCGATGGCGCTGTTGCTCGCGCTCGCGTCGGATCGGGTCGCCCTCGAAGCCGTCACGACGGTCGCCGGCAACCAGACGATCGAGAAGACGACCCGGAACGCCTGCCGCGTGCTGACTCTGGCCGACCGGACCGACGTCCCCGTCGCCCGCGGCATGGGAGCCCCGCTGGTTCGCGACCAGGTCACCGCCGGCTGGGTCCACGGCGAGAGCGGCCTCGACGGGGCGGACCTCCCGGAGCCGGAAACGGAGCCGATCGAGCGACACGCCGTCGAGACGATCGCCCAAACCGCCGCCGAGAGCGGGGCGCTCCACATCGCGCCCGTCGGACCGCTCACGAACGTCGCCGTCGCGCTCCGGAAACATCCCGACATCGTCGAGGACATCGAACGGATAGTGCTGATGGGTGGCACAACTGAGGACGGGAACGTCACGCCGGCCGCGGAGTTCAATATCTTCGCCGACCCCGAGGCGGCGAAAGTGGTCTTCGAAGCCGACGTCGACGTCACGATGGTCGGGCTGAACGTCACCCGCGAGGCCCGTCTCGACCGCGACCACGTGGCGCGGATCCGCGAGCTGGACGCCGCGGTCACGACGGTCGTCGCGGACCTGCTGACCTACTTCCTCGACGTCTACGAGGCCTCGTTCGAGTGGGACGGCGTCCCGATCCACGACGCGTGTGCCGTCGCCGAAATCGTCGAACCGGGGGTCCTCGACACCGAGTACACCTTCACGACCGTGGAGACGAAGGGCGAGTCGACCTACGGTCGAACGGTCGCCGACGTCCGCGGCGTGAGCGACGACTGGCCGAACGTCGAGGCCCCGAACGCGAACGTGGCGGTCGACATCGACCGCGACCGGTTCGTCGAGATGCTTCTCGACGCGTTCGAAACCTACCGGTAGGGAAGACCGGTTTCGGACGAAAGAAAGTCGAGCGGACGGTGCGTGTCACGGCCCGTTCGTGGTGTGGATCGGTGTCGTCGACCGACCAGCTATTCGAGCGGGACCTGGCCGCGGATCTCGCCGTCGGGGTTGGCCGTCGTGTGAACGTTCACGTAGAGCCCCTCGTCGGCCATCGACTGCAGGTCGGAGACGGTCTTGCCTTCGAGCGGACCCACGAGGTCGGACTCGGTGATCGTCCCGCTCGCGATCTGGCCGTCCTCGCTGGTGCCGTCCTCGTTCGGACCGTAGAGGAAGGCGACGACCGGGCCGTTCTCCTCTGACCCACCGAGATGGAAGTGGGCCGCGGTGACGTCCTCGATGTTCATCACCGAGAGGTCGTATCGGAGCGCGTAGCTGTCCCCGGTATCGACGAGCGTGAGCCCCGCCTCGCCGCTGGCGTCGGTATCGACCGGTGGGACCTCGTTGTCGCCCGAGAGCTGGACGGTGAACTGTCGGACGACGTCGCCCTCGACGCCGTCGTCACCCTCGGAGTCGTCGCCGCTGCCGCCGCTCGCGCCGACGATGAACTGCTTGACGATCGGGAGCACCTGCTCCATCGTCCGGGCCGGGTTGAACGCGTTCGGCGCGGGGCGCTGGAGGTGGAGGAGCTGGAAGTAGGTCCAGTGGTTGGCCTCGACGCTGTGGATCGAGAGCGCGGCCGTGAGGACCTCCTCGCTGTCGATCATGGGTGCCGCGCCGGCGTAGGCCGAGACGCCGACCGACTCCAGACGGTCGGCGACGGCGACGAACTCCTCCATGGAGTCGTAGGGGAACTCGTAGTCGGCGGGTTCGACCGGTGTGCCACCCAGCTGCTCGATGGTCTCGGTGAGCGCGTCGACGTGGGCTTTCTCGTGGTCCCGGACGTCCTCGATCTGCTGGTAGACCGAGTACTGGAGGGTCGGGCGGGCGAAGTAGTTCGCGACCGCCGAGCTCTCTACCTCCCACTCGGAGTGGTTGGCGAGGAACTCGTCGTAGAACGCGTACTCGAGGTGTTCGAGCGCGAGCGCGTAGTTCAGGATGTCGACGTCGCTCGGGTCGTCGCCCGAACCCGAGCCGGAGCCCGAACCGCTGTTGGCACCGACGGTCCCGGCACCGAGCGCCGAGAGCGCGGTTGCGCCGGCTCCGACTTTGAGCGCGTCGCCCATCATCTCTCGTCGTGAGCGAACCTGGCCTTCGACTCGCCCGATCAGTTCGAGGACCCCCTCCCCGGAGTTGGTAGTGTCGTCTGTCATAGTTTTGCGTGCGGACGCACGTAATCGTACACCGCGTTCAGAGATGAAAAAACTATCGTCACCCCGGGTTCTATCCGCTTCCGTGGCTCGGGAGGGATCGGGAGACGACCATAGCGTTCGGCGAACGACGGCCGGAAGCCAGCACGCGAGCAACGGTCGTCCGTCCGCACGGTGAGCGGGCGAACACACCCCTCAGAAGTCGCTCAGCGCGGTCTGGTTGTTCTTCAACGACCGCGCGGTGAGGTCGAACTCGGCTTCGAGGTGGGTCGCGAACGCGTCGGCGAAGCCGTGTTGGGTGTAGACCCGCTCGGGCTCCAGTGTCTCGACGGTGTCGACCAACTCGGAGAAGTCGCTGTGGTCCGAGAGCACGAATATCTCGTCGTAGCTCCCCCGATACTTGAACGACTCCTCGATGGCCCAGCCCGAAAAGCCCGCCTTCAGCGCGCCGGTCGACTCGGCGATCGAGTCGACGAACGAGAGCCGGTTGGTCTGTGCCGGGAGGAGCAGCGCGTCGCCCGCCCCGAGCGTGGTGGCCTCTTCGTAGCGTTCGGCCCCGAAGTCGACGTCGTAGGCGTCCTCGATGATCGCGTTCAGCCGCGCCGTGGCGTCCGTAACGAACAGCCGCTCACGATTCGAGCGCCCGACCAGGAGCTCGAGCTCCTGGGCACGACCCAGGGTGTAGCCGAAGAGCAGGACGGGCGTGTCGTGGGTCTCGTCCAGCCAGTCGACGATACGCGCTTCGAGCACCGCCTGGTCGTCGAAGACGTACTCGGGCTTTCCATACGTGGTCTCGGTGACCAGAACGTCGACGTCGTACTCGTCCGCGACCGCGCCCGCGTCGAACCCGTCGAGCAGAAACCTGGATCGCGGCGAGAAGTCGCCCGTGTAGAGGTAGGTGGTCCCGTCGGGGTCGTCGACGACCGTCGCTCGGGAGCCCGGCACGTGACCCGCCGGGACCTGCTCGACTCGTGGATGGGTGGTCCGGGTGAGGGGGGCCTCGTCCTCGCGGCGCGCGTTCGCCAGCCGAGCCGTGACGTCGGAGCAGACCACCGCCTCGGGGGCGCGCGTGTAGAGGTGGTCGCCGTGGGCGTGGCTCAGTCCCACGACGTCGCCCGCGGGTTCGGTGGCGTCCGCGACGAACGTCTCGCCCGTCGAGAGCGTTATCTCTACGCCGTCCCGGAGGCTGACACCGCTGCTCATCGAGGGTGCCCCTCCGACCGCACGGCTCGCACGGGCCGGCTCGGTCGTGTCTCTCGGTGTCTCATTGGTCCTCGTAGAGTCGTTCCACCCGTTCGAACCGGTCGGCGTCCTCGGGGCCGAGGTCGTCGCGAAAGCCGCCGAACCGAGGGAAACGGAGTGCGTAGCCCGAATCGTATTTCGTGGACTCCTGTATCGCCTCGTACTCGACCTCGACGACTACTTCCGGACGGAGCTTCGCCGTTCGACCCTCCACGGACCGAATGAGGGGTTCGAGTTTGTCGGTGATCTCGCGGAGTTCGGCGTCCGTGAGACCCGAGAACATCCGCCCGACCTCCCGGAGCTCCTCGCGGTCGGCGTCCCAGCAGGCCAACCGTAGTCGCCCCAGCCACTCGCTCTTGCGGCCCGCGCTCCACTTGGCCTGGACCACGACGAGGTCGAGCGGCTCCATCGTGGGCTTGACCTTCAGCATGTAGCCGACCCGCGACCCCGGCTGGTAGCCCGCGTCGAGGTTCTTCACCATCAGGCCCTCCTGGCCGTCGTCGAGCGCGTCCCCGTAGAACGCTTCAGCCGCTTCGAGCGAGTCGGTTCGAACGTTCTCGGCCCGCTGGACCGTCTCGCTTTCGGGGACGACGACCGATTCGAGGCGGGAGAGTCGGTCCGCGAGCGCCGTTTCGACGAGCGGGTCGCCGTCGTGATAGAGCAGGTCGAAGGCGTGGACCGTGACCGGATACGCGGCCGCGAGTTCGTCGATGTCGGTCTTGCGCTTGATGCGCTTCGAGAACTCTTGGAACGGTATCGGCCGGCCGGTCTCAGGGTCGTAGCCCACCACCTCGGCTTCGACGATCGCGTTCTCGACGTCGACCTCGTCCCGCACCGCCTCCACGACGTCCGGGAACTGCTCGGTGACGTCCTCGAGCCGGCGGGTGAACACCCGAACCGCGTCGCCGTCGACGTGGATCTTCACCCGCATCCCGTCGTACTTGTACTCGAGCAGCGGGCGGTCGGTCGACGCCAGCGCGTCGTCGAGACCCTCGGCTTTCTGCGCCAGCATGGCCTTCACCGGCCGGAAGAGCTCGACATCGAGTTCGTCGAGCCCCTCGCGTCCTCGGTCACGGGCCGTCTCACTCACGACGCGGAAGTCGTTCGTGACCTCGTAGGCACGTTCGACCGCCCGGACCGCGTCGTCGGAGCCGTCGAGAAACGCCCTCGCGAGTGCATCCCGGATGGTGCTCTCGCCGACGCCCAGCCGCATCGTCCCGACGATGGTTCGAACGACGTACCGGGCCTCGTCGGCGCTCGCGTCCCCGAGCAGATCCGCGATATCGTCGGTCGCTCGGGTTTGGCTGCCCGACCCCTCGTACGCGGCGAGCCCCCGAAGCGTGTCGTAGACCTGCCGGACCGAGAGGCTCCCCGAGAACAGCGTCGTCTGGACGCGGTTCTCGACCGCTTTCGCCGCGGCGTCGCCGAGGTCGCCCGTCTCGCGCCGCCAGTCACCGATCCGGTCCGCGTCGACGCCCGTCGCGTCGCTCAGGGCGTGAACCGTCAACGACGACGAGACGCCGAGGTCGTCGGGTTCCCACGAGGCGAAGACCCGCCCGCGAGCGAGGCCGGTGAGCTCGCCCAAGAGGTCACCGGCGTCGGCGAACAGCTCGGCGAGGATGGCCGTCTTCTCGAGCGTCGACGGGGTGGCGTCGAGACGGTCGTAGCACTCGACGAGCTGTGAATATTCCACGAGTAGTCGAGGACACGAAAACCAAAAAAGTCGCGGGTTGCGGACGCAACGCCCGGTCGAACGGTGAACGAAGGGGGCCGTCGTCCGTCGTCGACGGCTGGCTTCGAGACGAGCTACGAGCGCCGTCCGGGGTAGGTGTCCCGCCACGGCCGGACGCGTTCGAGCGCGGCGCTCGCCGCGAGCACCGTCTCGTCGGCGTGTCGCCGACCGACGACCTGGAGCCCGACCGGGAGTCCATCGACGAACCCCGCGGGTATCGACGCGACCGGGTGCCCGGGGAGGTTGAACGGCCAGGTGAGACACCAGTCCACGACCGGGTTCGCGACCGACGCCTCGTCGATCGTCTGGGGGCCGTCCCGCCCGTGTTCGAACGGGGGCACCGCCGTCGTCGGGGTCACGAGCAGGTCGTGCTCGTCGAGAACGGCCTCGACGGCGTCGTAGAAGTCGGTCCGTGGCCGGTCGGCGCGCTTGTACGAGACCGCGTCGGCGTCCTCGCCGATCCGGACCATCGTCCGCACCGAGGGCGAGAGCCGCTCGCGGTCGCCGTCACCGATGATGCCCTCGGCCTCGAACCCCTCGACCATCGAGGCGAACACGACGGTCGAGATCTGCGTGAACGCGTATCGGAGGTCCGACAGCGACCCGTCGTAGGGCGGGTCGGTTCGCTCGACGTCGTCCACGACGCCCGCGAGGTCGGCGAGCGCGTCGTCGGTGACGTCGGCGACGCGCTCGGCGACGTCGAAGATGCCGAGGTCGCGGCTGTACGCGACGCTGAGGTCGCTCGTGTCGCGGTCGAGCGCGTCACGGTAGGACTTCTCGGGTGCGGGAAGACTGTACGGGTCGCGCGGATGTGGTCCCGAGAGGACGTCGAGGGCGAGCGCGGCGTCCTCGACGGTCCGCGCGAGCGGGCCGATGCTCGTGAAGGGAGTCGACAGAACGAACCCGTCGGGTCGGGTGGCGGTCGGCACCCGGCCGAAGGAGGGTTTGAGCCCGTAGACGCCACAGAAGGCGGCGGGGACGCGTATCGATCCGCCCATGTCCGAGCCCTGGGCGAACGCCGCGAGGCCGTCGGCCACGGCGGCCGCGCTGCCGCCGGACGACCCGCCCGAGACCCGCTCGGGGTCGAAGGGGGTTCCCGTCCGGCCGTGGAACGGGTTCTCCGTGACGAGCTTGTGGCCGAACTCCGGGGCGTTCGTCGTGCCGACGACGACCGCGCCCGCGGCTTCGAGCCGTTCGGTGACGACGGCGCTCTCCTCGGGGACGAACTCCCCGACCGCCGCCGACCCCATCGTCGCCGGGATCCCCGCCTTGTAACCGAAGAGGTCCTTGAGCGCGACCGGCACCCCGGCGAGCGGGCCCGGGTCCTCGCCGCGCTCAACGGCCGCCTCGATCTCGTGGGCGCGCTCGCGGGCGTCGTCCTCGACGAGCGTGACGTACGCGTTCGTGACGTCGTTGCGGGCCGTGGCTCGGTCGAGGACCGTCTCGACGACGTCGACCGGCGACAGGTCGCCCGCGCGGACCCGCCCTGCGAGCGACGTCGCGGTGGTGAACGGGATATCGGACATAGATCCGCATCCCGCGTCGACACCAAAAGGGTTCCTGCGGTCGGTTCCCGTCGTCGGCGACCACTCGACCGTCCCGGATTCGGAATCCTCGAAGACCGGTGTGAGCCAAAGGCTATGTCCTTCCCTCCGGGATCGGGACTATGGCCAACGACACGGATGAGACCGGGACCGGAAGTCCGCTGTGCATCGTGATGGGGCTCGTCTACGTGGTCGCGGGCGTGCTCCACTTCCTCGTCCCGAGGGCGTTCGCCCGGATCGTCCCGCCATCCCTCCCTCGTCCGGTGGGGCTCGTCTACCTCTCCGGGCTCGCCGAGGTCGTTCTCGGGGCCGGGGTCATGGTCCGGCGCACGCGGCCGCTCTCGGCCTGGGGGATCGTGGCGCTGCTGGTCGCGGTGTTCCCGGCGAACGTCCACATGGCGACCAGCGGGATGGTACCCGAGTCGGTCCCCGACCGTGCTCGCGGGCTCGCACGGTCGGGGCTCTGGGTACGGCTCCCGCTCCAGGGCGTGCTGGTCCTCTGGGCCTGGCGGTACACGCGCTCGGGACGGCCCACGCCCGAGTGAGCGGTCGGGAAACTCGGCTCCGACGAGCCGTCCGAAAGCTCGTCCGACCGACAGCCTCAGGTGTTCGGGAGGTGAAGGATACGGTCACGAACATGGACTGGAATCGGAGACGACCGCGTGCGACGACCCGGGAACGGTAACACGGTGACCGACGCGTATCCGGCCGATTCCACCGACCATGGATAGGCGCGCGCTCCTCGAACGCGCCGGCGCGGTCCTCGGTGCCGTCGCCGTCGCGGGCTGTGGGTCGGTCGCGATCCCGGACGAGTTCTCCAGCGGGAACGACGACGACCCGGGATCGTCCCCGACCGAGACGACCACCCGACGGCCCGACACCGATGCGCCGGCCGACGGGACGTCGACCCGACGGACCACCGAGCGCCCCACCGTCGACGCGACGACGGGCTCGACGCCGACGCGACGGCCGACGGCTCGATCCACGACGACGGCACCGACACGAACCGAGACGGCGCTGGCGACGCCGAACCCGCCCGCGAACCGGTTGTTGCTGGCGGAGGAGGTGGGCGACCGGTGGCGCTACCGGAGCGAACCAACCGAGCGTGGAAACGGGACCATCACCGCGGTCTACGGGATGGTCCGGGAGCCATCGGCGAAGCTTCGGACACGGCTCTGGCCCTGCGAGGGCGAATCGCTGGCCAACCTCGGGGGGACCTGTTCGCTCGGCAACCTCCCCGAACGCTATCGGGCGATGGACGACGTCGAGACCGCGACGCCGGCGGTCGGCGAGACCGCGTTCGCGTGGTGGGCGGGTGCGACGACCGACATCGAGGTCGTCGCGAACGGGCACGTGTTCCGGATGACCTACACCACCCCCGGACCGAGCGCGGTAGCTACCGGCGGTGCCGACGACCGAAACCCCGTCCTCCGACGACTCACTCGACTCGCGCGTCGACAGGCCGACAAACTCGGGACGGTCGCCTGACCGGAGCGGGCTATCGGTCGCGAACGGCCTGCCACCGACCGGCGCGCCACTCCCAGAGGAGTTCGAGTCCGATCCACCCCAGGCTCCAGACGACGATGACCGTCGCGACGAGCGCCGTCGTGGAGAGAACCCCGAAGGACTCGGTGAGCGCGACCAACACCGGATAGAGCAGCCCCGAGAGCGCGATGGCGAGCACGAGCCCCCCGACGGCACACGTGTGGTGTTCGGTCCAGCCGACGGTCGTCACCGGGTTCGATTCGTGCTCGGTTTCGGACGCGGCCTCCTCCTCGTCCATGCCGTGGTGTGCGTACACACTTGTCACCCTCTATCGTGTGTCTGTGTGGATCGATAATCAACGTTTCGCCCATGTCGGAGGCGGTGGGCCGGCAGCGACGAGGGACCGAGCCGGGTCATGTCGAGCCCCTCAAAAGGGTCGGCCCCGCATCGAACGCCGAGGACGTCGATGAAGGATTTCTACAAGAAGCTCATGAAGATGAGCATCGAGGACGCGGAGGAGATCGCCCGCGAGAGCGAGATGGACGCGGTCAACGAGATGGCGATGCAGCTCTACCAGACCAGGGTGCGCCACTGGCAGCTGAAGGCGACCGAAGAGCGACAGCTCGACTTCCCCGACGACCCGATGGCCATGTACGACTGACGCTGTCCTCCGAAGCCCTTCGTAACCCATCGCAGCGGTCCCCTCGACCTGTGGGGCGGCTGTCTCTCGAACCCACGACATGTTCGAGCGGGCGCGCCTGTTCGAAACTACACTACCAACACGACCAGCTTCCTTTGCAATTCTTGGCAAACGTTGCTCTCTCTATGCGCAAGGTTATTATCTAACCAGTTTCGATTAGCAACCGATATGGCACACATCCACCTCGGCGAGGGGTCGTTCCCGCTGTGGGCGCTCGTCCTCTGGACCGTTCTCGGCATCGGCCTCCTCGGGGTCGCCACGTACCGCGTCCGGAAGAACGGGATCAGAACCAGCCAGGTCGCGCTCGCGGGTATCGGTGCCGCGGCGAGCTTCGCGGTCTTCCAGCTCAACCTCCCGGTCTGGGGTGGGATCCACATGAACCTCACCGGGCTCGTCGGCATCCTCGCCGGGCCGCTGCTCGGGGCGGTCATCGCGCTCGTGGTCAACGTCTTCTCCGCGGCGCTCGGTCACGGCGCGGTCGGGCTGCTCGGCGCGAACGTGCTCGTCAACGCGACCGAGGCCATCGTCGCCTACTACGCCTTCCGTACGTTGGTGGGCATGGACTGGGACGTCTTCCCCGCGAGCGCGAGCGCCGCCACGCTCGGGCTCTCCACGGGCGCGGTCCTGATGGGAGCCATCATCGTGGTCTCCGGGGTCAACGGCAGCGCCCTCCCGCGTTCGGACCTCGCTATCGCCGTCGCCGGCATGGTCGGGCTCAACCTCGGCGTGGCCGTCGTCGAGGGACTGCTGACCGGGTTCATCGTCCAGTTCCTCGCCTCGATCCGACCCGACCTCGTTCCCGGCGTGACCCGCACGGAACGCGACACGACCGACGGGGTGAGCGCCTGATGCAACGCTGGAAGCAGTACGGCGGGCTCGCCGGTTTGCTCGCGGTCTGTCTGGCCGCCGGGCTCTACGGCTTCACCTCGACCGGCGGCGCGCTCCCCTACGCTGAACGGTTCGGACAGGCGCTCCAGCGGGGCGCACAGGAGGGCGGCGGGCCGATCGTCGACCTCGGACGCGGCGTCGTCATCGCCGGACCGATCAGCAAGGGTGGGCTCGTCACGGAGTACGTCGCGGTCGTCGTCCTCCTCGTCGTGCTCGGGGTCGGGTTGTACGTGTACGCGATCCGCTATCGAGGCGGGAGCGACCGGGACAGCGGCCAGGACGCGGCCTGAGCATGACGACGCTTTCGAACCACGTCCCCGATCCGCGACTGATCACCGCCTACGCCGAACACCGTGACAGCCCGCTCCACCGGGTGAACCCCTGGACCAAGCTCGGCGTCGTCGCCGTGCTCGTCCTCGCCGTCACCGTCGTGGACTCGCTCGCGGTTCTCGCCGGTCTCTACGCCGCGACACTCCTCGTCTACGGCGTCGCCAAGCTCCCGTACCGACGGCTAGTGCGGTGGTACACGCTACCGATGTTGTTCATCGTCTCGGTGGCCGGGCCGATCACCTTCCTCGAACCCGGGAGTCCGATCCTCGGTGCGCTCGCGACCCCGGTCGGCGAGCTCTCGGTGACGTGGGCGGGGGCCGCGCTGTTCGCCGAGCTGGCCTGCCGGTCGCTGACGGTCGTGACGTTCGCGCTCGCGGCGTCGATGACGACGAAATACAACGACATCGCCTACCTCCTCGGCCGGGTGTTCCCGGCCCCGATCGACCAGGTCGCGCTGTTGACCTACCGGTTCACCTTCGTCATGCTCGAAACCCTCGAAGACCTCGTGAAGAGCGTGCTCGCACGCGGGGCGAACCTCGGGGAGTTCTGGGCGAACAGACGGCTCTACGCACGGATCCTCGGGATGACGATGCTGACCGCCATCGAGCGCTCCGAGCGGCTCGTCAAGTCGATGGCGGCGCGCGGCTACGAGGGCGACATCACCCTCTACGGCGACGTCCGCCGCCCGCCAGCGAGAGAGGTCGCCGCGGTCGTCGGGCTGTTCGTCCTCGTCATCGCCTACGCGCTCGTGGTTGCCTACGGGGTGGTGACGATATGAGCGAGCACCCGACGGCCGACGCAACGGGGGATGCAGCGGACACCGAGCCACTGGTCGACCTTCGCTGTGAAGCCCACACCTACCCCGACGGGACCGTCGGGATGCACGACGTCGAGTTCGCGGTCCATCCCGACGAAGTCGTCGCGCTGGTCGGCGGCAACGGGTCGGGCAAGTCGACGCTGCTCGAACACCTGAACGCGACGCTCGTGCCCGACGAGGGCGAACTCCGCGTGACCGGCGAGGAGGTGACGAGCGAGAACAAGGCCCACGCCCGTCGGGAGGTCGGCTTCGTCTTCCAGGACGCCGACACACAGATCGTCGCCCCCACCGTCCTCGACGACGTGCTGTTCGGGCTCCACAACTACGGCGTGCCCACTGACGAGGCGGAGCGGCGGGCCCGCGAGGCGCTCGCGACCGTGGACGCGAGCCACCTCGAAGACCGCATCCCGCACTACCTGAGCGGCGGCGAGAAGCGGCTCGTTGGGCTCGCCGGCGTGCTGGTGCTCGACCCCAGCGTGATCGTGCTCGACGAGCCGTTCGCCGGGCTCGACCCCGAGCGCTCGCGGCTGGTCGCCGACCGGATCCGCCGGATCGACGCCGAGGGGATCAGCGTCGTCCTCTCGACCCACGACCTCGACACCGCGGCCGCGATCGCCGACCGGGTCTGCGTGATGGCCGACGGGGGCGTCGTCAGCAGTGGCACCCCCCAAGAGATCTTCTACGACGACGACCTGCTGGACCGGGCCAACCTCCACCCACCGAGTACGGTTCGAATCGCGCGTGGTGCGGGGCTGGACACCGAGGCACGGCCGGTCACCGAGGCCGAACTCGTCGCGTTGCTCGACGGGCGGTCGGCAGGGACGGACGACGGAGCGGTCGTTCACACGGATACGGAACCGACCGACTGACGCGCTCGGTCGACCGCGACCGCCGCGGACGCTCGAAAACCGAAAACCGACCTACTCGTCGTCCGTCTTGGGAGACTCGTCCATCGCCTTGAGCGTGCGCTCTTCCAGCGACGTGAGCTCGTGTTTGCGCGCCGTCCGGAGCGCGTTCTCGCCGACGCCGTTCGCGTGCTAGCGACGTCGTAACGCCTGCCGATCTCGGTCGTCGAGGGCTCCAACTCCCTTCAGAGGAACGCCACGGCGAGCATCGCCACAAGTATCGTGAGGGTCAGGAGGACCTGAACGATCGTCGAGGTGAGCATCCCGACCACGGTGTAGGCGGCGGTCCGGGCACCCCGGATCGGGTCGCCGTGGCGGTAGAACTCGGCGGCGAAGACGGTGACGACGACCCCGACCACGAGCCCGAGCGGGCCGGTGAGGAAGAAGAGGACGAGCCCAACGACCCCGGCGAGGGCGCTCGTCACCAGCGACCCGCCACCGGCGGCGGCGGAGATCGCCCCCGAGAAGTAGTCGGCGACGAACGCGAGCAGCCCGATGAGGGTGAGCGCGGTGAGCAGCCCGAGCCCGGGCTGGCTGTAGCCCGTAGCGTACCAGTAGCCGTAGACGCCGACGAGCGAGAGGAGCGCGCCCGGGATCAGCGGGAAGAGGCTGCCGACGACGGCGAGCACGAGGACCCCGAGGGCGACGAGCGCGAGGGGTTCGACCATGTCCTGACTCTCGGGCGACGGGAGTAAACTCCACCGGCCTCGGGCGTGGGAATTCCTCAACGACTAAATGCACCAGCCGCCCAGGGGCTTCATCGGGCGATGGAGTCCGCCTGCCCCAACCGCTGGGTTTCCAGCTGATGACTCCTTCTCCAGCCAGCCATGCCCGACACCCACCCGCTCCGAACGCTCGAATCGGTCGTCCTGATCGCCATCGGCGGCTTCTCCGGCTCGAATCTCAGATATTTCGTCGCCACGCTGGTCCCGGGACCGGTGGGGACGCTCGCGGTCAACGTCGTCGGGAGCTTCGTGCTCGGGTTCGTCCTCTACGAGGCGATCTACACGGGGATCCTCGCCGAACGGATGCAGCTGGTCTTCACCACGGGCTTTCTCTCCTCGCTCACGACCTACAGCACGTTCGGCGTTCAAACCGTGCTCCTCGACACGCCGCTCCTGATGGTCGGGAACGTCGTCGCGACCTACGCTCTCGGTTTCGCAGGCGTGTTCGCGGGGCGTGCGCTCGCCCGCCGTATCGAAATCGATCCCGAACGGGGGGCGAGCGCGTGATGGAGATCCATCCCGCCCACCTCGTCGGGACCGGCGGGGCCATCGGGGCGCTCTGTCGGAGCTACGTCAGCCAGCGGCTGAACACGACCTACCCGCTCGGAACGCTCACGGTCAACGTCGTCGGGAGCTTCGTGCTCGGGCTGGTGACGTTCGCCGGCGTGGGTGGCGACGTCGCGCTCCTCGTCGGGACCGGTGCCTGCGGTTCGTTCACGACGTTCTCGTCGTTCTCGGTCGAGACCTTCCAACTGGCCGAGGCCGACGACTGGGGACGGGCCGCCGCGAACGCGATCGCGAACCTCGTCGGGTCGCTCGCAGCGATCGGGCTGGCGTGGTTCCTGTTGCAGCTCGTCGGCTGAACAGCGAGTCAGTCGACGTAGCGGGCACGTTCGGCCCGTGCCGCCTCGTCGCCGTAGCGTTCGATCAGTGGCTCGTAGGCGTCCCCGAGCCCACGGAGACACTCCCGAGCGGAGTCGTAGCCGAGTTCGTCGGCGACCGCCGAGGCGGGTCGTGACTGGAGCACGCGCATCACCAACAGTCGCTCCTCGCGGGCCGACAGCGCGGTGCTCTCTGGGTCGGTGAGGTGGGCGAGCGCGAGCCGTCGGAAGACGTGCGGATGGGTCTTCGCGAGCCCCGGGCCGTGGGCCGCGCTCGCGACGACCCGCCACTCGTAGGGCGAGCAGTCGTGGTCGGCGGTGACGGCGGCCCCGGCGAGGACCGCCCGAACGACGTCGGGGTCGAGGTCGCGGAGCGAGTCCGAGAGCGTGCCGCCGACCCGCTCGACGAACCACTGCGCGTGGCGGTCGTGGAGGGCTCTGCCGTCGTCGGTGAGCGGGTCGACCATCAGGACGGAGTGTTCGCCGCTACGCTCGTTGCGTGTGGTGGCGAGGTAGACCGTCGAGAAGCCGTTTCGCCACCAGAAGTCGACCAGCTCCGGTGTCGCGCCGTAGCCCACGCCGAACCAGTCGGTCTCGATACGTTCGCGGACCGAATCGAGGAGGTGCGACCCGAGCCCGCGCGAGCGGGCCGCGTCGTGGGTGGCGATCCGGAGCACGCGCTGGCCGACCGCGACCCCCGCCTCCTCGTCGCGGAGCTGGCTCGTGAGCACGTCCGGGAGGAGGTGGCCCTTGATCCGACTGCCCTCGTAGACCGCGCGGCGGCGGTCGGCGGGGAGCCCGCCCTCGCGTGCGAGCAACGCGACCGAGACGACGTGGTCCCGATGAAGCAGAACGTGGACCGAGACGTTCGGCGCGTCGAGCAGGCGCGCGAGGTCGTTCGGTTCGGTGCGGTAGTGGGCCGCGACGAGCAGCCCGAACGCCTCCCGGAGCCGGTGTTCGTCCGCGAGCAGGCCCCTCGAATCCAGCCGTTCGTACGTCACGGTCCCCGGGGTCGCGTCGGCGACGAGCGGGTCGACGGGGGGCCGTGCGTCGAGACACAGCGCCCGGAACGCCCAGACCTCGACCGGGTCGCCGGCGGCGTACCTGATCGGTTCGTCGAGCCGCGCTTCGGCGACGTCGAGGGCGGAGTCGTCGAGCCGGTCGCGAAAGCGGACCGAGAAGCCACGGCCCGCACCCTCGTAGCCGTGGACGGTGGTGACGAAGGCGACGTTCGGGGCACCGAGGAAGCCCGCGAGCCGGTCGACGGGGAGGGCGGCGGCCTCGTCGACCACGACGAGGTCGGCCGCCGCGGCGCTCTCGACGGCGGTGCTTGGGGACTCGAAGCGGATCCGGCCGCCGTTCGCGGCGTCGATCCGACGTGGCCGGTCGTCGCAGTCGGACTCCGCGAGCGCGTCGAGCGAACCGAGGAGTTCCCGTGCGCGCTCGAAGACCGCGCCGGCGCTCTCGAAGCCCGGCGCGGTCACAAGCACCCGCTGCCCGGCGGCGGCGAACGCGCCGGCCGCGAGTCCGGCGGCGCTCGACTTCCCGCGACCCCGGTCGGCCTCCACCACCAGCGCGTTGCCGGGGGTTCGGAGGCGCTCGAACGCGCCGAGACAGTCGGCCTGGCCGGCGGTCAGACACGCCTCGTAGGCGGCGCGCGGGAACTCGCTGTCGGCGGGGACCGACGGCATAGCTCGTGGGGACTGTGGCGACGGGTCGGTACGGCCGTCGCGCTCGACGGTCCCGGTGTCGACGTCAACGATGGCGATGCCGCGGTGAGTGCGGAGCGTCTCCACGAGGCGGGTTCTGAAGTTTCCCGTCACGTCGTCGGCCTCGAACGGCGTCACCGCGAGCGTGTCGTCGAAGCCGTCGCGTCGGTCCGGCCAGTCGTCGAGCGGCGGGGTCAGGAGGACGAACAGGCCGCCGCCGTCGACCGCACCGACCGCCCGGCCGAGCGCGTTCGGGCGGCACTCGTCGTGACAGTCGAGCACCACGCACTCGCGGGTGGTCCCGAGGAGCGCGTCGGCGTTCTTCGGCGCGACCCGTTCGTGGCCGAGCGATCCCGACTCACGAGCGGTCACTTCCGTCGTCGCGGCGGCGTCGATACCGGCCCCAGCCAGCGCCTCGCGGGCCGCCGAGCGACACGCGTCGCGCGCACCCGCGAGCACGAGGAGCCGACGCTGGTTCGCCCGGCGTGCCTCGTCGCGGAGCGCGGCCGCGAGGGCGGCGGTCATACCACCGTCTGGGAACGGACCGACATGGGTGCGTCGTTTGCCGGGTCGTCGGGTTTCTGACAACGACCGAAAATTTTAGTCGGCTCGTCACGAACGCCGGGACGAGATGGGCCCCGCGGATGCCGTGCGGGAACGACTCGACCGCCTCCGGGAGCGTTTTCACGGCGACAGCGACGGCGAATCCGAAACGTCGCCCTGGCGGCGGTACGCCTCGCTGGTGCAGATAGCGGTCGTGGTCGCGGTGGCGTTCGGCGGTGCCATCGCGAGCACCGCCTCGACCGCGTTCGATACGGGGTCGCAGGTCCTCCGTTCCGGCGGTCCGGCAGTGCTCGACGCCCTCTGGCCGGTTCTACTCGGCGTCACGCTGGTCGCGGTGGTCGTCTGTGTTATCGTGGTCGCGCTCGGCATCCGAAACGTGTAGCGCGGAGTTGAGGAGGGGAAATTTCCGATGGGTCCGGCTCAGTCGAGGTCGACGTCGACCCACTCGCCGTCGGCGCGCGCGGACTCGTAGGCGGCCTCGGTGACTGCCGTGACGGCGAGCGCGTCACGCGCCGTCGCGGGCGGTTCCGACCCGTTCTCGATCGCGGTGATGAACGCTTCCGCCTTGGTGGTCTGGCCCTCGTGGTCGATGTACGGCACGGACTCGGTGTTCTCGGCGTCGATCTCGGTGACCTGTCGGGGCTCCCACTGGCGGCCGTCGATCGAGACCGCGCCGTCGTCGTCCCAGAGGTGGACGTGCTCGCGAACACACGGCAGGTCCCCCGAGACCGTGACGTTCGCGGTCGCGCCGTTGGCGAACTCGATCAGTACCGTAGCCTCGCTGTCGACGCGCTCCGCGTCGTCGACGAACGTCATCTTCGAGGAGACCCGCACGGGGTCGAGGCCGCTGGTCCAGAGCACCGCGTCGAGGAGGTGACTGGTCGGTCCGCCACGCGTCGACGAACCGCGGCAGCCAGTTCTGGGTGACTTCGGCCGTGATCCACCGGGGTGGCGAGTCGGCGAACCGGTCGCGGGCCGCGATGAAGGAGGGGTTGAGGTGTCGCTGGTAGCCCACCATCAAGGTCCGATCCGAGGCCTCGAACCGGTCCGCGATCTCCTCCGCGTGACCCAGGTCCGTCGCGAGGGGTTTGTCACAGAAGACGTGGAGGTCGTGGTCGAGCCCCGCCAGCACCTGCTCGTAGTGGAGGGTGTGGGGCGTGCCGATGAGGATCGCGTCGAGCGCGGTGTCGTCGAGCATCTCCCGGTAGTCGTCGTACAGTGCCTCGTCGGGCACCGAGAAGGAGTCCGCGGTTCGCTCGCGGCGTTCTTCGTCGATCTCGGTGATGGCGCTCACCGTCGCGTCCCGGTGGCGGTCGAACTGACCGCCGACGAAGGTTCCGATGTACCCGGTTCCGATGAGACCGACCCGTAGTGGAGTGTCGTCTGTCACCCCTGAGAACGGGGGCGAACACCGCATAAGCGTGGCGAATCGGCCGCCTCAGCCGGGGTCCCCGATGGGCGTCGGCCGTCAGTAGAGCTGTTGTTCGCGCTCCTCTCGTTCGGCCTCGCGCGCCGCTTCCTCTTTCTCGTTGCGCCGTCCCCGCAGGTACTGCTTCGCGAGCGGGACGAACTTGTGCTTGACGTCGAGCACGAACGAGACGAGGCCGTAGGCCCAGAAGACGAACAGCAGCGACATCCCGACGACGTAGACCAGTCCGATCTCCGTGACCATCGTCAGTCGTCGCCCTCGGCTTCGGTTCCCGTCGGGCTCTCGGTCTGGGTCGGTTTCACCAGCCCGTGTTCGAGCGCGTCGCCCGTCTCGGCGTCGAAGAGGTGGACCTTCTCGCGGTCGAGCACCACCCGCATCGTCTGGTCCTCGCTGATGTCGGAGGCGGGGTCGACGCTCATCAGGAGCTGGTTCCCGGCGGCTTCGGGGTCCTCGAGGTTGGTGTCGGCGGCCTCGTCGGCGAGCAGGAGGTAGACGAAGATCTCGTCGCCCATCGGCTCCAGCACGTCGGTCGTGACCTCGATCTCGGCGGTGGGGTTCGCGACCGACCCGGCCGCGTCGACGGGGTAGACGTCCTCGGGTCGTATCCCCATCGTGACCGAGTCGCCCTGGCTCACGTTCATCGTTCCGGGGTCGAACTGGACGTCGACGAACTCGGACTCGAAGCCGTTGCCGCCGACGGTCCCGCGCAGGAAGTTCATGCTCGGCGAGCCGATGAAGCCCGCCACGAACTGGTTGGCCGGCTCGTTGTAGCAGGTCAGCGGCGGGGCGATCTGCTGGAGCTTACCGTCGTTGATCACCGCGATCCGGTCCGACATCGTCATCGCCTCGGCCTGGTCGTGGGTCACGTAGATGATGGTCGTCCCGAGCTCGCGGTGGATCCGCTGGAGCTCGGTCCGCATGTGGACCCGGAGCTTCGCGTCGAGGTTGGCGAGCGGTTCGTCCATCAGGAAGACGTCGGGTTCGCGAACCAGCGCGCGGGCGATCGCGACCCGCTGGCGCTGGCCGCCCGACATCTCGCTCGGCATCCGGTCGAGCATCCCCTCCATCTGGACGGTCTCGGCCGCGCGGTCGACCCGGCGGTCGGTCTCGTCCTTGTCGAAGTTCCGGAGCCGGAGCCCGAAGGAGATGTTGTCGTAGACGTCCATGTGGGGGAACAGCGCGATGTTCTGGAAGACCATCGCGATGCCGCGGTCCTTCGGCGGGAGGTTCGTGACCTCCCGGTCGCCGATGTAGATCTCGCCCTCGGTGGGGATCGTGAGGCCGGCGACGGTCTCCATCGTGGTCGACTTCCCACAGCCCGACGGACCGACGAGCGTGACGAACTCGCCGTCGGGGATCTCGAGGTTCATGTCGTCGACGGCAACGATGTCGTCGTAGCGTTTCGTGACGTTGTTGAGGGTGACTTGTGCCATGGTGTTACTCCTTGAGCGCGCCGCTGGTGAGACCGCTGACGATTCGTTCCTGGGCGACGACCACGAGGATCGCCACCGGGAGGACGCCGACGATGCTCGCCGCCGCCATCAGGTTGTACGATGCCGTGTACTGGGTCTGGTAGCCCAGGATACCCCAGACGAGCGGGGCCCAGTTCTGGGCCTGCCCGTCGGTCATCAGGAAGGAGAAGAAGAACTCGTTGTAGACGCTGATGAAGGTGAGCACGCCCGCGGTGGCCACGCCCGGTGCCGAGAGCGGGATGATAACCCGGAAGAGCGCACCCAGTCGGGTGGTGCCCTCGACCCGCGCGGCGTCCTCCAGTCCGTCGGGGATCTGGCCGTAGAACGTGGGGAGGATGAAGATCGACAGCGGGAGGAACAGCGCGCTGAACGGCAGTACCATCGCCCCCGGCGTGTTGAACAGCATCGGACTGCTGAGGCCGAGGATCTCGACGTTCCCGGTGAACAGCCGGAACAGCGGGAGCAGGAACGCCGCCGGCGGGAAGTACGAGATCGCGAGCACGAGGATCATCAACAGCCCCCGGCCGGGGAACGAGAGCCGGCCGAAGACGTAGCCCGCGAGGCTCGCGAGCGCGAGGACGATGACCGTCGTCCCGAGCGCGAGCACGAAGCTGTTGAACAGGTAGATGTGGAACGGCAGGCGCTCGAAGATGGTGACGAACGCCTCGGGGTTGAACCCCTTCGGGAGCAGCCCCATGTTCACGATGGCGCTCTCGGGCGTGAGCGCCAGCACGATCAGCCAGTAGAACGGGAACAGCGTCGTGACGAGGAAGAATATCGTCACGACGTAGAACATCGCGCGGTAGGTCCGGTCGGGGTTGCTGATCGATCCCTGAACCCACCGGGTGAGCGGTCCGGCGTCGTCGTCGGTCTGGGTGTCCCCGGCCTGTGCGCTCGCCATCTCAGACCCCCTCCTGGGAGTCGCGCCAGTACTTGACGATGTAGAACGAGACCACGATGGCGATGATCGCCGCCGTCACGAACGCCACCGCCGAGGCGGTGCCGTACCGTCGGGTGCTGAACGTCGAGACGACGAGACACGACAGCGACGGCACCGTGGTACAGCTCGACGTGGTCTCGATCAGCCCGTAGATCCGCATCGCGTCGATCGTCCGGAAGAGGACCGCGACGATCACCGTCGGCAGCACCAGCGGGAAGGTGATCATCTTGAACTGCTGCCACTTCGAGGCCCCGGCGACCTTCGCGACGTCGTAGAGGCTGCGGTCGACGCTCTGGAGCCCCGCGAGGATGAGCAGGGCCATGAACGCGCTGGTCTTCCAGACGTCGGCGAGGATCAGGATGGGGAGCGCCTCGGCGCTGTCGACCAGCGGGGTGCCGGACATCCCGAGCGCCTGGACGAGGTCGACGCCGAACCCGATGCCGGGCTGGAAGAGCAGGAAGAAGATCATCCCCTGGATCACGATGGGGACCGCCCACGGGATGATGATGGCGACCCGGACCCAGCGCCGGCCGCGGAAGTCCTGGTCGAGCACCAGCGCCTGGCCGAAGCCGATGATCGTCTCGAAGAAGACGCTGGCGATGGTGAAAATCAGGGTGACAACGAGCGCGCTCTTGAACGGCTGTGCGGGGTCGAGGAAGGGCTGGGGCAGCGCGACGGTGTCGAGCTTTCCGGTGAGGAGGTTGACGTAGTTCTCGAAGCCGACGAACTCGCCGAGCTGGGCCGCCCCGCTGATGCTGTCGGCGTGCAGCGACATGTTGAACGTGCTCACCAGCGGCCAGAAGGCGATCACCGCGAGCACGAGGAACGCGGGGACCAGGAGGAGATAGGCGAACGCCGCCTCGCTCAGGCCCTCTACCCAGCGAACCAGACTGGTGTACGCGCCGCCGCTCTGTGCACCTCGTTCGGTTGATTGTTCCGTTGCCATGGATTATCCGTTGTAGTTTTCGATCGCCATGAGTTGGCTCTGAAGCGAGTCCATCGCCTGCTGTGGCGGGCTCGATCCGTCCATCCCGGCGTGGACCTGCTGGGCGATCCTCGTCGATTCCTGCGGCCAGACCACGCTGGCGGGTCGAGGAATCGAGTTCTCCCCGGCGACTTTGAGCGTGTCGATATACTTGCCGACCGTCGGGATTTGCTTCGCCTCCTTTGTCGCCAAGAGCCGTTGGTTCGGCGGCAGGAGACCGAGTATCTCGAACAGTTTGATCTGGAAGGACGGCTGTGTGAGTGCATTCACGACCTCCATCGCCTGCGCCTTCTTGGGAGTGTTCGGATTCACGCCGATATGCCACCCACCGAGCGCTGCCATCGGTCCGCCGATATTCCTGTATTCGGAGTTCTTTTCGGCGGTTGCATAGGGCATCGGCATGACGCCGAGTTTGTTCCCGAGCGCGTCCTCCGCTCCGGCGGCAGCGATCGCATACGGCCACTGACGTATGGCGACCATGTTCCCGGCTGTGAACGGACTCAACGAGGAGTCCTCGATCCAACTGAGCACTGCTTTCGGGGAGATCTGCTCGTAACCGTCGAGCGTGCCCGGGGCGTTCGGTCCGAAGATGAACGTTTTGAGCATCTTGACCGCGTTGACGACGGGTTCCTCGTTGACCGTGACGGGCCGCTCCCCGACCGGGCCGAGGAGCGTGTCGCGGCCACCGAAATACGCACCACCCCACGTGCTCATGTACTCGTTGAAGTTACAACACGAGAGTCCCTCGTAGATGTTCCCCTGCCAGCCGAAGCCGTAGTTGACGCCTGACTTCCTCTTCGTGTCGGCGACGATCTTCGAGAACTTCTTCCAGTGCATCGACTTGGTCGCCCAGTCTTCCTTCTCGGGGCTGTAGCCAGCTTTCTTCACCAAGTCCTTCCGATAGAGCATGCTTCCGAAGTCCACGTACATCGGGACGGCGTACAGGTTCCCGTTTGGACCCTCCGCCGTTTTGACGCTCGCTTGGAAGTAGTTGTTGTTGATCCGTTTGAGGGTCTCCTCTTCCAGTTCTTGGTTGAGGTCGAGTAGTTGTTTGCGGTTGACGTAGTTCAGGGTCCACCCGCTGTCCATATCGAGGAGGGCGGGTTCTTCGAGGTCCGCGGAGAGCCACCGGGTGTACTGGGACTGGCGCTGGTCGGTGTTCGCGGGCCCCGCGACGATCTCCAGGTCGACGTCGTTCGACATCCCCGCCTCGCGGAGCGCCTTCTTGACCGCCGCGCTCTCGCCGGCCATGTCGTTGCTGCTTATCCACCGGATCGAGTTCGAATTCGTCTCCGTTCCGCCGACGGTACAGCCCGCGAGACTGACCGCGGCTCCCGCGACACCGGCCGTCTTCACGAACGTCCGACGGGAGACGTCCCGGCCGGACGGGATCCGCTGTGGGTCGCCTTCATCTCTCATCATTATTAGGAAACCATACGCCTACTTATAGCTAGTGGAGACGAGCGCACGTGGGCGGGGGTGTTTCGAGGGACGGGGGCCCGACGACTACGCATCGACGTCGACCCACTCGCCGCTGGTGTCGCTCCGTTCGATGGCGTCGAGCACGCGCTGAACCCCGAACGCCGACTCGAAGGACGGCTCGAACGACTCGCCGTCGCGAACCGCCGAGAGGAACTCGTAGTCCTCGTGGACGAACGTGTGTTCCCAGCCGAGGACGTGGCCCGGCGGCCACCAGTGCTCGACGTAGGGGTCGCTCTCGTCGGTCACGAGCACCGTCTCGTAGCCCCGGCCGTCGCCGCGGAGCACGTCGAGTTCGTTGAGCCGTTCGAGCGAGAACGCGAGACTTCCCTCGGAGCCGTGGACCGCGATCGAGTGGTCGTTCTTGTGGCCCATCGCGACCCGTGAGGCCTCGAAGGTCCCCATCGCGCCGTTCTCGAAGGCGGCCTCGGCGGTGTAGGCGTCGTCGACGGTCACGGGTTTCGTCTCGCCGTCGCCCGTCGGGCGCTCCTCGACGAACGTCTGGAGGTGGCCGCTGACGCGCTCGATATCGCCGGCCTGCTCGCCGACCAGGAATCGCGCGAGGTCAACCGTGTGCGCCCCGAGGTCGCCGAGCGCGCCCGCGCCCGCGAGGTCCGCGTCCATCCGCCACGTCCAGGGGTCCTCGGGGTCGGCCCCCCAGTCCTGGAGGTAGCTCCCGCGGACCTGCCGGATCTCGCCCAGCTCGCCCGCGTCGATCAGGTTCTTCGCGTACTGGATCGCCGGCACGAACCGGTAGTTGAACGCACAGCCCGCGATGGCGTCGCTCGCCGCCGCCGCCTCGGCCATCCGCTCGGCGTCGTCGACCGTGGGGGCGAGCGGTTTCTCGCAGAATACGGGAACGTCGGCTTCGAGCGCGGCGATCGACGGTTCGGGGTGGATGTGGTTCGGCCCGAGGTTGTAGAAGACGTCGACGTCGTCGATGGCGCTCTCCCAGTCGGTTTCGGTGTGCGAGAAGCCGAACCGGTCGGCGGCGTCGGCGAGCGCGTCCTCGTCGCGGCCGACGAGGGTGTGGCGCTCGACGTCGGGCGCGTCGGGGAAGAACAGCGGGAGCCGCGCGAACGCGTTCGAGTGAGCCTTGCCCATGAACCGGTAGCCGAGGACGCCGATATTGAGTCCCATATCGGGGCTACAGCCGAGGCCGTCTTAGGTTTCGGGGTCCCGCCGTCGGTCCGTGTCTCCGCCGGCTACCCGTCGAGACCGACCCGAGCACCCGTTGCCGCCGACTCGTAGACCGCGTCGGCGACCGCGATGTCGACCAGCCCGTGCGCCCCATCGGGCTCGATCGACTCGCCGCTCAGAACTCTCGTCCCGAAGTACTCGAACTGCTCTTCGATCTCGTCGACGAACGGTCCCGTGAACTCGGCGTGCATCTCGCCGCGCTCGACGACGACCTCGCGGTCGACCAGCCCGCCGAACGCCGAGTCGACGAGCACCCGGCCCTCGGTGCCGACGACCTTCAGCTGGCTGTCTCGATGGGCGTTGAAACTCGCCGAGAACGAGCCTACCGCGTCGTCCGGGAAGGTGACCTGGAACGCGACGTGCTCGTCGACGCCGTCGAACGCCTCGTCCGGGGCGGCCGTCGTCGCCTGGGCCGCGACCGGGTCGGCGTCGAGCAGGTATCGAGCCGTGTTCAGAGGGTAGATCCCGAGGTCCATCAGCGCGCCGCCGCCGGCGACCTCGGGGTCGATCCGCCAGACGTCGGTGGCCGAGCCCTCCGTCCGGCCGAGGAGGTCGAGCGAGAACGCGCCGTGGACCTGGACCGGGTCGCCGATGAACCCGTCCCCGATCAGCTCCCGGAGCCGTCGGTAGGCCGGTTCGGCGTGGAGCCGGTAGGCGACCATCAGCGCCACGCCGGCGTCGTCGCAGACCTCGACCATCCGTTCGGCGCGGTCGGAGTTCACGTCCATCGGTTTCTCACACAGGACGTGTTTTCCGTGCTCGGCGGCCGTCTCGGCGGCCGCGAGGTGGTGTGCCGGCGGTGTCGAGATGTAGACCGCGTCGTAGGCCTCGACGGCCTCGCCAGCGTGGAAGGCCTCGTAGTCGAGCGTTTCGTCGACGTCGAACCGCGAGGCGACGGTTTCGATCTTCCCCGGCGACCCGCTCACGGCGACCGTCGTCTCACACCGGGCCGTCCGTTCGATCGCCGGCAGCGCACGGTCGCGGGCGTAGCCGCCAAGGCCCACGATGGCGAGCCGGAGCGGTTCGCCGTCCGGTTCGGCCTCGGGTTCCCAGTCGCGGTCGTTGAATCCCTCGAAGTACCGCTGAAGCTCCATACGGCACCCACGTGAGTCCCCATAATATACCACCGGAAGCCGGCCGAGCGGTCCTCGGCGTGGTCGACCTGGGGACCGATGGGGAGTCGAAGAAAGCGCACGTATTTCACCCGGACGACGAAACGGCTGCCATGTCCAACCGACCACGCCGGGTCATCGTCGATACCGACACCGCCGGCGACGACAGCCAAGCCCTCCTGCTCGCCGCCGCCACCGACCGGGTCGCGATCGAAGGGGTCACGATCGGCGCGGGCAACGTCGCGTTCGACCGGCAGGTCGAGAACGCGAAGTACACCCTCGACCTTGCGGGGGTCGACGACGTGACCGTCTACGAGGGGGCGCGGGGACCGTTGCTCGTCCCGTTCGAGCACGCCGACCACATCCACGGCGAGGGTGGACTGGGTGGCGAGCGGTTCCCCGAGACCGGCATCCCCTCGGGCGACGCCTACGGGCCCGACTTCATCGTCGAGCGGGCGCGCGAGAACCCCGGCGAGTTCACGCTGGTCTGTCTCGCGCCGCTGACGAACGTCGCGCTCGCGCTCCGGCGGGAACCCGACCTCGGAGAGCTGCTCGATTCGGTCTGGGTGATGGGCGGGAACGCGAACTGCCCCGGCAACGTCACCCCGGCCGCCGAGTACAACTTCTGGGTCGACCCCCACGCCGCCCGGAAGGTGCTCCGCGAACTCGACGTCACGCTGTTCGACTGGGGCGTCTCCGTCCGCGACGCGACCTTCGACGGCGACACCCTCGATGGGTTCGCGGGGATCGAGACCGAGTTCGGGGAGCTGTTCGGCGAGATAGCCGACGCCGGCCGGGCGTTCAACCGGGACACCCACGGCGAGGACCAGGCGACTCAGCCCGACCCCGCCACGATGGCGGCCGTCATCGCGCCCTCGCTTGTGGAGGAGGCGGGAACGTACCACGTCGCCGTCGACGACCGCGAGGGCCTCACGCGGGGCTACTCGGCGGTCGACGAGAACGGACTCACGGAAGACGAACCCCGAACGAGAGTGATCGAATCGTTCGACGGCGACCGCTTCGAGGCGATGTTCCGGGCGATGCTGCGCGGCGACGCGCCGGAAACCGCGCTCGAATGACCCGACAGCGGTGGGAATATTAGGATCTCCTTACAGACGATGTATTGAACGTGTGGTGAGAATACACGGCGTAATATTTCGTATTTTAACCGGCATTCTTATATCTATCTCGCCGATACCACGCCCAAAATGATTGGATGGCACACCGAATCGGCACGGTTCCGATCGTCTCGTGGATATCGTGACGGGCCGGGGCCCGAGGTGTCGACACGACGTGAGGGATGTGTGCCATGAGCCAACCCGTCTCGACGACCTGTATGCGGTGTGCGGTCGGCTGTGGGTTCGTCCAGCGTGGTGTCGCGTCCGGTCGGGGTCTCGACACCGTCCGCGGCGACGTCACCCACCCGGTCAACGGCGGTGCCGTCTGTCATCGCGGTACCAGCGAGACGCAGGCCCCGTGTGGCGATCGGCTGACTCATCCCCTCGTCAGGGACGGCGACGAACTGGTCCCGACGTCGTGGGACATGGCGCTCGACCGGGTGGGAAACGAGTTCGAGCGGATCCTGTCGATCGACTCGAACCGACTCGCCGTCCTCGGCAGCGGGCAGCAGACGAACGAGGCGGCGTACGCGCTGGGAAAGCTGGCCCGTGGGGGGTTCGGGACGAGAAATTACGACGCGAACACGACCCTGTGTATGGCGAGCGCCGTCGTCGCTTACCGCAACGCGTTCGGGAGCGACGCGCCGCCGTGTTCGTACGACGACATCCCCGAGGCGGAGACCCACCTCGTGTGGGGCGCGAACCCCGCCGTCGCTCATCCCGTGCTGTTCGATTGGATCCACGGCAGTGCGACCCGACCCGGCAGCGAGCTGGTGGTCGTGGATCCGGTGGAGACGGCGACGGCCGAGCGTGCCGATACCCACGTGAGCCCCGCGCCGGGTGGCGACCTCGCGCTCGCCCGCGCCGTCCTCGCCCAGGTCGTCGACACCGATCGGATCGACGCGCCGTTCATCGAGCGGGCGACCACGCGGTTCGGAAAGCTCGTTCGCGACCTCCCCGACCCGGCGACCGCCGCTGCGGAGGCCGGCGTCACCCTCGACGCGGTCGAGACCATCGCCGCCGCCCTCACGCAGCGGACCCTGCTCTACTGGGGGATGGGCGTCAACCAGAGCGTCCAGGGGACCGAGACGGCGGGTGCGCTGATCGACCTCTGTCTCGCGACCGGGAACCTCAGACCGGGGAGCGGGCCGTTCTCGCTCGCCGGGCAGGCCAACTCCCTCGGCGCACGTACGTTCTCCTCGAAGGGAACCTGGCCGGGCCACCGTGACTTCACCGACCCCGACGAGCGCAACGCCGTCGCCGACCACTGGGGGATACCCGTCGAACGCTTGCCGGACACCACGGGCCCCGGTCCCGTGGGGATCGTCGAGGCGGCCGGCACGGACGTCGACGCCCTCTGGACGGTCGCGTCGAACCCCGTCACGGCGCTGCCCGACAAACACGCCGTCCGCGAGCGATTCGAGGACGTCTTTCTGGTGGTGCAGGACGCCTTCCGCAACGAGACGACCGAGTTCGCGGACGTGGTGTTACCCGCGGCGACGTGGGGCGAGGTCGAGGGAACCACGACGAACATGGACCGCCGGATCTCCCGTGTCCGCGCCGCGACCGATCCCCCGAGCGGGGTCCCGACCGACCTCGAGATCATCACGGCGCTCGGCGAGCGCCTCGCGCCGGGGCTGTTCGAGGCCACCACGCCATCGGCGGTGTTCGACGAGTGCGTCGGTCTGACGGCGGGAACGACCGCCGACTGCTCGGGCATCAGTTACGACCGCCTCGACCGGGAGCGGGCAGTGCGCTGGCCCGCCCCCGATCCGGACTCGGCGGGCGGCTACCGCTACTGCCGCGAGACCGAGGACGGAACCGAGTGGCGGTTCCCGATGCCGACCGGTCGGGCGCGGTTCTCGTGGGGGGTCGTCGGTGACCCCGCCGAACCACCGACCGAGACGTACCCGCTGACGTTGACGACCGGACGGCGACCGGAGCGTTACAACACGGGGGTCCGCTCGCCGGGATCCGACTCGCCGACGCCGGTCGCTCGCGTCAACCCGGAGACGGCAGCGACGCTCGGCGACGACGATCCGGACCTAGAAGCCGATGTCCGGGTCGAGTCGCGCCGCGGGTCGGTGCTCGCGGCCCTCGACCCGGACCCCGCCGTCCCCGAGGGGCTGGTCTGGCTGCCGGTCCACCATCCCGCCACGAACGAACTCACCATCGCGGCGCTCGACCCCGAGTCGGCGGAGCCGAACTACAAGCAGTGCGCGGTGCGACTCGCGCCGGTCGAGCGGTGGAAACCGAAACCAGCCTGAGCCGAACGATCGGAACGACCGGGACCTGACACTCGTTACTTGTGGACGGATCGGATATCGTCGGCGACCCGTCGAAACCCGCACGCGGACGACCCGTTGGTCGAGAGAAAAAGACGTGTGGCGGCCGGTCAGTCGTCGCTGGTCGGCTGGCCGTCGTCGGTCCGGTCGAGCAAGCCGTCGACGTTCGCGCGACGAGCGATCCGGGGCCGGTAGACCCACGCGTTGATCCCCACGATCGGGACCATCACGACGAGCGCGACGAGCGCGTAGCCGAGGTGGAGGTTCGGCATGAGCGTCGAGGCGTAGACCAGCGGGAAGGCGATCCCCCCGACGGTACCGATCCCGCCGACGACGCCCGAGACCGTCCCCGAGCTGTTCGGGAACATCGCGGGGACCTGCGCGAAGATCGCGCCCTCGGCGAACGCACACGCCGCCCCGACGAGGAAGCCCGCCCCGACCGCGAGCAACAGCACGCCCGAGAGCCCCGCCAGCGTCATCCCGATCATCGTGACGACGATGAGCGCGAGCGAGACGAACGTCCACTGTTCGCGGTAGCGACCCTCGAAGAACGGCAGGATGTCCCGCTCTCGCCGGGCGAGCACGTCGCTGATGTAGCCCCCGAACGGCCGGAGCAGCCCCGCCGCGAGCGAGAACGTCGCCGCGAACGTGCTCGCGAGCACGAGGTCGCTCGTCCCGAAGCCCTCGCGGTAGTAGGTCGCGAGCCAGCCGTTCATCGAGAGTTCGAGCCCGAAGCTCATGAGGTAGCCGAGCGCGAGCACCACGGTGCCGTACCGTGTGGCGGTGTAGATCCACTGTTTGAGGCTGGCGTTGTCGGCGGTGGCCCGACGGCGCTCCTCGCTCGACGCCGCCTCGCCGACCGCGTAGTAGACGACCGCGAGCAGGATCGAGACCACGCCGGTGTAGAAGAAAGCCGCCCGCCAGTTGGTCTCGAACAACGGGCCGCTCCAGTCCGCGCCGAAGATCCGCGGGAGCAGCAGTGCCCCCGCCGCCGCCCCCGCGTTCCCGATCCCGGCGTAGACGCCCTCGGCGGTGCCGAGGCGCTCCTCCTCGAACCACTCCGAGACGTGTTGGATGCCGATCACGAACGTGATCCCCGCGGTGGCGACGATCAGACGGACGACGAAGAAGAGCGCGTAGCTCTGGGCGAACGCGCTGACGATCGAGAAGACGCCGACGTAGCCGAGCACGATCGCGAAGACGACGGGGGCACCGTACTTGTCGGAGAGCCAGCCGGTCAGGATCCGACCGAACGGCGCGAGCCAGATGTTCGCGCTCGCGAGGAGGCCGATCTCGGCGAGCGAGAGCCCGAACTCCTCGGCCATCGGGCCCGTGAACGGCGCGAACGAGAACCAGATCAGAAAGGAGAAGTTGAAGCTCACGGTCGCGAGCAACAACGTCCGCCACTTCGTCATCCTGACGAGGCTCATCTGCTCACCTCGCCATCGCTACCGCGTGGACGTGACACCCCGCCGTCGTGGAGCACCGCGCGGGCGGCACCGGAGTCGGCCCACTGGTCGGCGGCGACGAGGCGGACCGCACACTGCTTGTAGTTGGGTTCGTTCGACTCGGGGTCGGTGGCGGGGATCGTGAGCCGGTTGGTCGCGGGGTGGTGGACCGGCAGCCAGACCATCCCTTCCGGGATCGCCGCGTCGGGAACCGCCGACACCGGGACCGAAGCCCGTCTCGATTCGACGGTCAGCCGGTCGTCACCGGGTTCGGCGAACCGGTCGAGTGTCGTCGGGTTGACGCGCGCGACGGGGTCGCCGGGTTCGTCGACCGAATCGCGGGTTCTGACGCCGGTGTTGTAGGCGTCGGCCTCGCGGGCCGTCGTCAGGGTGAGCGGGTACTCGTCGGTCGTCGGTTCGGGAACCCCTCCACCGAATCCGGTCGAGAAGCGTGCGCGGCCCGTCGCGGTCGGAAATTCCCAGCTACCCGACCCCGAATCGGGGTCGTAGTAGCGGTAGCCACCCGATGAGTCGGGGTCGGGGGCGGGCCAGCGCACCGCCCGCTCGCGCTCCAAGCGCTCGTAACTGATGCCCGAACAGTCGGCGTCGGTTCCCGCCGTGAGCGCGACGAACTCCTCGAAGACTCCTTTCGGGTCGTGTGCGTCGAACAGTCCGGGAACGAGCCGGTCCCCGACGGTCGTGACGATGTCGAGGTCGGTTCTGACTTCCGAGGGTGGCTCGGTCGCGGCGCGGACCCGCGAGACGGTCCGTTCCATGTTCATGGTGGTGCCTTCGGACTCCCCCCACGTCGCCGCCGGCAACACCACGTCGGCGAGGTCGGCCGTCTCGCTGCGGAAGGCGTCCTGCACGACCAGGAAGACGTCGTCGAGGCGGTCCCGGGCGGCCGTCGCGTCGGGGAGCCCCGCGACCGGGTTCGTCGCCACCGCCCAGACCGCCTCGACCGGCCCGTCGTCGATGGCCTCGACGACCCCCACGGGACCGGGACCGGTGTCCGCCGGGAGCCGTTCTTCCGGGATTCCCCACGCGTCCGCGACAGCGGTGCGCTCGTCGGAGTCCGCGAAGTCGCGGTGGCCCGGCCACGTTCCCTTCGACGAACAGACGCGGGTTCCCATCGAGTTGGCTTGGCCGGTGAGCGAGAACGGCCCGCTCCCCGGTCTGAGGTTCCCGGTCGCGAGACAGAGGTCGATCAGCGCCCGCGCGGTCGCCGTCCCGCGGCTGCTCTGGTTGACCCCCATTCCCCAGTAGAGCAACGTCGGGTCGGCGAGCGCCTCAACGAGCGTGTCCACGACGTCCATCGGGACACCAGCGGTCGCGGCCGCCGACTCGGCGACCGGAAGCTCATCACGGAGCGCGTCGAACCTGTCGGTGGCGTTCTCGACGAATTCGCGATCCACGAGGTCGCGGTCAAGGGTACGAGCGAGAACCGCACGCGCGAGCGCGAGGTCGCCGCCCGGTGCGAGGCCGACGTGAGTGTCGGCCCGTTCGGCCGTCTCCGTCTCGATTGGATCCACGACGACGAGCCGGCTTCCCTCTTCGCGGGCGCTCTCCGCGATCCAGCGAAACATGACGGGGTGGGCGACGGCGGGGTTCGCGCCCCACACGAGGTGTGTTTTCGCCTTCGGAACGTCCTCGTAGGTGCAGGGTGGGGCATCACTCCCGAAGGCGTCGTAGTAGGCCGTCACCGCACTCGCCATACACAGGGTCGTGTTCGCATCGTAGAACCTGGTTCCAAAGCCACCACGAGCGAGCTTGCCCAGCGCGTACGCCGCCTCGTTCGTCTGCTGCCCGCTGCCCAGCACCGCGAGACCGTCCGGATCGGTTTCGAGAACGTTCTCGAACGCCGTGGCCACCCGGTCGAGCGCCACGTCCCACGTCGTCGAGACGAGTTCGCCGTCGCGGCGGACCTTGGGCCGGGTCAGCCACTCGCCGCTTGGATTCGCGCTCTCGCGGATGCCGCGCGGGCACGCGAGCCCCTGGTTCACGGGGTGGGCGACGTCGCCCCGGACCGACGCGATACCGTGGCCGAGGTCGACCCCCTCGTGGACGTGCCCACAGCCGACCGCACACCGCATGCACGTCGTCGGGACCGGCTCGCCCATCTCACCCCCTCCTGCTGACCATCGCCTCGCCCCGCTCTGCGGCCGCCGCGGCGGCTTCGAGGTCGGCCGCGAGCGTCCGGGCTTGGTCGGGCGCGAGCGGAATTCGGTCGACGTGGTGCGGGAGCACTTCGGTGCTGCCGTCGAGTTCGAAGCCGAGTTCGACGTGGTCCTCGCCCCGCGGCGATTCGACGTCGAGGACGGCGATCGATTCGCGGGCCCAGCCGTCGCCCTCGGCGCGCGCCGGGAGGTGGTCGAACGTGGTTCGCGAGGTGACGTCGAGGAAGCGCCGATGCATCTCAATCGTCGGCCTCCATCGGCGTGCCGTCGGCGGCGGTCGGGGCCGGCCCCTCGCCGTCGTCGAATGGGTACCACGACTGCTTCGCGTCGGTGAGACACGGGTCCACGTAGTCGGTCTCCTCGGGCTGGGCGAGTTCGGCGATAGTGCCGTCGCCCGTGGACTCGACCCACTCCCGGAAGGTCTGGCCGTCGTCCCGGAGCGCCACGAACCCGTCGAGGAGGTTCTTGATCATCCCCGGTGCCTCGTCGGCCGGCACGCGCTGGTGGACCCAGTCGATGAACGCGGGGTCCGGGCCGATGCCGCCGCCCACGCCGATGTCCATCGCCTCGACCATCTCGCCGTCCTTCCGGGCGCGCATCCCCTGGAGCCCGATGTCGGCGGTCAGCGCCTGCCCGCAGTCGGCGGTACAGCCCGAGAAGTGCATCTTGACCTGGGAGACGTCGTCGGGCATGTCGACGTTCGCCTGGAGCCACCGGAGCGTCGCTGCCATCCGGGCCTTGGTTTCGGTGAGCGCGAGCGAACAGAACTCCGTGCCCGTACACGCCATCGCCCCGCGGGTGAACACGTCGGGGTCCGGCGAGTGGACGTCGAGCAGTGGCTCGGCGAGCAGCTCGTCGAGCTTCGCCTCGGGAACGTCCATCACGAGCGGGTTCTGTCGGCGGGTGAGTCTGACTTCCCCCGAACCGTACTCGTCGGCGAGGTCGGCGAGTTCGAGCGCCTCGTCGGCGGGCACCCGTCCCACGGGCGTGTTCAACCCCACGTAGTACCGCCCGTCGGGCTGTTCGTGGACGCCGACGTGGTCGTGGCGGCCCGCCTCGTCGGACCGACCGGCATTGTAGGTGTACTCCTTTCTGAGGTCCGTCCCGCCGTACGCGAGATCGAAGTCGACCTTCTCGGCCATCGCCTCGCGGATCTTCTCGGTACCCCAGTCGTCGACGAAGAATCTGGACCTGTTTTTGCTCCGGTTTTCACGATTCCCCTCGGCGTGGTAGAGTTCGACGAACGCTCGGACCGCGTCGTAGGCGTGCTCGGGTTCGACGAAGACGTCGAGCGAGCGCGCCCGCCGGGGTTCACGCCCACCGAGGCCGCCACCGACCCGCATGTTGAAGCCTCTGACTGTTTCCCCATCGACCAGCTTTCGTGCGGGTTCGAGCGCCACGCCGTTGATCGAGTCCTGGGCACAGCCCTCGCGACAGCCCGTGACCGAGATGTTGAACTTCCGGGGCATGTTCGCGAGCGCGTTGTCGCCCCGGAGGTCGTTCTGGATCTCGTCGAGCAGCGGCCGCGTCTCGACGTACTCGTGGGCGTCCTTCCCAGCGACCGGACAGCCCGAGACGTTCCGCATGGTGTCCCCGCCGGACGAGCGACTGGAGACACCCACGGCTTCGAGTTTCTCCCATATCTCGGGGATGTCTTCGAGTTTGATCCAGTGGAGCTGGACCGACTGGCGGGTGGTGAGGTCGATCCAGCCGTTGCCGAACTCGGGGTTGTCAACGGGTCCGGTCGCGTACTCCGCGGCGACCTCGGCGATGGCACGGAGTTGGCCGGGTTCGAGGACCCCCCCGCAGTTGGTGAGCCGCATCATGAAGTAGCTCTCCTGGCCCGAGCGGTGGTGGAAGACCCCCCAGAACTTGAACCGCGAGAACCACACCTCGCGTTCGTCCTCGGGGATCGACTCCCAGCCCGATTCGGCGAACTCGATCAGTTTCTCGCGCACCTCGTCGCCGTACAACCCCGCCTTCCAGTCCTCCTTTTTGTGGGTCATTGTAGGATCAGTCCCCCGATACCGGTGATTCTTCACGTATAACGTGTTTCGACACGGTGTTCGTCACGCTTCGACCCAGGGAGGAGTGTATAAATAAATCTGGCCACCAAAATCCCCAATTTATTTCCCGTTCTCGGAGCCATCCGTCCAATACACTATGAATGCGGGATTATTCGGTTTTGTATAAGGTCTTCGTACACAAGTCGAGCGCTCGGGGCCGCCGTCGGTATCTCAACCTACATAACCCCCGAGCGCGTACCGACGTTCAATGGCCGACCGAGTGTTCAACCGGGAGACGCTGCTCGACCTCACGGTCAACTTCATACCGATGGGGATGATCATCTTCTTCTTCGCGCTGTTCATCCTGGCGGACCCCTTCCCGGCCGACGCGATGGCCGTCGGGACCAGCCTCGGCCTGCTCGTGATCCCGTTCGTGGTGCTCGCGATCACCACCTACGTCACGGGTCGGATCATCGCCGAGGCCGACCAGACCGGCCGTTCGGGGACCGCGGCCAAGATCAGCAGCATCGCCACGGGGATGGACCACGAAGCGGACGACGAGGCGTAGTCAGGCCCGTTCGCGCCAGACCAGCCCGCCCCCGGCGACCATCACGAGGAAGCCGACGACCGAGACCGCGAGCGTCGGGACGAACGCGATGGCGTGGATCTCGGCCCACGCGTACACGGCGATACCCACGAGCGCGACGAGGTAGCCGGTGGTGACCGCGGCCAATCCGAAGGCGGTTCTCCAAGAGGGCTCCAGCACCGGCGGGGATTCGGGCGACGACATGAGGAGGTTCGTTTCCCTCCACGGGCACCGGCGTCATTTAGTTTGTGAAGCCGTACCCGTCGACGGCCGCAGGCGGGGTGTTTTTATCGCTCTCGACGCAATCGGGGGCATGGGGACGACGAGCGAGACGGTCGAGGAGACCGGCGAGGACGAAGCCCTGTGGCGTGACTTCCCCACCGGGCACGAGGAAGCGACGTGGTGGCCCGTCGCCTGTACGGTCGGGCTGATCGGTCTCTACTTCGGGGCCGGGCTCTACTTCTTCGGGACCGGCGAGAACGCGCCGATACCGCCGACGATCGGCCCGGCGGTGTTCGCCCTCGGCTCGCTGGGGTTCATCGCCGGGGCGTTCGGCTGGTTCTACCAGGGTTTCCTCGTCGACTTCTGGACCCGGAGCACCGAGGATCGCGAGCCCGGCGCGCTCCGGGGTGCGATGATCCTGTTCATCCTGACCGACATCGCGACGTTCTCGGCGGGGTTCGTCTACTACGCCTTCATCCGGGTCGACCAGTGGCCACCGGGCGAACTCCCCGAACTCCTCACACCGGTGTTGATCGTCAACACGGTCGCGCTGGTGGCGAGCAGTTTCACCCTCCACTACGCCCACCAGGGGCTCGAAGAGGGGAACCGGCGGGGCTTTCTCGGCCTGCTCGGCGTCACGATACTGCTCGGCGTGATCTTCGTCTCGGGCCAGATATACGAGTACTACACCCTGGTCATCCACGAGGGCTTCACCATCACCACCGGGATCTTCGGGAGCGCGTTCTTCGGGCTCACGGGGCTGCACGGACTCCACGTTCTCGCCGGGACGATCTTCCTCGGCATCCTGTTCGCCCGCGGCCTGCTCGGCCAGCTCTCGGACGGGCGGGACACCTCGATGGTGACGATATCGTACTACTGGCACTTCGTCGATATCGTCTGGATCTTCATCATCGCGCTGCTCTACTTCGGAGCCGAGTTCTCGCTTTGACGTCCTCCCCGCGCTGAAGGGCGAGGATTCCCACGGCCGCACCGCAACGCTGGGTTGGGCGTTTCAGATTCGTGGACGGAGATTCGTGCGCCTACAGGAAGTGCCACGCCCCAGTACTCCTCTCGTTCGGGACGCCACACCCGGAGTGACCGTCCAAGGTACTGGTTGTAGTTGCCCGAGCTGTTGTTCGGGTTGCGAGCGGGTGTTCTGTCTGTGCAGGCATTCCACCCGGTGGCTCGTGTGGATGTGATTGTCGTGTAGTTGGATGTGGCGGTGGGTGCTGCTACTGCGTATGACTCACTCCCTCTAGGGTTCGCCTGCAACCCTTCCAAGCGAAACAGAAGCTAGGACTTTCGCATGCACGTCAACAGTAGTTAGTAGCGCAGAAGTTTTGTTCAGTCTCAGCACCGTGACGGTGAGGCGTTAGCGCCTGATTTTCACGTGAAATTCAGACCGGCGGTGCGGCGACCGACCCGGTGACGTTGGTCGCGTTCTCCGCGCTCACCCGTGTCGGGACGTCGGTTCGGTTCTGGTTTGACAACCAGGCCTGGTATCGGTCTTGGCTCACGACCGTGAGGTTGGCGTACATCCGGGAGTGGCCCGCCCCACAGAACTCCGAACAGTAGACCCGGTAGGTGCCCGGTTCGGTGATGTTCGTCCGGATGGTGTTGTACTGGCCGGGGATGGTGTCCATCTTCAGCCCGAGTTCGGGCGCGTGGAAGGCGTGCAACACGTCACGTGACGTCAGGTGGTAGTAGACGTCCGTGTTCGCTGGGACGACCGTGGTGTTGTCGGTCGTGACGTTCTCCTCGGGGTAGACGAAGTCCCACCCCCATTGGTAGGCGATGGTGCGAACGATGACCGCGTCGTCGTCGTTCGCGGGCATGACGGCCCCTTCGAGGTTCTGGTCGCCGCCGAGGGCCTGCTCCTGTTCGGTGAGCGAGGGCGAGATGTACGGGTCCGTGAGGATGTTGTACGACGCGAACCCGACGAACAGCAGGATGATCGCGGTGGCGATCGTCCACGTGATCTCGAGCGAGCGGTTCTCCTTCGTCGGCGATGGGTCGTCGTTGTCCTTGTGTTTCCAGACGGCGTAGAACAGGATCACCTCGACGAGTATCGCGAGCGGCACGGCGACGTAGAGGAGCTGCCGGTTCAGGCTCTCGATCAGGGTCTTGTTGATCGACTGCGCGGCGACCGGCTCGACAGCGATCGTCAGGAACGCCGTCAGCGCCACCCCGGCCGTCGCCTGTCTGCGGTTCATCGAGCTACGATCGGGGGGCCCCGCACAAGTATCTGCTGTCGTCGGCCAGAACCGTCGGCCCGCGGTTCCCCGGGCGAGGGGCTTTTGCTACCCCGGCCGTAATCGCTCGCATGGCCGACACGGGCTCACTCGTCGAAGAGGTTACCGGCGAATCCGAAAGCAAAGCGCGGGGCGACCTCCGACGCATCGTGGTGGGCGGGCTCGTCGGCGGGATCGCCGGCGGGCTCGGTACGCTGGCCTTCTCGGCGGTGCTGGCCCTCGCCCTCTTTCTCGACGCGTTCGACCCCGTCCAGTTCGGCGAGATGGCCGTCATGGCCGGGCTGAGCGACCCGCTCGCGGGTGAGGGCGACCCGGTGCTCGGCTACCTCATCTTCGTCGGCGGCGGGATGACGACGTGGCCGTTCCTGTTCGCGGCGCTCCACGAGTACCTCCCCGGCTGGCGGATGGCGGTCTCCGGGATCACGTTCGCGGCGATCGGCTGGGCGGGCTTCGCGATCGCCTTCTACAGCCCCAACGTGAGCCTCCCGATGTTCCTCGTGTTGACCTTCATCGGGCAGTGTCTCTACGGGCTGGTCATGGGACTGGCCTTCGAGTACGCCGAACCGCGTACCGACATCGCCTTCGTCGGAACGACGTTTCAATAACCGTTCGACCGGGGTCTACCGGCGGCCGCGAAGCCGGTTCACCGCGACCGTCGCCACCGCGAGGAAGAGCAAACCGATCGTCGCACCCGTCGAGGAGTAGGAGGCCTCGGCGGCCGTGATGGTGTCACCGACCACGCCGCCGGTCGGGTTCGCGGGCGCACCGCCCGTGGCGGCCGCCCAGTCGGCATCGCTCACGACGACCTCCTGGTACTCCTCGAAGTGTTCGGTCCCGAGGTCGTCGATGAGGGTATCGAGCTCCGCCCGCGTGTCCGCATCGAGGTCCGGGATCTGGTCGGCGTCGTAGGGGCCGTCCCGCGCCGCGAAGAGCGCGTTGAGACTGAGCTCGCCCCGGCGGTCGACGACCGGGAGGTAGAGGTCGTCGAGCGAGTCGGGCTCCTCGAAGCCCGAGGCCGACACCAGGAACCGGTCGGCGGCGGCCGAGAGGTCGCTCGTGTCGAAGTCTTGTGCGGTCGGGAACACCCAGTCGTTCCTGGTGGTCCCCGTGAATCGTGGTCGGTGGATCGAGTACTCGGTCATGGATTAGTTGAACCATCGCCGGAGCCCGGGGGCGGCCGAGAGGCCGAGCCCCACGACGACCCCGACGATGCTGAGCGGCACGTTGAACGCGGTCTCGTCGACGCAGTCGTCGAGCGACGCGACGACGGTGTAGTACGACTCGCCCTCGTAGGTTACGACGGAGCCGTTGCGAAGCTCCTCGAAGTGCGCCGTCCGTCCGTCGAGCTCGGCCTCCTGGAGCGCGCTCGTTCGGGCCTCATCGAAGGTCTCCTGCTCCATCGGCGTGAGTTCGTCGTAGGAGAACTGCCTGAAGTTCGGCGGCTCGTCGCCGGCCGTGAGCTCCGCGGTGTCCGCCGGCGAGTAGACCTCGACGACCGGTCTGTCACAGAGCCCGTAGGTCGGCTGGATCGCGGCGTAGGGTCCGAGGATGACGCCGCCGATGCTGGCCGAGAGGATGATCATCCCCACGAACGATATCGTGTAGGTCTGGAACGACCGGCTGGTCATCGTTCGCCAGAAGCTCCGGACGACGGGTGCGAAGTGCTCCTGGAAGTCCCCGTGGTCCTCGCCGTGGAGGTCCTTCTCGTCGTCGCTCATCCGTCGGTCCCGGGGGTTTCGTCCGCCTCGATTCCGTCCGAACCGCCGTCGGTGGCGTAGCGCTCGGCGAGCTGCTTCTCGAACCACTGCCACTCACGGGTGAACTGCCCGGTCTCCTTCAGGTCCCAAACGTCGGCCTCGGTGACACGCTCGCCCGCCCAGTACGAGCGGAGCATGTTGTAGAGCCAGAGCAGGACGCTGATCCCGATGACGTACGCGCCGATGGTGGTGATCTCCATCAGCCCCGTGAACTCGGCGGGGTAGGTGGCGTATCGGCGGGGAAGCCCGAGCGCGCCGGTGATGAGCATCGCGCCGAAGGTCACGATCACCCCGATGACCATCGTGACCGCCTGGAAACGTGCGAGCGGCTGGTTGTACATCTTCCCCGTGATGATCGGGAACCAGTAGTAGCTCGCGGCCATCATCATGAACGGGATCACGCCCATCAGGATCATGTGGAAGTGACCCACGACGTAGTAGGTGTCGTGATAGAGGATGTCGACGGGGATCGCCGCGAGGAACACGCCCGTGATGCCGCCGATCACGAACGTGCTCAGCCCGCCAACGCAGAACAGCATGGGGGCGGTCAGCCTGACCCGCCCCTTCCAGATCGTGGTGATCCAGTTGAACTCCTTGATCGCGCTCGGGATCGCGATGGCAAGTGAAACCGCCATGAAGCTCGCGCGGATCCGGGGGTCGATACCCGTCGTGAACATGTGGTGGGCCCAGACGCCGAACGAGAGCACGCCGATCGCGAACGTCGAGTAGATCACGAACCGGCGACCGAACAGGGTCCGACCCGAGAACTTCGGGAGGATGAGGCTCATCAGCCCGAAGCCCGGTAACACGATGATGTAGACCTCCGGATGGCCCCAGAACCAGAAGATGTGTTGCCAGAGGATCGCCCCGCCCTGTTCGAGCGCGAAGAACGTCGTCCCGAAGTTTCGGTCGAGCAGGAGCATGATGAGCGCGCTCCCGAGCACCGAGAACGCCAGCAGGGCGATCCCGGCGGTCGTGACGAGCGTCCAGGTGAAGAGGTCGAGGTCGGCCCACGACACCTCGTCGCTCTTCTCGGTGAACACCGTGACGATGAAGTTGACCGACGCGAGCACCGTCGCGATCCCCGAGAGGTGGAGGCCGAGTAACAGGAAGTCGACCTGCGGGTTGGCCGACTGGAGCGACAGCGGCGCGTACATGTACCAGCCGATCTCGGGCGGCTGGATCGCGAACAGGAAGTCGATCGCGTCGACCGGGACGATCAGCCCGAGGAACTTCGCCGTCATGTTGACGATGAGGCCGCCGCGGATCAGCACGAGCGCGGGCGGCAGCATCCAGAAGCCGAGCAGGTTGATCCGGGGGAAGGCGAGGTCGTCGGCCCCGATGAGGAGCGGGAGGAAGTAGTTCGCGATGCCGAAGAAGACGGGCGTAACGAACAGGATCAGCATCGTCAGCCCGTGGGTGGTGAAGAGGGCGTCGTAGGTACCCGCGGTCCAGACGTCGGCCTGCGGGGTGAGGAGTTCGGTCCGGATCATCATCGCGTCGACGCCGCCCCAGATCGCGGCGATCGTCCCGAAGACGATGTACATGATCCCGATGTCGCGGTGGTCGGTGGTGGTGAGCCAGCGCGTGATGCCGCCGACCTTCGCCTCGGTCTCGGCCCCCGTCTCGGTGCCGGCGCTCTCGGGGAGGAATCCCCCGTCGGTCGCCGGTCTGCCGGCCGTGGTCTGGGCGGTGTACGACCGCCAGACGAAGCCCGCGAGCGCGAGGCCGAGCACGGCGGCGACGAGGATCGTCGCGTTCAGCATGGCACGGTCGTATCGAGAACGGCCGCCCGCTCGATGCTTTCGCTTGCCGATTCAAGCGATTGCGCCTGCCGTCTCGGTGCGAACGCGGAACGATGCATACCCGGAACTGGAGCGGTGGGGGTAAATACCCAGCGGAGTCCCGACTTCGTTTCCGGTAACCGGCCGACCCGAGCCGGATCGCGGGGACGAATCTCCGCCTCGTCCCCGCCCGTGGGTCACGTCGATTGCGTCTGGAACGGCTCGACGGCCCCGCCGGTTTCGGCCTCGTGGAGGTAGAGCGCGCTGTTGACGAGCCCGATGTGACTGAACGCCTGTGGGTAGTTCCCCAGCAGTTCGCCCGAGTCCGGGTCGATCTCCTCGGAGACGAGCCCGAGCGGGCTGGTGTAGCCACAGAGGGTGTCGTAGATCTCCCGCGCGCGGTCGACCTCGCCCAGCAGCGCGAGGCAGTTCACGAGCCAGAACGAACACAGCACGAAGGTTCCCTCTTGGCCGGGGAGGTCGTCGTCCTCGTAACGATAGACCAGCCCGTCGTCGGTGGTGAGTTCCTCGCGGATCGCCTCGATGGTACCCTGGATCCGGGGGTCGTCGAAATCGAGAAAGCCCGAGAGCGGGAGCAGGAGCAGCGAGCCGTCGAGTTGGTCGTCGTCGAAGGCTTGCGTGAACGTGTTGCGCTCCTCGTCGAAGCCGCGTTCGATGACGGTCTCCTTGATCGTCTCCCTGTCGGCCCGCCAGTCGTCGAGCGGCGCGTCGAAGCCGTGTTCCTCGGCCATCTCGATCGCGCGGTCGATCGCGACCCAACACATCGCCTTCGAGTGGACGAACTGTTTCGGCCCGCTCCGCATCTCCCAGATGCCCGCGTCGGGGCGCTCCCACGCCTCGCGAACGAACTCGACGATCTCCCGGATCGCGGTCCAGTCGTCGCCCGCGATCTCCCGGTCCGACCACGAGAGCTGGTGGATCGCGAGCACGAGCTCGCCGTACATGCCGAGCTGGAGCTGGTCGGCCGCGCCGTTGCCGATCCGCACGGGTGAGGACTCCCGATAGCCTTCGAGGTGGTCGAGCTCGGTCTCCTCGTAGGTCGAGTCGTGTTGGAGGCCGTAGAGGGGCTGCATCTCGCTCGGGTCGACCTCGCGGCTCAGTCGGAGGAAGTCGTCGAGGTAGTCGACGGCCTCCTGGATGTCGCTGAGGTTGGCGAAGGCTCGCACCGTGAACGCACCGTCGCGGATCCAGTTGTACCGGTAGTCCCAGTTTCGGACCCCGCCGAGCACTTCGGGGAGCGACGTCGTGGGTGCGGCGGTGATCCCGCTGGTTCCCTGGTAGGTGAGGAGCTTGAGCGCGAGCTCCGAACGCACCACGGCGTCGTGGTTGTAGCCCGCGAACGGGCAGTCCTCGCCGTCACAGGCGTGGGTCCAACCGCGCCAGAACTCCACGGTGTCGTCGAGCAGCCGCTCGCACGCCTCGGGCTCCCGGGGAGCCCGGGTCCCGTATTCGAGCACGAACCACTCGGGGTCGTGCTCGTCGAGCGACCACGACGCGCTCGCCGAATCACCGTCGGCGTCGAGGTCGACCGGGCTCGACAGCGCGATCCGGCGGGCCTCGCCGGTCGCCACCACGCCGTCGTCGATCGACTCGACCTGGGTCTCGGAGCGGGCGTAGTCGAACCGTGGTTCGAACGCGACCTCGAGGTCCACGCTGCCGTCGGTGCAGGCCACCTCGCGATAGAGCCCGCGAACTTTCGGCTGGTTGCCGTCGTTACCGGCCGAGAGCGGCATGAAGTCGGTCACCGTCGCGGTCCCGGTGTCGGTGTGGAAAGTGGTCTGGAGGACGTTCGTCCGCTCCATGTACTGCTGTTCCGACTCGAACTCGCCGGTGGGTTGGATGGTGAATCGGCCGCCCCGGTCGGCGTCGAGGACCGCCGCGAAGACCGACGAGGAGTTGAGCCGCGGGAGGCAGCACCAGTCGATCGCGCCGTCGCGACCGACGAGCGCGCAGGTCTCGAGGTTGCCGATCAGCCCGTAGTCGGCGAGCGGTTTGTACCCGCTCATCGCGTTCGTAGAACCGGCATCCACTGTTCGACGGACGATGCGGCAGCCGGAACGGCGGTCGGTCTCATTTGTAGATCGATCGACCGTGCGACGGGTATATGCTTCTATCCCCGTTCCCCTGGGGTCTTAGCCGATGTGTATTCGCAAGCCGGTCGGATAACTCCACCACGGTCGGAGGTCTTGACAGTCGTATGACCGAACACACACCACGAATCCGGAGGGTGGAATCGTGACGGCAGACGACGCCGACGTGGTCGTCATCACCGGTGCGACCTCGGGGATCGGACGGGCCACAGCTCGAAAATCCGGCGAGGACGGCGCACGCGTCGGCCTGCTCGCGCGGGGCGAGGACGGACTCGACGCCACGAAAGCGGATGTCGAAGAAGCGGGCGGCGAGGCGCTCGCGGTGCCGACCGACGTCACCGAGCACGAGGCGGTCGAGGACGCCGCCGACGAGATAGAGAACGAGTTCGGCCCGATCGACGTCTGGATCAACGACGCGATGACGACCGTCTTCGCGGAGTTCCTCGACGTCGATCCCGAGGAGTACAACCGCGTTACCGAGGTCACCTACCTCGGGGCCGTCAACGGCTCGCGGGCCGCGCTCTCCAGGATGGTCCCGCGCGACGAGGGGAAGCTCGTCCAGGTCGGGTCGGCGATGTCGTATCGGGGGATCCCGCTCCAGTCGGCCTACAGCGGCTCGAAGTTCGCGATCCGCGGGATGACCGAGTCCCTCCGCACGGAGCTGATCCACAACGATTCGGACGTGGACGTCTCGATGGTCCAGCTCCCGGGGCTCAACACCCCGCAGTTCGAGCACTGCCGAGGCCACGTCGACGAGTATCCCCAGCCCGTCCCGCCGATCTACCAGCCCGAGATCGCCGCCGACGCGATCCACTGGGTCGCCTATCACGACCGGCGAGAGCTCTACGTCGGCCGCGCGTCGCTGAAGACCATCTGGGGGAACAAGCTCGTGCCGTGGTTCGTCGACCACTACCTCGCGCGGACCGCCTACAGCGGCCAGTTCTCGGACCTCGACTACGACCCCGACCGCCCCGACAACCTCTTCGACCCCATCGAGGGCGACGCGGGCGCGCACGGCCCGTTCGACGACCGCGCGATCCCCATCAGCCGCCAGCTCCAGCTCGCGAAACACCGTCGGTCGATCGGCGTCGTCGCGGCACTGCTCCTCACGCTGTTCGCCCGCCTCCGGCTCGGCGGGAGTGACGACGATTCCGGGACTGGATCGGACGAGACCGAATGAGACGACTCGCCGTCGCGCGCTGCGTCTACGGCGCGTTGCTGGTCGTCGCGTCGGGACCCGTCGTCGGACGCGTCGCCGGCAAGCGGCCGTCGCGGGCCGTGGCTGTCGGTCGTCTCCTGGGTGCGAGACACGTTCTCCAGGCGCTCACGGTGGGCCGAACGCGCTCCGAAGCGTGGGAAAACGCCGGTGTGGGTGTCGACGTGCTCCACGCGCTCAGCATGCTGCTTTTCGCCGGCTACAGCGAGAACTACCGTCGGCTCGCGGCGCTCGATGCACTCGTCGCGGGCGCGTGGGCGGCGAGCGCGTGGCTCGCCGCTCGACGTTCGTAAACGGTCCTTCCAAAAACGGTGCGTCGACGGCTTAGCTCAGCGGGAGGAACGTCGAGAACAGCACGGTGAAGGCGAAGCCGAACACCGAGACGAGCGTCGTGGCGACGCTCCACGTCTTGAGGGTCTCGACCTGCGTGAGCCCGCCGAGCTCCTTGATGATCCAGAAGCCGCTGTCGTTGTACCACGAGAAGGTCGTCGCGCCCGCGCCGATCGCCATCACGAGGTAGGCGGCGTTCGGCTCGAACCCGCCGGCGAGCGGAGCGACGATCCCGGCGGTCGTGAGGATCGCGACGGTCGCCGAGCCCTGGACGATGCGGACCGCGGTCGCGATCACCCACGCGGTGACGAGGATACCGAGCCCGAACCCGCTGAGGATGCCCGCGATGTACTCACCGATGCCCGCGGCGGCGAGCATCGCCCCGAACGCGCCACCCGCGGCGGTGATCGCCGCGATGTTCCCACCGCTCTGGAGCGCCTGCGTGAGCTCCTCGCCCCAGTCGGTTCGGTCGAGGGAGCTCTCGCGGTAGTAGGTGATCGCCGCCACGACCGCCGCGAGCGTCAGCGAGAGGTTCACGTCGCCGATGAAGCTCATGACCGCGCCGAGCTGGCCACCGACGCCGAAGATGTTGCTCGCGGTGGTGTTCGCCCCGATGAAGCCGACGGCGATGACGATCGGCAGGAGGGACTCGACGATCCCCGGCAGCCGGTCGGTCGACTTCGAACTCATCGTCTCGAGTTCGTCGGTCGTCATCCCCATCGAGTCCCGGAGCGGGATGTCCATCCGGCTGTTGATCCACTTCCCGAAGCCGATGCTGACGAACGCGGCGGTCGGGAGCCCGACCAGCAGGCCGACCACGATGGTCGTCCCGAGGTTCGCGCTGAGCTGGTCCGCGGCCGCGAGCGGGCCGGGCGTCGGCGGCACGAACCCGTGGGTGACGACCCCTGCACCGGCGACGGCGATGAGATAGAGCGTGTAGTTGTCCTCCATTCGCGCCGCCGCGGTACGCGCGAGCGGCGTCAGGAGGTAGAGGACGTTGTCGAAGAAGACCGGGATCGCGATCACGAAACTGCTGCCGAACAGCGAGTACTCGGCGCGGTCCCGCCCGGTGAGCGACTCGAACCCGCGGACGATCCGCTGGGCGGCACCGCTTTCGGTCATCGACTTCCCGATTATCGCCGCCATCAGGATCGGGATCCCGATACCGACCATGTTCTCACCGAACGCCTCCGCGATCCGCGTCGGGACGTTCCCGAGCGCGACCTGTGGCGCGACCAGTCCGACGGCGAACGCGGCGATTATCAGCCCGAGAAACGCCGGGACGTCAAGCCACGCCAACAGAAGGATGACGATGATCGTGCCGACGAGCAGCGCCAGGAGCGGCGCTGGAACGATACCTGTCTGAAGCAGTCCGGATCCTACCTCGTTAATACCCATCAACGACGATTCTACACAACCCCTATTTAAATCTGTGATCGACGCCCGGAACGGCGGAAAAACCATGTGTCTATAATGAAGAACTAAAAACATGATTCGTCGAGAAACTGTGACGGATATAGAGCCGCCGTCACGACCGCCCCGTGGAGACGACGGTCGAGCACGTACGAACGGGGACGCTACCCCTCCTCGCGGAGGAGATACTCTCGTGCCGCCGCGACGGTCAGGGGAAGTTCGGCCGTGTCGAGGATCCCCTCGAAGAGCCGCACCGTCGCCGGCGGTCGGAGCCCGTTCTCGGCCAGCAGCGAGCCGTCCGTCAGGACGTCCCGAACGGAACCGTCCGCGACGACGGTGCCGTCCCGTCCGACGACGACAACGCGCTCGGCGACCGCGGGGACGGCGTCGAGCGATGGCGTGAACAGCACCACGGTCCCCTCGTGGTCGGTCACCAGCTGTCGGATTCGCTCCCGGTAGTGGGCGTCGACGGCACCGAACGGTTCGTCGAGCAGGAGGACGTCGGGGTCGAACGCGAGCACGCTCGCGAACGCCGCCCGCTGCTTCTCGCCGCCCGAAAGCCGAAACGGCGGTCGGTCCAGCAGCCCACGAAGTCCGAGTTCGTCGGCGAGCGCCGCCACCCGCCGGTCCGCCGTCTCCCGTGGTATCCCGAGCTGTGCCGGGCCGTACTCGAGGTCCTCGCGGACGGTGGTGTTGAAGAGGTAGTCGTTCGGGTCCTGGAGTAGCACGCCGAGCCGGTCCCTGACCGCTTCGGCGTCGGTCGTCTCACCGAAGTACTCCACCACCCCGGCGGATGGATCGACGAGCCCGCCGAGGAGAAGCTGGAGCGTGCTCTTGCCCGACCCGTTCGCGCCCACGACCGCGACCCGTTCGCCCGCCTCGATGGCGAGCGTGACGTCCCGGATCGCCGTCGTTCCGTCCGGATACTCGTGTGTCAGCTCCCGCGCCTCGATCACGGACTCCACCGTATCACCCCCGACCCGACGACGGCGACGACGGCCAGCGCGACCAGCGCGTAGTCGGCGCCGTCGAGGCTTCGCGACCGGCCGTAGGGGGATGGCGGTCGCGCACCACCACGGGCCCGCATCCCGCGGCCGACGCGTTCGCCACGGTCGAGGGTTCGCAACAGGAAGGTGCCCGCGATCCCCCGCGCGTCGCGCCAACCATCACGGAGGCCCGAGTCCCCGGTCGTCCGGCTGTTCCGTGCGAGGATCAGCCGTTGTAGTTCGTCGAAGAACAGGAATAGGTACCGATAGGTGACGGCGATGGTCCAGACGAGCGCGACCGGGATCCGGAGCGCCCGCATCGCCGCGACCACGGCCGAGAACCGGGTCGTCATCACGACCAACGACAGGAGGGCGACACCGACCCCGACACGCAACGTGAACAGGACGACGTACGCGACGCCTACCTCGGTGACGGTCACGCCGACCACCTCTACGAGTGGGTCGCCTGGAAGCAATACGATCTGCGGGAGGACGACGAGCGCGGACGCGAGCGGGACGACCGCCGAGCGTGCGAGGAGTCGGCGCAGCGGGACGGCGGACAGCCGCGCGAGCGCGACCGTCACGAGACCGAGCGCGACCACGACCGCGAGCGTTCGCGTGAGCATCGTGGCCAGCGCGAGCCCCGTCATCGAGAGAAGCGAGACGCGGGGGTCGCGGCGCTGTAAGAAACCGTCGTCGGTCGCGACCCGTTCGGCGGCGAAGACGGCTCGGAGCGCGGTCGTGATCGTTTCGACGGACGCCGCGACGACCCCGGTCACCGTTCGAGGAGCCGACCGACCCCGACGGCGACACCGAGGGTCAGCGCCGTCCCGACGAGCGCCGAGACCAGCGTACCGAGCGGCGCGCCGAGACCGGGGACCGCGTAGTCAGGGAGGAACCCGGCGTGGAGCGTGACGGCGGCATCGCCAGCACCCGTCGCCTCGGCGGCGTTCTCGAGCGGTTCGGCGTAGCCGACGGCCCCCGATGCCCACCCGAAGACCGGAGCCAAGAGGACGAGAACGAGGATACCGAGACACGCCCGGCGAACCCACGGGTTCGTTCGGACGGCGCTCACAGGTCCACCTCCGGCGAGACCGGTTCGTCCGCGAACCGTCCGAGGACGAGGTCCGGTCGGGCGTTCACGACGGAGCCGTAGACGGCGGCCGTGATCGCCCCCTCGACGAGTCCCAGCAACGCGTGGCCGACGACCATGACGGGAACGGTCACACCGAGTTCGTAGGCGAACGCCGACGAGGCACCGACGGCGACCCCGACCACGAGCGCCGAAACCGTGATCGCCGCCCAGCCGGCCACGAACGCCGCGCCGTTCTCGTGCACCCTCCGCAGGAGTCGGAAGAGCACGTAGCCAACGAGCACGTCGACCACGGCCATCGTGAAGAGGTTCGCGCCGAGCGCGATGATGCCGCCGTCGCCGAAGACGAGCGCCTGGATCGTGACGACGGCCGTCATGGCGAGGACACCGAGGTACGGCCCGAGGAGGATGCCGGCGAACGCACCGCCGACGAAGTGGGCGCTGGTTCCGCCGGGGATCGGCCAGTTCAGCATCTGGGCGGCGAAGATACCGGCCGCCACGACGCCGAGTAACGGGGTCCGCTCGTCACCGAGTTCGCCGCGAGCACGGACGACCGCGACACCGACCGCCATCCCCGTTCCGAGCCAGAGGAGGCCCGCAACCCAGGGGTCGAGAAACCCATCCGGAATGTGCATTCGTACCCGCACCCACCCTCAGCACGGCGATAATACTTTTGGTCGCCATCGTAATACTGGATGGTGTGACATCGTTTCGACATCGTAGTACCCAGCGACCGACCGGCTGCTCGGGAGGCATCGAGTCGTGAGCGAGGAGATCGAGCGGATGAGCGTCACGCTTCCGCCAAGCCTCCTCGACGAGTTCGACACCGTCGTGGACGTCGGCGAGTACGACAGCCGGTCCGAGGCGACGAGGGACGCCCTCCGCGCGTTCGTCACCGAGTTCAACCAGCAGACCGACCTCTCCGGGGCCCTCAGCGGGACGGTGGTCGTGCTCTACGAACACGACCACAGCGGTGTGAGCGACGCGATGACCGAGCTCCAGCACGACTTCACCGAGACGATCATCGCGGTCCACCACGTCCACCTCAGCGACCACCTCTGTCTGGAGTCGATCGCCGTCGACGGAACCGGGGAGCGGATCGAGGCGTTGCTGTCCCGGATCCGGCCGCTGAAGGGCGTCCACCAGGTCAAACTCACCGTCGTCGAGGCGGACCGATAGCGACGGGGTAGTGAAATATGCCGTCTCCGGACGGTCTCGAACGACTACTCGTCGTCGTCGATGATGCGGTAGATCTTGATCCCGCTTCGCTTCCCGACGGGTGTCCGCGACCCGGGTCTGAGGAAGTAGTGGTCGTCGGTGAGGTCGATGGTGTACTCCCCGCCGGCGTCGTAGGCCTTGAACTTCCCCGGTTCGAGGGTTTCGAGCGTCTCCACGGTGTCCACCAGTTCGGTTTTCTCGCTGTCGAAAGGTTGCATTGGTGTCCTCTATCGGTGTCACGGCCTTTAAGATACTGGTCCCTGGCCCGCCGGTCGCCCGCGACGCGCCGTCGGTCAGTCGTCCGTCGCGGGGTCGTGGAGAACGAACTCGATCCGATCGACGTTCGCGCCCTTCGAGGTCCGGTCGGTGATCTGGATCTCGCCGAGTTCGGCCAGGGAGTCGACGTGGGTGCCGCCGCAGGGACAAACGTCGATGTCGCCGATCGAGACCGCCCGGAGCGGGTCGACGCTCTCGGGGATCAGGTCGAGGTTAGTCCGGCCCTCGGGCGTCTCCTCTTCGAGCGCCGCCCGCGACCGGTTCTCCTTTCGAACTGGGAGGTCGCGCGCGATGAGGTCGTTCGCGCGCTCCTCGATCGCCCGGAGGTCGGACTCGTCGAAGTCCGCCGGTTCGAAGTCGATACGGGCGTGGTCGGGGTAGACCTGATTGCCCGCCGTGCTCGCGTCGTAGTCGTCGAGGACGACCTTCGAGACGACGTGCTGGGCGGTGTGGTATCGCATGTGGGCGTGGCGGCGCTCCCAGTCGAGGTCGCCGTGGACCGCGGTTCCCACTTCGGGGACGTCACCGTCCAGTTCGTGTCGGATCTCGCCGTGGTCCTTGCGGACGTCGACGACGCGCGCCTCGCCGCCGTCCCACGAGAGCGTGCCGTGGTCGGGTGGCTGGCCGCCGCCCTCCTTGTAGAACAGCGTCCGGTCAAGCACGACGCTCGGGCCGGCCCCGTCGGCGGCGACGACCTCCGCGTCGAACGTGCGCTGGTACTCCCCGGCCGGGAGGTAGAGCTCCTCGGTCATGGGCCCGATCCGCGCCGGATAAGTATGGGTGTTCGCTCTCGAACGAGCCCCTTGGGCCCGGGGGTCTGACGACCGTCTGACGTGGTTTTATATACCCATCTTTCCACACGGGAGTATGTCGCGTCGTTACCCGGGTACGGGGTCGTCGCGGGTCCCCGTCGTCGGGGCCCTCGGACGCACTGATTCGGTCGATCGAGCGAGCGTCGTCGGCAGCGCACCGGTGATCGCCGGCACGGGATTCGTGCTGAGCCGTGCGGTCGCCATGGTCGTCGCCGGCGGCTCGGGGCTGACGTTCCTCTGGGGACTGGTCATCGGCCTCGGGTTCGCCACCGCCGGCGTCGTGGTGCTGGCGTCGAGCGAACGAACCGGCGACCGGATGGGACCGGGTCGGTCGCCAGTCGAACGGATCCCGCTCACGACCGCCGGCGGCGTGCTGTTGCTCTCGCTGCTCACCGGCGTCGTGCTCGGCACCGTACTCTGAACGCCCGCGACGGTCGTAGCCCGGACCGTCCTCGCCACCGAAACCCGTGAATTTTTAACGGTGCGGCGTATCTCGACGCCAGTGACAACGGCGGGACCGACGACGGACGAGATGACGATGCGCTGGTGATAGATGGGAACCGTGTTCTTCGAACCCGACGCCGAAGGCGGACTCGCGGTGGTGGACCCGGTAGAGCGGCACCGATACGTGCTCTCGACACCGGAGTCGGTCACGCCCGAGCCCGCCGAAACGGAGTCGTTCGAACGCCCGGTCGAGGCCGCCGTCTCGGTCCGCACCAGTTCGTTCTCGCTGCCGAACATCGTACTCGCCACCGTCCGTGACGGAAACGACGTGGTCGCCCACGCCGAACACTTCGCGGACGAGCACCTGCCCGAGGGAACCTACAGCATCGAGCTGAGCGCCCCGATAAAACTCTACTTCGTGGTCGAGAGCTCGGTGGACCTGACCGCCGACGCCGAACGGATGTCGATCGAGTTCGGCGAGGAAGCCGACGTATTGGTGGGCGCGCGCTCACACCACGACCGGCCGGCGGCGACGGTGACGACGACGTCGGACCCGGAGCACATGATGCAAGCGATTTCGACATTCGGTTCGGCACTCAAGACCACCTCGCCCGAGCGCTCGTATCCGACCCTTCGAGGACACCCACCGACGGTCGAACTCGGCGAGGAGATCGATCTCGCGGGGCTCGAACCGCCCGACACTGGGGTGACGATCGAAGTTCCCGCCGACCTCCGGTCGGTGTTCGTGGTCGCGCCGCTAGCGTACTACCTCGGCGCGCGAGTGGTTCCGGGCGACCCACCCCGAATCCGGACCGAGACGGGATTCGAGTACGAACTGGACGGCCCTGCCGGCTTCGAGACCACCGTCGAACGCACCCTCAAGCGCGTCTTCTTCCTCGACTGTCTCTGCCGGTCCGAGGGTCGGTCGCCGGTCGACCTCCACGAGCGGTCGGCGCTGGAGTCGACGCTGGGGCTCGATTTCGGCGCGCTCTACGACCGTCCGCTGGCGGCCCGGCTCGAAGCCGCCCTCGACATCCCCTACGAAACCATCGAGCCACACCTTCCCCAGTGGAAGCTCACCGCCCACGTCGAACCGACCCCCGACAGCGTCGAGATGCTCCCCTTCCTCGTCGACGACCTCGCCGTCGTTCGGTCGCCGCACACCCACGAGGTCGCGGTCTCGAACGTCTGGGCCGCCACGCTCGACGAGTTCCTTCGGGGGAGCCGTTCCGAGACGAGCCGGGGCGTCGCCGCCAGCTCTACCGACCCTCCACAGTTCGTCCGGCTCGCGGCGGCGGACTCGCTCGAACAGGCGTGGATCGGCGACGGCACGCCGCTGGGCGCGAGCAAGGCCACGACTGAAGCCCATCGGAACCGACTCGACCGCACGCCGACCGAGGGCGACAGCACCGTGCGAGTGGTCTGCAACAATGCCGAGATGGGCGAGGAACAGGGGCTGGTCGATACGATCTACGGCGACCGCGACCTCCCGTTCGACGTCGCCGTCGAGCGCGACCTCACCGTCGACGAACTCCGCGAGGCCCTCGCGGAGCGAACCGACCTCCTCCACTACATCGGCCACATCGACGGGACCGGTTTCGAGTGTCTCGACGGGGCGCTCGACGCCGCGACGTTGGACTCGGTCGGGGTCGACGCCTTCCTGCTCAACGCCTGTCAGTCCTACGAGCAGGGGATGAGCCTGATACGGAAGGGTTCCATCGGTGGCATCGTCACCCTCTCCGACGTCTTGAACCGGAACGCGGTGGCGATGGGCCGGGCGTTCGCGGGGTTGCTCAACGCCGGCTTCCCGCTGCGGGCCGCCCTCGAGATCGCCCGCGACGAGATCATCGTCGGCGGCCAGTACCTCGTGGTCGGGGACGGTGGGTTCACCATCGCTCACGCCGAGAGCGGGACGCCGAACCTCTACGTGGCCGAGCGGGCGGACGACGGGCTCCGGGTCGAACACCGGACCTACCCGACGGCCGAGCGCGGGATGGGGAGCCTCTTCGTCCCCTGCGTCGACGGCGAGAGCGAGTACCACCTCTCGTCGGGGACGGTCAGGACGTTCGAGTGCTCGGTCGCCGAGCTCGAACGGCTGCTGGCGGCCGAGGGGGTCCCGGCGAAGGTCGACGGCGACCTCCACTGGGACGGCCGGTTCGTGGCGGCCGACTACGGACCCGAGTAAGTACAGCTGTTGGTCGCCGAGGGGTCTCGTCGCGCGAGCGCCGTGGTCGGTTCGACACCGGACTGGGAACGGGCTCCCGACACCGACCCTCGTTCGTCCGACATAGCGGGCGGAGCGACGACCAACGGATTCATAAGCGTTGTTGATCCTTTCGAACAGGATCCCCCGTGGTCCCCGAGGACGAACGAGCGGTTTTTATCCGAAATTTATGCACGATTCGGGTTACGGTTCCGGAAAATCCGGGCATTTCAGACCGGGATGGCCAGTGAAATTAAATACCGCGAACGCCTAGTGGTCAGTCGCATGAGTTCCCAGAACCTGATCGAGACGGACGTTGCGAACATCTACCGCGCCGCGCTCGCCGACGCGGCCGGCGAGTCGTTCGTGGTCGCGGCGTCGGCGACGTCGGTCGAACGCCTGGTGTCGGTGCTCGACGACCTCGACGACCCGCCGACGGTTCGGCTGTTCGCCCGCGAGGACACGTTGAAGACGGTGATGGACGACTTCATCGTGGCCAGCACCGCCGCCGACCTCATCGAGAACGAAACCCTCTCGCTCCGCATCGCCGACGGCGACGGCATGAGCCCGCTGGTGATCACCGAGGGGACGGTGTTCTCGGTCGTCACCGCGGGTGGACGGGTTGCCGGGCTCGCCACCGACGACGAGACGTTCAGCGAGACCGCCCGCGAGGAGTACGCGGACGCGTGGGCGGACGCCGCCCCCTACACGCTCCGGACCCCGCCGCTCTCGCGCGTGCGAGCGACGATGGAGGAGTCGTTCGGCCCCGAGATGGTGGCCGATTTCGACGGGGTGCTGGCCTCGCTCGACACCGCACGCGGCGGCGACGACGGGCTCGACGAGGTCACGATCAGCCTGCTCGTCGCGGCCAAGAACGAGGAGCTCCTCTACGACATCTCGAAGTGGGGCGAGGACACCGGCGTGGCGAGCAAGGCCACGTTCTCGCGAACCAAGACCCGGCTCGAAGAGATGGACCTGATCCACACCACGAAGGTCCCGATCGACGTCGGTCGACCACGGCTCCGGCTCCTGCTCGGCGACGAGCGCCTCGCCGACGCCGACGCCGACGAGCTCGCGTCGGTCGCCGGGGGGCTCCTCTCGGCGAACGGTGCGGCCGCCTGAGGTCCGTTCTCGACGGGCTACCCGAGTACGACCGGGATCCCGAAGACGACCACCAACCCGATCAGCAACACGACGAACCCGATCCCCGCCGCCCGCGCCGAGAACGGGCTCATCGGGGCGGTCTCCCGGGGGTCGTCCGCCGCGTTCGAGGCCAGTCCGCCGCCGGTCGTCGTCGTCATGTTGTCGTCCATGCCGGGGGCGAGGGGTGGGGGGAGTAAGTGCTTCGCGGTGACGGCAGGGCTTTTACCGCCGGTCGCCGACCATCCGGTATCGAATGCTGACAAAGCGCATCATTCCCTGTATCGACGTCGACCTCGACGAGGACGGCGAGCCAGCGGTCTACACCGGCGTGAACTTCGAGGACCTGACCTACTCCGGCGACCCGGTCGAGATGGCCCGGGAGTACAACGCCGCCGGCGCGGACGAGTTCGTCTTCCTCGACATCACCGCCTCGGCCGACGGCCGCGCGACGATGCTCGACGTCGTGTCGCGGGTGGCCGACGAGGTGTTCATCCCCCTGACCGTGGGCGGCGGTATTCGGACTCGGGACGACATCAAGGAGACGCTTCGGGCGGGGGCGGACAAGGTCTCGATCAACACGGCGGCGCTCGACAGACCCGAACTCATCACGGAGGGGGCGGCGGCCTTCGGGAACCAGTGTATCGTGATCTCGGTCGACGCCCGTCGACGGTTCGACGGCGAGGGCGACCACTATACGACCGTGGACGGCGAGTCGTGCTGGTTCGAGTGTACGGTGAAGGGCGGGCGCGAGGGCACCGGCGTCGACGTCGTGACGTGGGCGCGCGAGGCCGAGGACCGAGGGGCGGGCGAACTGTTCGTCAACTCGATCGACGCCGACGGCACGAAGGACGGCTACGACGTTCCGCTCACGCGAGCGGTCTGTGAGACCGTCTCGACACCGGTGATCGCCTCCTCGGGCTGTGGCGGACCCGGCGACATGGACGAGGTGTTCACCGAGGCGGGCGCGGACGCTGCGCTCGCGGCTTCTATCTTTCACTTCGGCGAGTACTCCATCGGGGAGGTCAAGGAGTACCTCGCCGACCACGACGTTCCGGTCCGGCGTTAGCGGTCCATCCGCATCGTCGAACGCCGGATCGAGTCATGCCGGTTCACTCGGTCAACGGAAGCACGATCCCGAACAGCAGCACCGAGAGGAAGGCGACGACGATCCCGAGCGCCTCGCTGTCGACCAGTAGCTGTTCCTCCCAGCCGGGGAACGGACCGACGAGCGGTTGGAGGAGGACCAGCCCGAGGACGCCGAGCGCGAACAGCCCGACGCCGAGGCCGAAGCCGCCTTTCGTGAGCCGTTCGTAGTCGAGGTCGCCGTAGCGCGCCATCGTGTGGGGACCACGACCGCTATCGAATATAGTCGTTTCGTCGCGAAACACAACGGCTTTGCGTCGGGGTGGGGACGGGGTGGTCATGTTCGAAGCCCTCATCGGCACCGCCGCCGAGGCGGGGACCGTCGCGGTGCGGGCGGCCGTCGCGGTCGTCGCCGCGTTCGCGGGCGTGTTCGTCGAGCTGAACGGTCTCCGGACCCTCGGAGCCGGCGATCAGGTCGCCGGAGTCTGGATGGCGGCCGTCGGCTGTCTGTTGCTCGTGGTCTGTGTCGTCCTCGCGCGCGACCTGGTGCGTGGCGTCGGAAGCTCGACCAGCTAACGACCGCTTTACGGCAGGCGGTCGACGTTGACCTCCATCGTCCCGGGGAACCGTCGGAGCCGTGCGTAGACGACCACTCCGAGCCCGAGGCCGGCGGCGACGCCGACGAAGAAGACGAGTTCGTTCATGCGGGCGGCGGTCCCGTTCGGGTGTCCTCGACCGAGCGAAGCTTCGATTCGCCGCAGCTCGGACAGCCGCTCGCACCGATCCGGTATCGGTTCCCGCTGCCGTCGAGCGCGGTGATACAGAACTCGCCGCAGTCGGAACACTGCATCAGGTCTCGTCTCATACCCGACACACGCGGCTCGGTACTAAGGGGGCGAGCCATCCCCGTCCCGAAAGTGGAAGTGCCGGAGGGGACGGGGGTGGCACGAACGAGCCGCCGGACGACCGTTGCGCCCGAAAGAACGGTGGCGGTCGTCCCGCCAGCGGTGCCGTACACCACGTAGCGGCGGCGCGAATGTGGTCCCGGTCGTCTGGAGAGACGCTCTCCGCTTCGATATCGCCATCCTCAGAGAGGGGACGTTCACTTTCACTCCGGCGTTGCCGCCGGCTTATCCCGCCGAATCCCCTCGTGTGATCCAATGAGCACGACCACATCGTACGACGACGCGCTCGCGACGCGACCGTTCAAGCACGCGATCGACAGGCGCGACCGGCGGGCGCTCTCCGAGCGGCTGGTCGTCCTCGAACACGGGCCGGGTATCTACGAGGTCTACAGCGAGGACGGCACCGAGTACCTCGTGGACATCCGAACCCCGTCGTGTACCTGTCCGGACTTCATGTACCGCGAGGCTGATTGCAAGCACATCCGTCGCGCCCGGATCGAAGCCGGCGAGCACGACCTCGACTCGCTCGCCGCGACGGTCGAGGAAACCATCGGGAAACTCGACGACCACATCGCGAACCTCGCCGCGCAGCGTGCCGAGCTCGTGCGTCTCCAGCGCGACATCGAGCGGTTCGCTGACGACGCCTAAACCAGTCTCCGGCGTCTTCACCACCGATTCGACGGCGACAGCCGGTGTCCGGCTACAGACCGCCGCCGGTGATCGCGCCGATCACGCTCTGGGCCGAGGAGACGCCGAGCACGACCGAGAGGACCACGAGCACGGCACCGACGGCGTTCAGCGCCGGCCCGTTCGTGTGCTCGCCCAGCAGGCCCGTGCTGTTCGCCGCCCAGACGAGACAGACCGCGGTGATCGGGAGGCCGATCACGCCGTTGAGCGCCGGGAACAACACGATCATGTCCACGACACTCAACCCGAAGAAGGCCGCCACAAGCGGCGAGAGCGCGCTGACCCCGATACCGATGATGTAGACGATCCGGAAGAGCCGGTCGTCGCTGTCCACGTCCCGCCCGGTGGCCTGCGGGATGATGTAGGCGGGCGTCCACATGATGGGGACGATGCTGTTGAACGCCGCGACGATCGCCCCGACGAGGAAGAGGACCAACGCCCAGTCGCCGAGGACGTCGGCCAGCGCCCGTCCGGGCGTGATGAACGTCGCTATCTCCGTGATCCCGGCCGGCCGGAGCACCGCCGCCGTCGCGATCACGATCGCCATCGTGACGACCCCGCCGATGGCGTAGCCGACGCCGAGGTCCAGCCGCATCGTCGGGATCGCGAACTCGTCGGTCCACCCCTTCTCCCGAACCAGGATGGATTCGAGGAAGAAGTTGGGCCAGAGCGCGGTGGTTCCGAGGATGCTCGCGACGAGCGTGAGCGCGCCGATGTCCGGGATCCCGGGCACGAACCCGCCGGCGACGCCACCGATGGAGGGACCGCTCCCGACCGCGACGACGACGTAGGCGATCAACAGCCCGAACATCATCGTGATCATGACCTTCTCGACCGCGTCGTAGCCGAGGATGCCGACGACGATCGCGAGGACCCCGCAGGCGACCGCGATCGGTTGCCACTGGATCGCCCCGCCGAGCAGCACGGAGACCCCCTCGCCGACGGCGGCCGTGAGCGCGAGCCCCCACGCGATACAGCCGACCGAGAGCACGAGCGCGAGCGCCGTCGCTACCGGCGTGCCGACCCGCTCGTGGATGAACGTCATCAGCGGTTTGCCGAAGATCCCGAGGCGCGCGCTGATGTACTGGGCGATGAACCCGAGGACCACCGCCCCCACGACCGCCCAAAGCAGCGCGTAGCCGTACTGGACACCGGCCGAGCTCGCGATGAAGACCGACCCCGAGCCGAAGTAGCTCGCGACCATCACGAACGCGAGACCGTATTTGTCGAAGAAGTCACCGCCGGGAACCCCATCGACCCCGGCCTCCCTGTTTTCACTCATGCTACGTATATTAATTTTTTACTGTCATATTCTGCCGAGCGATACTGCTGGCGACCGTCGACGACGAGATATGGATAACGTATATCTGACGAAGTGGGACGGTACTGATAAGCGCACTGTTTGCGAGCGGCGGTACTCAGCGGGTACGTGGGCGGTGTATACCGGTTTCGGCGAACGGAGCGCTACTTTCGTGGACGAACCCCGGTCTTCGCGAGCCGGTACGGTGTGGCGACCATGGGCTTCCGGTAGCGTTCGCGGAGGTGGTCAACGATCCGATATTTCGTGTTGCTGTTCAGTTCGGCCAGGTGGTTTCGGAGCCGGGTCATGGGTCAGTTTCCGCGCACGATGCGAGTTCGTCCTGGTACTTGGATGTTTTGGCGGCACCCGGGGACGGCGCGGATCGTTGCCGCGTCTACAGGACGAGCGTGGGTGCGACGAGGACCAGAACGCCGCCGAGGACCACCTTCAGCCGTGCGGGGTCGACGAAGTGGGCGACCTTCCACCCGACGAGCACCCCCGCGAGCAGTGGAACGCCGACCAAAATGGCGAGCGGGCCCGAGACGGCTCCCTGGGCGAGGTAGCCGAGCGCGGCGAACGTCGCGATGAACACGCCCTGGGCCTGGGCGACCGCGACGGCGCTCAACATCGGCACGCCGAGCAACACGAGCGCCGGGACGGCGATCACCGGGCCGCCGACGCCGAGGAGGCCGCTGAACCCCCCGAGCACCGCGCCGACCACGAAGTAGCCCGTCCGGCCGGCGGTCGTTTCGAGGTCCAGCGAGTAGACCGCGCTCAGCCCCCGGAGCTCCCGGTAGACGATGACGAGCCCCGCGATCCCGGTGAGCAGCCCGAGCAGCACGCCGAACAGGTCGCGGGAGACCGATCCGTTCAGCCACGCCCCGACCACGGCCCCGCCGATGCTCCCGCCGCAGAGCAGCCCGGTCAGCGAGAGCCGCTCCCTGGAGAGCTCGCCGGAGCGAACGTAGGCGGCGGTTCCGACCACCCCGGTGGCGATGAACGCGACCTGGACGGTGCCGGCGATGACGTCCGAGCCGATGTCGGTGAGCGTGTAGAGCGCGATCGTGAGGAAGATCCCGCCGGGTCCGATCGCGGTGATACCGACACCCGAGGCGAACGCGACGAGCACGAGCCCGACGGTCAGTCCGAGCCCGAGCCACACCACCGAACTAATCACGGTCGATTCGAGGACGGGTCTCGACGCGGATGAAGGGCCGGATCCGGTGACGTGGACCCGTCGTGACCGCCGGTCGTTCGGCGTTCGACACCGCTCAGGCCGTCCCGTCCGGAACGACGAGTTTCTTGAGTCCCTCGGTGTTGCCCATCCGTTCGAACGCGCCTTCCAGCCCGTCGAGCCCGATCTCCTCGGTGACGAGCGGGTCGACGTCGATCCGGTCGTTCCGGAGAAGCGTCACCGCGCGCTCGAAGGATTCCTGGGTCAGCGCGAACGTCCCGACCATGCTGACCTCGTCGAAGTAGAGGTCGAACGGCGAGAACTCCATCGTGGCGTCCTGTGGCGGAACGCCGGCGACCAGCGTGCGCCCGCCCTTGCCGGTCATGGCGCGGGCCTGTTCGATCGTCGCCGTCTGCCCGACGACCTCCGCCGCGACGTCGACCGGCCCGTCGACCGCCGTGACCTGCTCGACCGCGTCGCCGTCGGCAGGGTCGACCGCGTGGTCGGCCCCGAGTTCGAGCGCGAGTTCCCGACGACCCGCGTCGAGCTCCGAGACGATGATCTCCCCCGCGCCGGCGACCCGGAAGCTCTGGACCATGAGAAGGCCGATCGGACCCGCGCCGATGACGGCCACCGTGTCGCCGGTCGTGAGGTCCGCCCGGTCGACGGCGTGGACACAGCACGCGAGCGGTTCGGCGAGCGCGGCCGTTCGGACCGGGAGGTCGCCGCAGTCGACGACGACCGACGCCGGGGCGGCGACGTACTCGGCGAACGAGCCGTCCCGAATGGTGTTCCCGGCCCCGCCGATCGAGGTGTTGTCCGCACAGAGGTTCGTCTCGCCGCGCTTGCACGCCGGACAGGCGTTGCAGGGGACCGTCGGATTGAGCGTGACACGGTCGCCGACGGCGACGGTCGTGACGTTCCCGCCCACCTCGACGACCTCGCCCGCGGTCTCGTGGCCGAGCACGAGCGGCGTCGGGGCCTCGAACGAGCCGTGGTACATGTGGTAGTCGGTCATGCAGACGCCGCACGCGCCCACCCGGATCAGTACGTCGTCGTCGGCGACGGTCGGGCGCGGGCGGTCCTGAACCTCGACCTCGCCGACCGCCGTGAGCACCGACGCACGCATCCGCTCCGCTCGCCCGTCGTCCGAATCGGTGTCGTTCATGCGACCACCACAGCCACGAACGACTTCCGACTTTCGCTGATCGTCATCATCGAACCACGGAGTGACCCTGGCCGTCCACCTTCGTCACACGCGGCCGGTCGTGCGATCCAACGGCGCGATAGTCGTGACCGAACGCTTCACCGGCATCGTCGAGACGACATCACCGCGCAACGGCGTCCAGCCCTCGTTCGACGTCCGCCACCAGGTCCGCGCTCCGTTCGATGCCGACGCTGAGCCGGACGAGGCCGGCGTCGATCCCGGCCGCGTCGAGTTCGGTGGGGGCGAGGTCCTGGTGGGTCATCGCCGCGGGGACCTCGATGAGGCTCTCGACCCCGCCGAGGCTCTCGGCGATCGTGACCGTCTCCAGCGCCGCGACGAACGCGACCGCGTCCTCGACGCCGCCCGCGAGCTCGAACGACAACATCCCGCCGAAGTCGGCCATCTGTTCGGCGGCGACCTCGTGGCCGGGGTGAGAGGCGAGCCCCGGATAGTGGACCCGTTCGACGGCGTCGTGACCGTCGAGCAGGTCGGCGAGGAGCGCCGCGTTGTGGCAGTGGCGGTCCATCCGCGCGTCCAGGGTCTTGATCCCCCGCCGAATCAGGAACGCCTCGAACGGGCCGATGATCGCACCGCGGGTGTACTGGATCCGCCAGATCCGCTCGGCGAGCGCGTCGTCGTCGGTCGCTACCGCGCCCGCGATGGCGTCGGAGTGACCACCGAGGTACTTCGTGAGCGACTCGACGACGAGGTCCGCCCCGAGCTCGACCGGGCGCTGGAGGGCGGGCGACGCGAACGTGTTGTCGACCGCGAGGAGGGCGTCGGCCTCATGGGCGATGGCCGCCGTCGTCTCCAGGTCGGTGATCCGGAGGAGTGGGTTCGTCGGGCTCTCGGCGTAGACGAGCGCGGTGTCCTCCCCGACCGCCTCGCGAACCGCGTCGGGGTCGGTGACGTCGACGTAGCTCACCTCGATCCCGTAGCGCGGGTAGAACTCGGCGAGCAGGTCGTAGGTCTCGGCGTAGAGGCTGTTGCCCGCGACGACGTGGTCGCCCGCCGAGAGCAGGGAGAAGACCGCGTCGATCGCCGCCATGCCGCTGGCGAACACCCGCGCGTGGGCCGCGCCTTCGAGGTCCGCCACCACCGTTTCGAGGTCGGCCCGCGTCGGGGCCGCCATCCGCGAGTAGCGGTACTCCCCGCGCTCGCTCGGTGAGTCGTACCGGTAGGTCGCGTTGGCGTAGATCGGCGTCACCAGCGCGTCGTTCGTCTCGCGCTCGCCCGCGTGGATCGAGGCCGTGTCGAGTCGGTCGTCGTCGTTCCCCGTCATTCGCCCGTCACGGTCTCCCGCTCGATTCGCTCGTTCTCCATCCCCGCCCTCGCTCGTCGAGTGGTCGCGAACCGAACCGTCGTTGTCAGTCGTTTCGTCGTTTCACAGGCCATACACGGCGACGTATTCGGCATCCGCCAAAATCGTTGTGTTCGGCGCGAGCTCGACCCCCGAGACGAGTCGGTTCCCGAGTCCGGCCTCTCACGCGGTGAACAGCCGGCGGGGGAACTCCGCGAGGGTCTCGACGCCCGTCGCGGTCACCCGGAACGTCTCGCTGAGCTCGACGCCGAACTCGTCGAACCAGAGGGCTGGAATAGTATGAAAAGTCATGTCCTCCTCCAGCACCGTCTCGTCGCCCGGTCGGAGGCTGGCGGTGTGTTCACCCCAGTCCGGTGGGTAGCCGAGCCCGACCGAGTACCCGATACGGTCGGCCTTCTCGATACCGTGCTTCGCGACCTCCTCGCGCCAGGCCTCCTCGACGGTCTCGCAGGTGACGCCGGGTTTGACCGTATCGAGCGCGGCCTCCAGACCGTCGACGACGATCGTCGCGGTCTCGGCGATCGCCTCGGGTGGATCGCCGACGAACGTCGTTCGGGCGAGCGGCGAGTGATAGCGGTGGCGACAGCCCGAGAGCTCGATGACGACGGGGTCACCCTCCGAAAACGGCTCGTCGGTCCAGGTCAGGTGGGGTGCGCCGGTGTAGTCGCCCGACGGGAGGAGCGGGACGATCGAGGGATAGTCCCCGCCGTAGTCCTCGGTGCCGTCGATCAGTGCCCCGTAGATGGCCTCGGCCGCCTCGTACTCCGGGACGCCTTCCTCGATGGCGTCGAGCCCGGCTTCCATCGCGTTCTCGGAGATCCGGGCGGCCTGGCGCATGTATTCGAGTTCCTGCTCGGATTTCTTCACCCGGACCCAGTTGACGAGCAGCGTGGCGTCGGTGAACTCGGCCTCGGGGAGTTGGTCCTGAAGCCGGGTGTAGGACTTCGCCGTGAAGTAGTAGGCGTCCATCTCGAGCCCGATCCGGCCGTCACCGACCCCGAGATCACCGAGGACGTCGGCGACGACGTCCATCGGGTGGAGGTCGTGGGGCGAGTGGACGTGGTCGTCACTGTACGCGCGGATGTCCGCCTCGGGGAGGGTCGTCGTCGCGCGCGCCCCGATGGCGTCCATCTGCCGGCCGACCCAGACGGGGTCGTGATCCTGCGCGACGACTACGCCCTGGTGGACGTAGAACGACCAGCCGTCGTAGCCGGTGAGGTAGTTCATGTTCGCCGGGTCGGTGACGAACACCGCGTCCAGTTCCGCCTCGGCCAGGCGTTCCCTCGTCCGCGCGATCCGTCGGTCGTACTCGGCACTGTCGAAAACGTCCCCTGGCATGCTGTCTCTCGGTCGTTTCGACCAGTAGGTACATAGTAGCTCGTGTCCGCTCACTCGGTCGTTCCGACACGCGCTGCCGACGGATGATTCACGGTCGTGTCCGACTCTCCTGGACGGTTGCACACGACCCGCCGACCGAAATGCCGATCTCCACAACAGTTAACCTGATCGCTTCGGTCAGTACGGTGGTAGTCAGCAGATGACACATCTCTCACTTCTCTCCCCTCACCGCCCCCGTCCCGTCGGTGACCGATCGTCCCGATGCGGGCGAACTAGATGGCGGACGGAGGCACGGTCGCGATGAGCCGGTCCGACGGATCCGGGCCGGTCGCGGCGTTCGTCGACGAGGTCGAGCCGGTCGTCTTCGCGTTCGGCGCGGGGCTCACCCTGCTGTTCGTCGTCCTCTTCGCGCTCGCCCCCCAGACCGCCGCCGACCTCGTCTCGGGCGCGAACGGGTTCGTGCTCGCGCACTTCAACTGGGCCTTCCTCATCGTGATGCTGTTCTTCGTCGCGTTCCTGTTCTTCCTCATCCTCGGGCCGTGGGGGAACCTCCGGTTCGGCGACGACCCGCCGGAGTACAGTTTCGTCTCTTACTTCACGATGATGTACTCGGCGGGGCTCGCCGCGGGCATCGTCTTCTGGGGACCGGCCGAAGCGTTGCTCCACTACGCGACCGTCCCGCCGCTCTACGGTGGCGTGGCGGACGCGTCGGCCGCCGCGATGCCGATCGCGGTCCAGTACTCGATGTTTCACTGGGCGCTGACCCAGTGGTCGTGTTTCACGGTGATGGGGCTCGGGATCGGCTACTACGTCTACAACCACGGCGCACCGTTGCGCGTCTCCTCGGTCCTCACGCCGTTCATCGGGGCGGAGAACGTCGCCGACAGCTACTGGGCGAAGCTCATCGACATCGTCGCCGTCTTCGCCACCCTCGGCGGCGTCTCGACCTCGCTCGGGTTCATCGGGAGCCAGTTCCTCACCGGCCTCCGGTTCCAGTGGGGCATCCAAGTCGGGGACGTCGGGACGGTCGTCGTCATCACCACCATGACGGTGGTCTTCACTCTCTCGGTGGTGCTCGGCGTCGACAAGGGCATCCGCCGGCTCTCGAACTTCAACATGGGGCTGTTCGCCGTGTTGTTGGTCGCCACGCTCGTCATCGGGCCGACGTGGTTCGTCCTCCAGCTCGGAACCGACGCGCTCGGTGGGTTCGTCACCGACTTCGTCGCGATGAGCCTCTTCATCGACACCGCGAGCAACGGCGAGTGGGCGAACGCCTGGACGGTCTTCTACTGGGCGTGGCCGCTCGCGTGGTCGCCGTTCGCGGGGCTGTTCATCGCGCGGATCTCGCGCGGGCGCTCCGTTCGTGAAGTGGCCTTCACCGGGATCGGGGCGACCGGGATCGCGACCACGCCGTGGTTCATCGTGCTCGGCGGCACCGGCGTCTGGCTCCAGCACTCGGGCGGCGCGAATCTCCTCGGACCGATCAACCGGCTCGGCGAGTCGGTCTCGGGCTACGTGCTCTACGGCGCGCTCCCGGGCGGCATGTTCCTGTTGGCGGGCTTTCTCGTGCTCGTCACGACCTTCTTCATCACGTCGGCGGACTCCTCGACGCTCGCCGTCTCGATGATGACCACCGGCGGCGAGGAGCACCCCTCGACGGTCATCCGGGTCTTCTGGGGGCTGATGTTGGGTGCGGTCGCGTCGGTGCTGATGGTCATCGGCGGCGTCGACGCGCTCCAGTCCGCCGCGATCATCACCGGCGGCCCGTTCGCCATCGTCTGCCTCGTCGCGGTCGTCGGGCTCGCGAAGTCGTTCCGCGAGCAGTACGGCAACCTTCTCTTCCAGGAGGAGACGGTCATCTTCGGTCGCGACCGGTCCGCGGACGGAACGACGAGCGACCAGGGGACCACGGAGAACGACGACTGAGCGCGTCGCCCGCGACCGACAACACCCTTCGGACCGAGTCCGTGGCCGGTCAGATGGTGCTCGTCATGCCGCCGTCGATGACGAGCGATTCGCCGGTGACGTAGCCCGCGAGGTCGCTCGCGAGGAACACCGCCGCTCGGCCGATGTCGTCGGGCTGGCCGACGCGGTCGAGCGCGATCTTCTCCCGGAACTCGTCCTCGTCGTCGGTGCCGATCATCGGGGTGTCCTCGGTCGTCATCGTCGTCTCGATCAGTCCCGGGTGGATCGCGTTGACCCGGACGTCGGGCGCGAGCGCGTCGGCGAGCGAGTACGTGAGCGTCCGGACGGCACCCTTCGACGTGCCGTAGGTCGGGTGGTCGCCGATCCCCTGGAGGCCCTCGGCGCTGGAGACGTTGATGATGCTTCCGCCACCCGTCTCGGCCATCCGCTCCGCGGCGACCTGCGCCCCCATGAACGTTCCCTTCGCGTTCACGTCCATCATGTCGTCGTACGCGTCTTCGTCGACGTCGGTGAACGCCTCGTCCCGGCTGTAGCCGGCGTTGTTGACCATGACGTCGATCCCGCCGAATTCCTCGGCGGCCTCGACGGCATCGACTATCTCCTCACGTTCGGTCACGTCACAGTGGACGAACGTCGCACGGCCCTCGGTTTCGTCCTCGATCCGCTCGTGGGTCGGCGCGCCGCCCTCTCGGGGGGATTCGCGGATGTCGGCGACGACGACGGCCGCGCCGTGGCGGGCGAGCGAGAGCGCGATCCCGCGGCCGATCCCGCTCGCAGCGCCGGTGACGACGGCCGTTCGGTCCGCTACAAGTTCGGTCATACCACACTGCGGTCCGTTTCCTCGAAAAGATACCGGGTTGCTCGTGCCGGCCGTGCGCCTGGGCGGCTCAGTTCGCGACGAGGCGCGCCAGCCAGACGATCGGGATCACCGGGATCGCGAGCCCGGTCACGAGGAGGAACACGGCGATGATTACCTTCTCGAGACGGCTCGAACCGCCCCAGATCGATCGCCACATGTCGTCGATCGCTTCCGCGGTTCGCTGAATGAGTCCTGCCATAGGGGACCCAACTCGCTCCGGCGGGGTAAACCTTCCCGCTCGGAACGAGCCACAGCAGATCAGACGGCACTTCGTTTCCCGGCGAAAACGGTGGACATGGACCGTCTCTGTGTCTACTGCGGATCGAGTATCGGTGCCCGACCGGCGTATCGAGACGCCGCCACGGAACTCGGGCGAACGCTCGCGGACCGTGGGATCGGATTGGTCTACGGTGGTGGCGACGTCGGACTGATGGGTGCGGTCGCGGACGCGACGCTCGACGCGGGTGGCGAGGCCCACGGCGTGATCCCGGCGTCGCTCGTCGATGCCGAGGTCGCCCACGACGGGCTCACGGAACTCGACGTCGTCGATTCGATGCACGCGCGAAAACAGCGGATGGTCGACCTCGCCGACGGGTTCGTCGCGCTTCCCGGCGGTTTCGGCACCCTCGAAGAGCTCACCGAGGTCCTCACCTGGACCCAGCTCGGGCTCCACGACAACCCGTGTGGACTGTTGAACGTCGCGGACTACTACGCCGACCTCGCGGCGTTCTTCGACCATCAGGTGACCGAGGAGTTCGTGAGCCCGGCCCACCGGGCGATGGTCATCGTCGAGAACGACCCCGAAGCGCTCCTCGACCGGTTCGCCGAGTACGAGGCCCCGCCGCTGAAGGACGTGCTCGACAGCCCCGACGAGACCTGATCTCCCGAGGGACAAGTACCGCTGGTTACATCAACACGCGCTTCGATAACCCGAGTGAATACATGGGAGACGACCGTCGGATCCGGACGACGCACGTCGGGAGCCTGCCGCGGCCCCCGGAGCTGCTCGACCTCCTCACCGACCGCCAGGACGGCGAGGCGGTGGACGAAACGGAGTGGGAGACGACCGTCGCGGACGCCACGCGCGACGTCGTCGAACGCCAGGCCGAGACGGGGCTCGACATCGCCAACAACGGCGAGCAGTCCCGGGTCTCGTTCAACTGGTACGTCAAGGACCGCCTCAGCGGTATCGAGGGGGAACGCGAACAGGAGCTCTGGGCGGACCTCCAGGACTACCCCGACTACGCCGACCAGACCTTCCGAACGGACGTGATCGACCTCGCGATGCAGCCGGTCGTCGCCGACGCGATCGAGTACACCGGCCACGAGGAGGCCGAAGCCGAGATCGAGGGCTTCCGGGCCGCCCTCGCCGACACCGACGCCGACTTCGAGGACACGTTCATGACCTCGGCCTCGCCGAGCGTCGTCACCGCGACCCACGTCAACGACTACTACGACACCCACGAGGCGTACCTCACCGCCGCCGCCGACGCGATGCAGGAAGAGTACGAGATCGTCGCCGACGCCGGGCTCACCCTCCAGATCGACGCGCCGGAACTCCTCACCGCCGGCCAGACCGAAGCCCTCGCGGACGCGTCCATCGAGGACGTCAAACAGGTCACGCGCCGGAACGTCGAGGCGCTCAACGGCGCGCTCGAAAACGTCCCCGCCGAGCAGGTCCGGCTGCACACCTGCTGGGGGAGCTACGAGGGCCCCGGCCACCTCGACGCCGACCTCGCCGAGATGCTGCCGGTCATCTACGAAGCCGACATCACGGGGCTGAGCATCGAGCAGGCCAACCCCCGCCACCAGCACGAGTACCGTGCGTTCGCCGAACACCCGGTCCCGGACGGCTGGACGCTCGTGCCCGGCGTGGTGGACGTGAAGACGAACATCATCGACCACCCGCAGACGATCGCCGACCGCTTGGAGCGCGTCGCGAACGCGGTCGACGACGACACCCCGCTCGTCGCGGCCCCCGACTGTGGCTTCGGGACCCAGGCCGGGTTGGGAATGGTCAACCCCGAGATCGCGTGGGCGAAACTCGGTGCACTGGTCGAGGGCGCGGCGATCGCGACCGAACGGCTCTACTGACTGGTCCGAAGCGAATTCCTGATTTTGGCGGAGATGGTGTGTCGGCGACGACCGCGAGTAACCCGTTGCAAACGAGAGACCGCACCGCTAACCACCACGCGACAGCCACGAGCCTCCCCAGCCGATTCACTTCACTCGCTTCGCTCGTTTCGTTCATCCCTCGCACAGTGTTCGCGGCCGCGCGCTCACGTCCGTTCGCGCACGACCGCCAGCGCGCGCCAACCGTCCGCCACCGTACCGACAGCAACCACACCGCCACCGCACAGCCCGACCGTAACCGTGCTGCACCCCGCGTCCGCCGACTGCACCGCTCGGCGGCTGACGGGTCCGAAAAGCGAGCTGGGACACAGCGACTGCTCTGGAAACGGTGAAAAGGGGGAAGCGGTGTGTTCAGGCCGCGGGCGCTGCGGACTCGAAAGCCTCGTGGAAGGCCGTCGTCATGTCGTTGACCCGCTCGGTGCCGGCTTCGAGCGCGTCGAGCGGGGCGGTTCCGGGTTCGGTTCGGATCACGAGTATCGGGTCGGTCTGGCCACCCGACTGCTCGGGGTTCATGTCGTAGGTCGCGGCGGAGACGCCCTCGACTTCGAGGAGCGCGCCCTTGAGGACGTTCATGAACGTGTGGTCCTCGCCAGCGATCTCGATCGAGAGTTCGGTGTCGTCGTTTTCGATGACGCGGAGGTCCATACACCTCCTTCGTCGTCGCGCGCTTCAACCTGACGAATCCCGGCGCGCGACAGAGTGAAACCCCTCGCTGTCCAGTCGTCGGTATGACCTCGCCGTGGGCGGTGCTCGCACGCATTGTCCTGGTGCTCGCGGTCGTGGGGTCGGTGGTCGCGGTCGCGCGTCTCGACGACGAGCGCTGGGGCGAGCACCTCCAGGCATGGTTCGTCTACGGTATCCCGTGGGGGTCGCTTCTGACCGTGGGGTTCGTCCTCGCGGTCTACCTGGTCGTCCAGGGCGGCCTCACGTCGTGGGGAAACCCCGTCTCGCTCCCGTTCCGTGCGTGGTCGTACCGCTACCCGCTGGGGATGGCCGTCGCGCCGTTCGCCCACGTCGGCCCGAGCCACCTCGTGGGCAACCTCGTCGGCACGCTCGCGCTCGCGCCGCTCGCGGAGTACGCGTGGGGCCACTACCCGCCGACGCGCGACCGGGCTCGGGGCTCGGCCGTTCCGAGCGCCCGAGCCGAAGACGCGTTCGTGACGAGTCCCCGTGCTCGAATCCTCGCCGTGCCCGTCGCCGCGGTCGCAGTGGGGCTGTTCACCGGCCTGTTCTCGATCGGACCGATCATCGGCTTCTCGGGTGTGGTGTTCGCGTTCGCGGGGTTCACGCTGGTTCGCTACCCGCTCGCCACCGTGGTGGTGTTCGCGGCGAGCGGGGTGATCCAGCAGGTGTACGTCGCGCTCCGGAACCCGGTGGTCGAGACGGGCGCGAGCGGTGGCGGCTACGGGCTCCCGTGGTGGGCGACGGTCGCGATACAGGCCCACGCCCTCGGGTTACTGGCAGGAGTCGTCATCGGGGTCGCGGTGTTCCGCCGACGCGAACGGCTGCCGTCGGCGGGGCGACTCTGGCTCGGCACGCTGGTGTTCGCCATCGGGCAGTCGCTCTGGGCGGTCTACTGGTTCCGCGGCAACGGCCAGTTCGTCCTCTTTCGAGCCCTCGGGGTGGCGCTGGTGTTCGCGCTCGCGTTGCTCGTCGCGGCGAGCGTCGCAACTCCCGGTCGGGCCAGGGGTGTCCGGGGTGTCCGACACGTCCGTCGAATCGTCGGCATCGAGCGCCGTGCAGGGGCGGCGATGGTGCTCCTGCTCGCGCTCGCGGTGCTCGCCGCGCCCGCGGTTCCCGTGAACCTCACGACGACCACCGCGACCGGAACAGCGCTCGCCCAAGACGACGGGTCCGCCACCGGAACGATGGACCGGGTTCAGGTCCGGGATTACACGGTCTACTACGCCGAGAACGTCACGAACCGGATGGTCTCGGTGGTCGACGTGTCGGCGTTCGGCGAGTCGACGACGGTGAACGCGAGCGGGGTGATCGTCGAGAGCGGACAGCGGAGCCTCTGGACCACCGGGGTCGAGGAGTCACGGCTCGCCTTCGCCGGCTGTGCCACGGTCGGCGTCGGCGGCCTCGGCTGGCGGGAGTCGGTCCACGTCTCCCGAACCGGCTGGAAGGCGATCGGCGGCGGCCACGCCTACAAGGTCCGGTTCGGTCGTGGCAACGACAGCCGACTCGCCTATCTCTCGGGTCCGGCCACCGCCGACGTCACGGTCGCGAACCGGAACGTCTCGGTCGTCCCGCGCCGCGAGGGCTTCGGGGTCGTGGTCTCTCGGGCGAACGAGACCGTCGACCGCGTGAAACTCCCCGCGAACGGGACGACCGCCCGTGCGGGTGGCCTGAGCTTCGACCGGACCGGCGGTGACCTGTTCGTCGCCGTCGACGGAACCAGAGTCCGGGTGGCCAGCCGCGAAACATACAAATGATATGTCACCAAAACTCCGTATCGACCTGTACTCGTTGCGCAGGCAACCCGAAGGAATAGAACGGTCGAGCCCTATCGAGAGGAACGACCGTGTACGACCGCACCTCGATTCCCTCCAGACCGCTCGAACGGCCGGACGTCGACCGGATCCGCGCCCAGCCCGACGTCGAGTCGGTTATCTCGCTCGGGACGGCCCCGCTCGACGGGCGCTCGTCCCGGGAACCGGACGCGACGAAACGACTGGTGCTCCTGACCGGGCGGACGGTCTCCGCGCTCGAATACGACGGTGTCGACTGGTCGAGGGAGATCCTCGAAACCGACGCCGACCGGGGCGACCAGCTTCGGTGTGCGCTCGACCTGCTGCACAACCACTGACCACCGGCACGGGAGCCGTGAACCGAGACCGACGGCTCAGTCCCACTCGATACGGAACAGCTCGGCGTCGATGGTGCGCGTCTCCTCGTCGTGGAACGCGAACCGGTTCGGGAGGTCGAGTTCGGTACGGAACTTCCTCGTAACTGTGCCGTCGTTGTCGGCGGCGAACGACTCCACGAACGTCTGGCTCCCGGCGTTGTGGACCGAGTAGGAGACGTCGCCGAGGCGGGCGGCGGCCGCGAGGAACTCGCGGTCGGCGTGGGCGTTGTCGTTCTGGGCACCGAACGGGGGGTTCATCACGACGGTCGTACGGTCGGATGGGTCGAGCGGCGCGTCGGTGGCGTCGGCCCGAACCCACGAGACGTCCGCCGCGGTGCCGACCCGACGGCGGTTCTCGACCGCGGTCCGGAGCGGGTCGATGTCGACGTCGAGGCCAACGACACCGGTCGGGCCGCGGAGCGCGGCCGCGAGCGCGAGCATCCCGGTCCCCGTCCCGAGGTCGACCACCAGCCGGTCCTCGATGTCGCCCTGGAGGTCGGCGTCGTGGACGAGGCGGGCGGCCAGCTCCGGCGGGGTCCGGTACTGTTCGAGCGAGACCCGCGGGTTCTCGAAGCCGGCGACCACGGCGAGCTGCTGGGCCAGCGCACTCACGGAGCTCATCGGGTACGACCTACCGACCGCGACGAGGAAAGCGTTTGGAGATCCGTCTGGGCCGTCGCCGGGGATTAAGTCGCTGGTGACCGTCGATCACGCACGATGTCCTCGGAACTCGATCCCCAAGTCCGTGCGCTGCTCGATACCTTGGACGAACAGCGCGCGCCACCGACCTACGGTGTCTCGGTCGAGACCGCACGCGACCAGCTCGAAGAGCTGTTCTCCGCGGCCGACCCCGAGCCCGTCGGGGAGGTTCGAAACTTCGATATCCAGGGGCCAGCGGGTCCGCTCCCGGTGCGGCTCTACGCCCCCGAGGCCGCCGACGGCCCGCTCCCGGTGTTCGTGACCTTCCACGGCGGTGGCTGGGTCATCGGGAGCCTCGACACCCACGACGCGGTGTGTCGCGGGATCGCCAACGAGGCCGACTGCCTCGTGCTCTCGGTGGACTACCGGCTCGCGCCCGAACACCCCTTCCCGGCGGCGGTCGAGGACTGCTACGCCGCGACCGAGTGGGCCGCCGAGTTCGCGCCCGAGATCGGCGGCGACCCCGATCGGATCGCGGTGGGCGGCGACAGCGCCGGCGGCAACCTCACCGCCGCCGTCAGCCTCATGGCGCGCGACCAGGGTGGCCCCGACCTGTGTCACCAGTCGCTGATCTACCCGGCGGTCGCCTCGCCCCCGCTCCACGAGTTCGACTCCTACGCGGAGAACGGCGAGGGTTACTTCCTCGAACGCGACGACATGGCGTGGTTCTACGAGCGGTACATCCCGCGCGCGACCGATGCCCGCAACGAGTACGCCGCGCCACTGCTCGCCCGCGACCTCGCGGACCTTCCCCCGGCGACGCTCATCACCGGTGGGTTCGACCCGCTCCGCGACGAGGGCTATGCCTACGCCGACCGCCTCCGCGACGCGGGCGTGGCGGTCGAACACGAGCACTTCGAGGGGATGATCCACGGCTTCATCAGCATGACCGACGTCATCGACCGGAGCCGTGACGCGATCGAGGTGGTGGCGGAGGGGCTTCGGAACTCCTTCGAGACGTAGCGCCACGACGGTGCAAATGACGAGACGACATCGTCGTCGGCTGCGAGGTTTTATATTTTTAGAACTCGTCTGTATTGTATGAAATATCTCCCACCACGCTGGCAGGTCCGGGAGTGGGTGTCGCTGGTTCCGTACATCGCGTTGGCGTATCTACTCCTCTACGTCGGTTTCAGCGGTGTCGAACTGGCTCTCACCCAGGAATCGTTCGTTCGCTACTTCCTTTCGGTTCCGAACAGCATGGCGTACGACCTCTTCCTCGTGTCGCTTCTCATCACCGTTCCGTACGCCCTGTACCGAACGTGGGAGTGGTACCTCGACGGGTGAGTCGCTCTGCCTCGACTAACATCGATCATTCGGTCGCCGAGGTCCTCACGCCGTTCCAGCCAGCAAGCGTCGCACGGGCCGACTCCCGGTCAACACGTTTACGATGTCGTGTGTGACGAGCGATTGACCAGTCTTCAGGGCCCGTATGCCACCCCGCCGTTCCGGAAGTCCGCCGCCCCGGTGTACTCACCTGTCTGCTGATCGATCTGGATCGCCATCACGTTACCCAGCGTCGTAAAGGGCGAGACATCGTAGCCCCGCTCGCGAAGCCCGTCCTGGACTTCTTCGGGAACGGAGGCTTCGGGATAGACCGTCGGCCCGGAGTTGCCGTAGAAGCGCGGCTCGGCGACCGCCTCCGCGAGGTCCATGTCGAACGCCACGAGATTGAGTATCACCTCCGCGACCGTCGTGATGATGGTCGTGCCGCCGGGCGAGCCCACAGTCAAAAACGGCTCGCCGTCCCGGAAGACGATGGTGGGGCTCGTGGAACTGAGCGGGCGTTTCAACGGCTGGACCTCGTTCGGCCCGCCAGGCTGGGCGTCGAAGTCGGTGAGTTCGTTGTTGAGCATGAACCCGTAGTCGGGCACCATCAGCCCGCTCCCGAACAGCTGCTCGATAGTGCTCGTCCACGAGACGAGGTTGCCATCCGCGTCGGCGGTGGTGAAGTGGGTCGTACTCCCGAGCGGGTTCGCTATCGACGGGCGCGGCGCATCCTGAATCGCCCCCACGTCGTCGAGGGTGAGCGGGTCGATGGCGTAGGGTGACCCGGGCTGGTAGCTCCACGGGTCGCCGGGCTCCTGCGTCCCGGGGGTCGCCTGCTCGTAGTTTATCATCCCGCGGCGTTCGTCGAGATACTCCGGGTCCAGCAGCCCCTGCCACGGCGCGTCCACGAACTGCTTGTCACCCATGTACTCGCCGCGGTCGGCGTAGGCGAGTTTGAAGACCTCGGCGAGCCGCTGGTAGACCTCGATCGACTGCCGGTCGTACTGGCCGAGGTCGAGCGGTTCGAGCAGCGAGAGGATCTGAGCGATCGTCAGCCCGCCGGAGCTCGGCAGCGGCTGGGTTCGGACCGTGACGTCGCCGTACTCGACGTACTCCGGGGTGTCGATCGTGACGTTGTACGCCCCGAGGTCGGCGGTGGTCATGCTCCCGCCGTTCTCCTGGACGGTCTCGGCGAGCGCTTCGCCGATCTCCCCTTTGTAGATAGCGCCGACGCCCTCGTCGGCGATCGTCTCGAACGTCGACGCGAGGTCGGGCTGGACGAGGTCGTCGCCGACGTCGAGCGGCTCGCCGCCGGGGGCGAACACCGCGCGGGCGGCGTCGTTGAATTTACCATACTCTTCGGCGATCGTGCGAGCGAGGTAGTCGTCGACCCGGGCTCCGTTGGCGAGGTCGATGGCAGGCTGGATCAGCTCTTCGACCTCGCGGGTGCCGAAGCGTTTCAGCGCGACGTCGCACGCCTTGAACGTTCCGGGGACTCCAACCGCCTGGCCGAGGGTGATGCGCGTCTCGAACGGGATCGGCTCGCCGTCGTCGAGGAACATGTCGGGCGTCGCACCGAAGGGTGCGCGCTCGCGGTTGTCGATCGAGTAGAGTTCGTCCTCCTCGGCGTCGTAGACCACCATGAACCCGCCGCCGCCGAGGCCCGATGTGTGGGGCTGGACGGCGTTGAGCGCGAACTGGACCGCGACCGCCGCATCGACCGCGTTGCCGCCCGCGTCGAGCACGTCGGTGCCGGCCGTGACCGCCCGCGGATCGCTCGCCGCCACTATCCCGTCGCTACTGGTGGCCGTGTCGACCCGCTCGATCCGCTCGCGTTCGTCGTCCCAGGCGGACGCGCGGCCGGCGCTCATCGAGAGTGCCCCCGCCCCGAGTGCGACGGCCGATCCCTTCAGAAACGTTCGTCGGTCGCTTCCCGATCGGGTTTTCGGCTCCCGATCCGCGAGTTCGCTCGCTGGTGAATCCGTTACCGTCGATGTCCCGTCATCGTCGTGCTGTGACATACCGTACGAACGTGTCGTGCTACCGTCTTAAATCCACAGCACGATCGACAGCCTCGGACCGTCGCGATGACGTCGATCCACGGTCTTCGCGACTGGATTACCGGTACCCGAAACGGCCTAGGTTTCCTCCGGTTCCGTCACCGTTTTTCGCGGTCGGCGGCTACGCGGAATCGATGACGGAGGACCTGTTTACGCCGCTTTCGTTGCGCGAGACCGAAGCCCGGAATCGGGTGATGGTCTCGCCGATGTGTCAGTACTCGTGTGAAGACCGTGACGGGATGGCCTCGAACTGGCATCTCGTTCATCTGGGAAGTCGCGCGGTCGGCGGGGCCGGCATCGTGATGACCGAAGCCACCGCCGTCGAACCTCGTGGGCGGATATCGCCCGAGGACCTCGGCATCTGGAGCGACGAGCACGGCGAAGCGCTCGCGCCGACCGCCGAGTTCATCGCCGACCAGGGGTCGGTCCCGGCGATCCAGCTGGCTCACGCCGGTCGGAAGGCCGCGACGAGCCGGCCGTGGGAGGGGCACGACCCGCTCCAGCCCGACGAGGGTGGCTGGGAGGTGCTCGCACCGAGCGACGACGCGTGGGACTACGGCGACCAGGAGTCCCCGCCGCTGAAGAAGGCCGACCAGGACGACATCGAGGGCGTGATCGACTCCTTCCGCGAGAGCGCCGAACGCGCGCTCGACGCCGGCTTCGAGGTCGCGGAGGTCCACGCGGCCCACGGCTACCTCCTCCACGAGTTCCTCTCGCCGGTCACGAACCACCGCGAGGACGACTACGGGGGCAGCTTCGAGAACCGCGCGCGCTTGGTTCGGGAAGTCACCGAGGCGGTGCGCGAGGTCTGGCCCGACGACAAACCCGTCTTCGTTCGTATCTCGGCGACCGACTGGATCGAGGGGCAGGAATCGTGGGACCCCGACCAGTCCGCACGGCTCGCGGACGTGCTCTACGAGGCCGGCGCGGACCTGCTCGACGTGAGTGCCGGCGGGGCCGACCCCGCTCAGGAAGTCCCCCACTCCGGGCCGAACTACCAGGTGCCCTACGCCGAGCACATCAGCGAACAGAAGGAGAGCGACATCGCGATCGGCGCGGTCGGCGGGATCGAGACCGCCGAACAGGCCGATGCGATCGTTCGCAACGACCGCGCGGACCTCGCGATCCTCGCGCGCGAACACCTTCGTGACCCCTACTTCTCGCTCCACGCCGCCGACACGCTCGACCAGTCCGAGGAGGCCCCGGTGCCGGACCAGTACCGCCGCGGGTTCTGATCTCTTCGGCGGTTCTAATCCCCCGGCCGTCTCGACTGCCGGTGCCGAAAGAGGTTATCGTGTTCCATTCGTTTTCCGGGACGTGGCAACGAACAACCAGAGCGACACGTTCGACATCGGCGGCGAGGACACGGTTCACCGACTCGGCTTCGGCGCGATGCGACTCACAGGAGAAGACATCATCGGGCCGCCGGAGGACGAGGCGGCGGCGAAGGACGTCCTCCACCGCGCGACCGACCTCGGCGTCGACTTCATCGACACCGCCGACTCCTACGGGCCGGCGGTCTCCGAGCGCCTGATCGGCGAGGCGCTCGCGCCCTACGACGACGCCTTCGTGGCGACCAAAGGTGGCCTCTGGCGCGACGACCGCGACGGTTCGTGGCCCAAGTGTGGCCAGCCGGGCTACCTCCGGAACGCGATCCTCGGGAGTCTCGACCGACTCCAGGTCGACCAGATCGACCTCTATCAGTACCACCGGCCCGACCCCGACGTCGACTACGCCGACGCCGTCGGGACGTTCGCGGACTTCAAGGACGAGGGCAAGGTCAAACACGTCGGCGTCTCGAACGCCTCCGTCGAGCAGATCGAGGAGGCCCGCGACGTGGTCGAGATCGCAACCGTCCAGAACCAGTACAACATCGGCGACCGTGAGGACGAGGAGGTCCTCGAATACTGTGAGGAGAACGACATCGGCTTCATCCCGTGGGCCCCGCTCGGCTCAGGCGAGCTCGACGGGCTCAACGAAGTGGCCGACAACCACGACGCGACGGAGTACCAAGTGGGGCTGGCGTGGTTGCTCCAGCATTCTCCTGTTATGCTCCCGATCCCGGGAACGAGCAGCGTCGACCACCTCGAAGAGAACGTCGCCGCCTCGGAAATCGACCTCACCGACGAGGAGATCGAGACGATCGAGAACTGAAGCGACCGGCAGACACCGACTTCATCGACTCTTTTCGAATGTTGTCCCTGACCCGAGTGCGGTGGCGCGCGCTCGCGGTCGTGCGCGAACGGACGTGAGCGCGCGACCACGAATCGGCGTGCGAGGGATGAGCATCGCAGCGAGCGGAGCGAGCGAGAAGCGCAGTCGGCTGGGGAGGCACGTGGCTTGCGGTTCTCAGTTGTATCGGGAATCGCCGTAGACGGATCAGTGATCGTCACTTTGTGGATTCCGTGACTTAGTGCGAAGGTCACTCAATTCGGTCGCACCAATCCTCCCGAAGCAACCCATACCGAATATTGTCCATGTACTCGCCGTCGACGAACCGATCCCGTCTGATTCGTCCCTCCTCTTCGAAACCGAGGGATTCCAGAAGCCCCCGAGAAGCGTCGTTGAACGCGTAGACACCCGCTCCGACCGCGGGATGGTCGTAGGTCCGGAACACGTAGTCGACCACCAGTGAGACCATCTCCGTCGCGTAGCCCTCGCCGTGGACCTCGGGGATCAGCCAGTAACCGAGTTCGGGACGTCGCCAGTCGGCGTCCCTGACTGTCATCCCGCCGATCCGTCGGACGTCGTCCTCGTCCGGTGATCCCGGTCCCGCGTCGTCGCCGTCGAGACAGACGAGGAATCGGTCCGTACCGTCGTCCTCCTTGGGGATCTCGAACTGCTCGCGATTTTTCGGCGAGTTGCCGAGCGGGTAGCGGAGTTCGGGGTTCGCCGCCGCACGCTGGAGGAACGGCACGTCCTCCTGCTCGACGGTACGAAGGGTGACTTGCTCGCCGCTCGCGACGCGTGCGCCGGGCATGGACACACCGAGCACGACCACTGCAATACGCTTTCGCCCGAACGAAGCCGAAGCTCGATACGACGAAGGGCGTGAAGGGGCATCACGTCGACCAACGAACGAACCGATGAATCATGCAATCGGGCAGTACAGTTAATTATCCCGAGGTGGTGCTGGAACCATGGACGGCGGCTGGGGGTCGTTTCGAACCGTCGACGGGACGGCGTCGGTCGGCGACGAGGCGCTCCGGATCGAACGCTCTCCGGGGCGATTCGTTCGTGGGCAGCGAACGCGATGGCACACCGGCGACCGTCGACAGCGGGTCGTCGCGCTCGGCAAATTGCTCGGGTTCGTGCTGACCCCGCTGTTCGCGGTCTATCAGGTCTCGATGGCGCTCGGGACCGCGGCTGGGACGGTCGCAGCCCTCTCGTTCGGTTTCGTCGTACTCGGGTTCGTTCAGTTCCTCCGGGAACGGACCCGGAACACGCGGATCGAACTCTCGACCATCGAGCGTGTCACGCTCGACGAGGACGGTCGGGAACTACGGCTCACGCACGGCGCGTCGGGTCGTCTGGCTCGATTCGACGCCTGGATCCGACGGTGGCTCTCCGCTCGGGGATTCTCGGCGGCGGACGACACGGAAACCGAAACCACGCTCACGCTCCTCACTAACGACGACGTTCGGGCGGCGCGGGCGGCCCTCCGAGCGCGGGGAATTTCCGTTGTCGACGACGCTTCCACGGACGAAGGCGAAGTCGAGACGGAGTATCACTACGAGATACGGAACGGGGTGGTGTTCTGCGACCTCTGTGGAGCGCAGGTCTCGCCGAACGACCGGACCTGCCCGTCGTGTGAACGACGGCTGAAGGTCGACGGATCGGCTGAAGACGAGGTACGGGAATCCCGGGAGCGAACGGTCGAATACTGACCGGCGACCGCTTATCGGTCGGTTTGAGCGTTACCAGGTGCCGTGGAACGTGTCGAACTCGAGGTCTTCGAGCGGTTCGTTGCCGACGGCGATCTCGTACTCCCCAGGAGTCAACATCGGCTTGTGGAAGCGCGGGCCATCGTCGGTCGTGATCCGCGGACAGCCGGTGTTGACGAACGCATCCATGTCGAAGTTTCGGAGTCTGTCGGGCGTGACCTCGTCCATCGTGATGAGGTAGGCGTTCTCGTTCTCCTCGACGATCTGCTCGGCCTGGTCCCAGCGACCCTGGCCGATCTTGGTACAGAAGATGACGCCCCACTTCGTGGCGTCCATCGCGCGGTGCACAGCACCATAGCGCTGTTTCAGGAACTTCTCCGTATCGGCGACCGAGACGGCGTTGTTCACCGGATCGGCGATGACGACCTTCTTCTCCGGGTGTTCCATCGCCAGCCCGAGGGGGTGGAACTTGCCGCCGCCGACGTAGAGGATCTGGTCGGCATCGATGTCGGCCGAGGCGTAGTTGCAGCCGAGGACCTGGCCTTCGTGAGTGAGGCGCTCGTCGCCACGGCGGGTGTGCACGGTGAAGTCGCGGGCTTCGAGCCACTCGCGCATCTCCTCGAACTTGTTCATGTGCTGAGCGGTGGTGACGAGCCCGACGTCCTCCTCGGGGAGTTCGTCGAGCGCGTCGGTCATGATCGGTTCGACGTCCACATTTGAAAAGAGCGGGACGTAGATGATCTTGTCCGACTCCTTCATCGGGGAGTGGCCGAAGTGGACGAAGACATCTGTGCGGCGCATCAGGAAGGTGTCGAGGTCGCAGGCCCCGTAGCACGGCTGGCCCGAGAGCATCACGCGCACGTCGTCCGGGAGGAGGTCCCGAAGGTCGTCGGTCACGGCGGGGCCGCGGCGTTTCAGCCCCTCGGGGAACTGGAGACCGACCTTCTTCGCGTCGCGCTCCTCGACGGCCTCGACGATCCGTTCGAGTTCGTAGTCCCACTCGCGGTCGTGTTTGAGCGACATCCCGGTTCGGGTGAGGTCGCCCTCCGATGGCTCGGTGTGGCTCATTGGGATGGATTGGGTGTCATGACGTTTAATCTCGGTGTTTCCATGGGCGAATCGGTCGGCCCGTGACGTCGACGTCACTCGGGGATTGAAACCGTCCGCCCGCCTACACCTGGTATGGCCGACCTCTCGCTCGAACACGTCTACGCCGAGCCCGACAGTCCTACCGACGGCCCCGCACCCGCGGTGTTCGTCCTCCACGGCCGTGGGGCCGACGAGGAGGACCTCTTACCCGTGGCCCAGCACCTCCCCGACGAACTCGCCGTCGTCAGCCTCCGTGCGCCCGATCGGTTGATGGGGGGCTACACCTGGTACGAACTCGAGATGCCCGACGGCGACCTCCATCGAAGCCAACCGAACCAGGAGGAGTTCCACCGAAGCCTCGACTCGGTCTCCGAGAGCATCGATGCCGCCATCGAGACCTACGACCTCGATCCGGACCGAATCGGATTGCTCGGTTTCAGTCAGGGGTCGATCACGAGCCTCGCGCTCCTCTGTGAACACCCCGAGCGGTTCGCGTGGGTGGTGGCGCTCCACGGCTACCTCGCGGACTCACACGCCGATATGGAGCCGGCGGGCATCGAGGGGAAGCCGGTGTTCGTCGGGTCGGGAACGATGGATCAGGTGATCCCGACCGAACGCGCCGAGGCCGCCGCCGACCGCCTCCGGGAGCTGGGGGCCGACGTCGAATCCAACCAGTACGGGTCCGCCCACGGGATCGGGCGGGACGAACTGGCCGATATCGTGGCGTGGGTCGAAAGCAGGATGAGATAGTCACCTCCGCCACCGTCAGACTGAAGCGGTGGACGGCCCGTGATCGAACGATGAGCACGGATTCGGACGTCGAGACCGGCATCGACCCCACCACCCGGTCACCGGAAGCGGTCGCGGGCGACCTCGGGGCGGCGATCGCCGCGACCGACGAGTACGAGCGCTACGTCGAGACGAAGACCGCCGTCGAGGAGAGCCCCGAAGCTCAGGAGCGGGTCCGGGAGTTCGAGCGCCTCCGCGACGGGTTCGTCCAGGCCCGCCAGATCGGCGAGGCCACGGAGGAGGACCGCGAGACCCTCCTGGCCGCCCAGCGCGAACTCCATTCCCTCCCCGAGATGGCCGCCTACCTCGCGGCCCAGCAGGAACTCGACGCGCGGCTCGAACGTCTCAACACCGCCATCGGGACCGACCTCGACGTGGACTTCGGCGACCGCATCGGCAGCTGTTGTCAGGACTGACTATCGAAGCACGAGGAGTCTCTGGACGCCGAAGGATACAAACCGAACCCGCGTGCGGGTACTGGGAATGGACGAGGAGGCGACAAGCTTCCGGACGAAGCGCGGCCGATGCGTGCTCGATAGCGAGGCCGGCGAGCTACGATTGACGTCGAGCTGGCGCGGGCTGTTCAAGCGGTATTACGAAGGGAACAAGCTCGTTTTCGGAGGGATGGTTCTCGGCTTGGGCTCCCTCCCGATCGCACTGCTCTCGGCGGATCGAAGAACGCTACTCGTGGGGCTGGGTTTACTCGTAGTCCTCATCGCTGGCGGCCGGCTCTCCAACTCCGTGCGGGGATTCACGACTGCCCGCCGAATTCCGCTCGATTCGGTCGTCGCCATCGAGCCGATCGAGGGTTCGGCGGTGACACGGCCGCGGTTCGTCGTCTCCTATTCAGCGGCAGGCACAGTGAAAAAACGATACGTGATGTTGCCGTCACGGTATCTCTCCTATACAGGTGAGGAATTCGAGAAGGCCAAATCCCTCTTTCGGCGGCACGACCTCCCGCTCGAAGCGTTCTGACTGGCGCGGTTGTGCCGAACAGGTCAGCCCAATAGATACAAGTCCTCAGGCCAACCGACTGCTGGTAACGATGGCAGAGCCCGAGCGGCGCAACGGTGGTTGGTCGTGAGCCTCGCGGACGGCGACACCGACCAGGTCGTCAGCGCGAAGGACCTCTCGCGCGCGGACATCGAGACGGTGTGTGACCGCGCGGCCGAGATCGAGCGCTCGCCACCGGACCGCGCGCGCCACGCCGGGACCCTGCTCGGCCTCCTCTTCTTCGAGCCGAGCACGCGCACGCGGATGAGCTTCGAATCGGCGATCAAGCGCCTCGGCGGCGACGCGCTCGGGATGGGCTCGGTCGAATCCTCCAGCGCGGCCAAGGGCGAGAGCCTCGCCGACACGGTGCGCGTCACCGAGGGCTACGCCGACGCGCTGGTGCTCCGCCACCCGAGCGAGGGCGCGGCGACGATGGCCGCGGAGTTCGTCGACGTCCCGCTCATCAACGCGGGCGACGGCGCGGGCCAGCACCCGACCCAGACCCTCCTCGACCTCTACACGATGCGCGAGAACACGGATGGCCTCTCGGACCTCACGGTGGGGATCATGGGCGACCTGAAGTATGGTAGAACCGTGCACTCGCTGGCCTACGCGCTCACGAAGTTCGACGCCCGTCAGCACTTCATCAGCCCCGAGAGCCTTCGCCTTCCGCGTTCTGTGCGCTACGACCTCCACGAAGCGGGCGCGAACGTCAAGGAACACACCGACCTCGACACCGTGCTCCCGGAGCTCGACGTGCTCTACGTCACCCGGATCCAGCGCGAGCGCTTCCCCGACGAGAACGAGTACCGCCAGGTCGCGGGCGAGTACCGGATCGACGCCGCGGGCCTCGACGCCGCGCGCGACGACCTCACCCTGATGCACCCGCTCCCGCGGGTCGACGAGATCGCCCCGGACGTGGACGAGACCCAGCACGCCCACTACTTCGAACAGGCCCACAACGGGGTCCCAGTTAGGATGGCGCTGCTCGACCTCCTGCTCGATGGAGGACAGTCGTGAACGATCCGACGGACGGTGATCGAGGCGGCGACCACGGGGCCGACCAGCCGGCCCACGAACTCCGGATCAGCAAGATCGAGAGCGGGACCGTGATCGACCACATCGCAGGCGGCCACGCGCCCGACGTGCTCGCGATCCTCGGTATCGACAGCTCGACCGACGAGGTCGTGAGCGTCGGGATGAACGTTCCCTCCGACCGGCTGGGTCGCAAGGACGTCGTGAAGATCGAGGGGCGCGAACTCAGTCAGGACGAGGTCGACGTGATCTCGCTGATCGCGCCCGCCGCGTCGATCAACATCATCCGCGGGTTCGCGGTCGCCGAGAAGAACCGGGTCGAACGGCCCGACTTCGTCGAGGGCGTGCTGTCGTGTCCGAACCGCAACTGCATCTCCACCGAGGGTGAACCCGTCGCCTCGCGGTTCGCGGTGCTCGACGACGGGGTGCGCTGTGTCTACTGCGAGACCATCGTCCGCGAACAGCTCGCCGACCACATCTCCGTCTGACGTCTTCAGTCCGACCGATACCCGACCTCGTTCCTCACAGGGACTCGACGAACTTGCTCAAGACCCGATTGAACCGCTCGGGCTCTTCGAGCGTCGGGCAGTGACCGCTCTCCGCGAACAGTTCGAACTCGGCGTCCGGGACGAGTTCCGCGACCGCTTCGACGCTGGCGACACGCCGATGTTTCTCGTCCGCACCGGCACACACCAGGGTCGGTACGTCGATTGTGGACAGCACGTCCCGATAATCGCAGAGGAGCTCCGGGAGCAGTGCGCTCTTTATCGGCGGCGGACAGCGCGACTCCTCGTCGAACATCGTGGTTCGCATCGCCGGCGATGGGGGGTTCTTGAGCAGTTGCTCGATGCTTCGCTCGACGAGACCCAGGTGGTCGGACTGGATGGCGCTGTGCAGCTCCCGGAGTTGCTCCCGGTCGTCGGGACACCGGTCGTCCGACCCGAGCGGTGACGGCTCCATGTCGACGTCGACCAGCGCCCGGATCCGGTCGGTACCGAACTGCGCGACGTACTCCCAGGAGACGAGCGCGCCCATCGACCACCCCACCACGACGACGTCGTGGAGGTCCCGACCGTCGAGGAACGAACGGAGGTCGCGAGCGTACTGTGCGAGCGTGTGCCCCGCGTCGGTCTTCTCCGAGCGCCCGTGGCCCCTGAAGTCGAACGCCGTCGTCCGATACTCGTCGGCGAGCCCGTTCAGTTGTGGTTCGAAGTATCTGAGCCCGGCCCACGCCCCGTGCAGGAAGACGATAGGCCGACCGGTCCCGTACTCCTCGTAGTAGAGGCTCGCCCCGTTACATTCGATGGTCGGCACGGCACTCCCCGTAGGACGAGGGACCACAAGAAGCTGCGCTGGTCGTAGTGTCACCGGGAGAATCACTGCACGACCCCTGTTGGACCGACCAGCGATGCCTGCATCCGCCTGCTCAACCCCGAAGGCCGCCCCGAAGTTGGGTCGTCCATGGCCAACTCAGGCAATCGGTTCGGCTTCGACTTCGTGACGACGCTCGTGGGGTCGGGCCTCACGCTTCTGGTCTCGGCGGGGATCATGCGCTACGGGGAGCAACTCCGGTGGACTGCCACCGAGCTCTACGCGATCGGGGGCGGCGTCCTGCTCGTCGGCGGGCTGCTCCTCGGGTTGGTCGTCGTCGCCGCCGGCCTGAAGTAGCGGAGCGAATCGCTTACCCGCACCGCCCACCCACGGCCACCATGTTCGGGGTCGTCACACGCAACCCGGAGGAGGTCGAGTGGCCGGAGTTCGACCGACAGTTCCTCGAGGTCAAGTCGGTGAGCGGCCGGACCAACGAACCCGTCGCCGAGGCGGTGAGCATGGTCTCGTGTCACGCCGACAACGCCATCGCGAACGCGAACCCCGACGTCGTGCCGGTCAGCGACGCGGGCGAACCCGCCACCCGCGAGCGGCGCTACTTCGATTGGTCGTACGTCTGCCCGACCCATCCCGACTACCGCGAGGGGCTGCTCGAAACCATCGCGGACGTCGGCGCGGTGAGCGGCGACGTCCGCCTCGACGACGTGGGCTTTCCCCGACCCGAGTACTGCTTCTGCGAGCGGTGCACCCGGCTGTTCGAGGAGAGCGCGTTCGACGACCGGTTCGCGTGGCGCGAGAACGTGATCACCGAGTTCGTCGCGGAGGCCACCGACCGGATCCCCGAGCGGAGCTACCTCACGGTCCATCCCGACCCCTACCCCGGCCACCTCGTCGAGCGCTCGGGGATCGACCTCGACGCGCTCGCCGAACACGTCGACGAGTTCGTCGTGCCGCTCTACGACATGGCCTACTCGACGACCTACTGGGTCGAGATCATCGCCAGTGGCTTCCTCGACGCGCTCGCGACCCCCTTCTCGGTCGAACTCTACGCTCCCGACATCGAGATCGACGACCTGATCCACGCCGCCGACGTGGCCGACGCCTACGCCAAGGACGTCCTCTTCGGCTACGATTCGAGCAACGCCCGCGCGGCGGTCCGGCGGATGAACGCCGAACGAAACCAGGGGAACGTCTACGGGCCGGAGTGACCCGGGTCGCTCAGAGCGCCTGATAGCGCCAGGCGAGCAGGTCCTGGCGGTCGCGGGTGTCGGCGGGGAGGTCGGCGAACCACTCGGCGGCCGAGATCTCCTCGTCGGGGTCCGCGATCGAGGGTTCGGTGGTCTCGGCGGCGGCCGCGAAGACCGGGAGCACACCCCAGGTCGCGTGGTCGTCACACCGGACCTCGACCCGGGTGGCGAGCGCGAGTCCCTCGTACCGCGCCTCGACGCCGGCCTCCTCGGCGAGCTCGCGCTCGGCGGTCTCGCGAAAGCTCTCGCCGGGGTCGACTCCACCGCCGGGGAGCACCCAGAGCCCGACGCCCTCGTGGCGACAGAGGAGGAGTTCGCCCGAGGGTCGGTAGACGATGGTGTGGGCACCGTAGGGTGCGCCGGTGGCCCGGATCCGCTCGGCGAGCGTGCGGAAGCGCTCGCGGGAGACGCGACGGTGACGGGACCGTTCGAGGGTGGCGTCGTAGTCGGTCGTCAGCGCGTGATACGCCTGGGCCGCACGCTGGTCGGCCTCGTCGGCCAGAAACCAGAGGTCGCCGAGGGTCATCGGTTCGACTGGGGGGCGGCGATTCGGACGCCATCACGAGCCGATAGCTCCGGGAGAGGGGTGTAGATCATTGCCGAGGGTTCGGTCGGCACCGGCATAAACGTTCGAGTCGCGTCAGGTCCACGGCGAGCCGTCGCGGTCGAACCGGCGGTACCGCCGCTCGATGCCGTCGATACGCATCCGGTCCTCGTTGTCGAGCCCCAATCCGAGTCCAGCGAGGTTGTCCTCGATGTGGTCGGTCCCCGATGCCTTCGTGACGACCGGGACGCTCTGGTGGGCGAGCCACGAGATGAGCACCCGTGCGGGGCTGGCGTCGTGCTTCTCGGCGACCGCGATGACCCCGTCGAGCCCGAGGGCCTCACCCCGACACAGCGGTGAATACGCGACGGGAGCGACGTCGTGGTTTGTACAGTACGAGAGCATCGCGCCCGTCGGCGGCAACAGGGGGTGCATCTCCACCTGGTTCGCGACGACCGGCGCGTCGAGTCGTTCCCGGGCGTCGGCGAGCAGGTCGAGGTCGAAGTTCGAGACGCCGACGTGGTCGGTCCAGCCGCGGTCGCGAACCTCGTCGAACGCCGGGAGGGTTGCCTCGGGGTCGTAGGCGTCGGTCGGCCAGTGGACGTACAGCAGGTCGACCGACTCCACCCCGAGGGCGTCGAGGCTCGCCCTCGTCGACTCGATCACGTCGTCGTACGCGAGGTTCTCGGGGTGAACCTTCGTGGCGAGAAAGACGTCCTCGCGTTCGACGTCGGCGGCCTCGATCCCGCGGCCGACGCTCGCCTCGTTGCCGTACATCTGCGCGGTGTCGATGTGCTCGTAGCCCGCCTCGATCGCCATTCGGACGTTCTCACGACAGTCGTCCGGGTCGTCCATGCCGGAGGTTCCGAGCCCGATCGGGGGGAGTTCCGTCGTCATCACCGGAGCGATGCCCGCGGGGACCTTAACATGGTAGCACACACCATGCACAGGATACATACCGTTCGATCGGGTGGGTTCCCGTCCGCAACAGGTTTTTACCATCGACCACTGTGGGCGATATGGACGATTCCCAGGCGGACCGCGATGGGACGGCCCCATCGCGGCTCGGCCGGACGGTGCTCGGGCTGGGGCTGGCGCTCCAGGCTTCGGAGGACTTCCGAGACATGGAGGACAACGTCGAGTACGCCGAGTCGGCGGGGGTGCCGATGCCGGACCTCGTCGCGCCGTTCGCGTCGGGGATGATGGTCGCGAGCGGGCTCGGACTCGCGCTCTGGCGGTTCCCGCGGATCGCGACGGGCGGCGTCGTCACCTTCCTCACCCTCGTGACCGCGACGATGCACGACTTCTGGAACGCCGACGAGGATTCGAAGGATGGTGAACGCCTCGCCTTCTTCGGCAACCTCGCGATGCTCGGCGGGGCGCTCGTCTTCCTCCGCGAAGCCTACCGATAGGTCGAAAGGTCATCGTTTTTCGAGCGCCGCGACGTACGTCTCCGCCGAGAAGCGTCGCACCTCGGCGACCTGCCACCCCGTCCCGACGACGGCTTCTCGAAGTCGGTCGGGACTGAACAGGCGAAACAGCAAGGTCTCGTGCTGGTCGCGGTAGGTCGTGTGGTAGACCCGGTGGGCGAGCCCCGGCGTCGGGTCGGCGCGGTAACCCAGAATTTCCACAGTGGCCTCGCGGTCGGGGTCGTAGCCGTGGAGCAGTGCCGTCCCGTCGGGGGTCGTCACGAACGCGAGGTCGCCGAGGAACCGCCGGAGGCCCTGCATCGACCCCGCGAGGCCGACCTGGGTGCCGAACGCGAACGCCGAGCGGAACCGGTCGCGCTCGAACTCCTCGCGGAGCGCGAACATGTCGCCGAGTCGCGCGTCCCGCACACCACGTTCGCGCATGGTCTCGACGAGCCGTTCGCTGACTTCGAGCGCGACGGTCTCGAATTTTTCCTGGAAGTGGAGCGTGTCGCGGCCCGCACCCGCCCCGATGTCGAGCGCGGGGCCCGACAGCCACGACGCCTCCCACTCGGCGACCTCGCGGTCGGGGTCACGCGCGTCGAAGTAGAACCGCTGGATCGGCTGTTCGCGGGTCGCGGTGCCGTCGCGGTCGACCAGCGGTTCGTCCCATTCGTCCCGATGGTGGTCGTAGACTGCCCAGCCGAGCGGGTCGTCTCCCGTCATACACTGTGACATACCAGCATTTGTAATAAATCCGCAACGAGTGTCGGTACCGAGGCACGAAGGACTCGATAGATCCGTCCAGTTCGAACCGGTCGATGCACAACGCTTATTACAATAACTGATGATCGTTGATGTAGGACTCGCGAGGGACGCGTTGCGTGGCATCACCGTTGCAGCACTCCCCGTGGTCCACCTTCCCCCGGTCAGTATCCCGAGAGCGATGGCGCTGGTGCTGTTCGACTCGGGGAAAACGTGGAGAACTGCTCCGGCAGGGATTCGAACCCTGGTCATCACCGTGAGAGGGTGATATGATTGGCCGGACTACACCACCGGAGCGCAATCGGCCCGTTCGTCGCGGGCATCCGAGTGCATTCCGTGATAACGACGAATCCCGTTTAACCGTTGTGTTTTCGCCCGGTCACTCGTCGTCGAAGGGCGACCGGGTGGCGGTGGGTTCGTGGCCCGCGAGGCTGACGATGTTCTCGCGACCGACCCGGAGTTTGGTGAGGGTTCCCTCGTCGGCCATCTCCGAGAGCAGGGTGCTGACCTTGGACTTCGACCAGTCGGTCTCCTCGACGATCGCGGTCTGTTGCATCCGCCCGCCGTTGGCTTCGAGCAGCCCGACGATCCGGTCCTCGTCGCTCCGGAGGTCGGCGCTCGTCACCGCCGGCGTGGTCGGATCGTCGGGGTCGTCGGCGTCCGCATCGTTTCCCGTCTCGTCGTCCGTCACTGACTCCGTCGTCGCCGACGCTTCGGCGGGTGGCGTCTCCTCTTCACTCCCCGAGCCGAACACCGGTCCCGACGAACGACGGACGAACACCGCCCCGAGGACGACCGCGAGGGCGACCGTGAGCACCGCCCACGGGAGCGGCGAGGTGAGCATCGACTGGCTCCCGACTGGGTCCTCGGACCCGGTGAACGTGACCCGGGGCTGGCCGCTCGCGAACTGGGTCTCGCCGAAGTAGGTCAGCGAGTCGGAGGTGTTCCCCGACCCGTTGGTCGAGGCGTCGGGCGTCGGCTCCACCGACGACCAGTCGACCCCGAGGTTCGGGCCGGCCCGGATCTCGATCGACATGTTCGGCGAGAGATAGATGCCGTTCTCGAAGGTGTCCCCGACCGTCACGCCACCGTCGCTCGGCGCGGTGAAGTTCGTCCAGAGGAAGGACATCTCCACGACGCCGGTCGTGCTCGGTTGGGAGGTGACCTCGGCGGTGTGGGTGAACCCCCGAGCGCTCATCGTGCGCCCGGTGGCGTTCGAGCCGGCGGCGGTGAGGTCCGTCGCCCGCTGTCTGAAGTCGGTGTAGACCGGCGTCTCCTCCGTGTTGAATCGCTCCGCGTAGGTCCGGAACTGCTGGGTCCGGGTCTCGTTCGCGAGGGGCTGGTTGTACCGTTGGGTCCAGCGTGCCGAGCCGTTCTCGTAGACCGTGACGACGAACTGGGTCTCGCCGAACGACGGGCTCGACGCGTTCGCCGCCTCCGGCTGGGCCGCCGCCGGTCCGGCGAGGGCGAGGCCTCCAACCAGAACCATCGCGACGAGACCGAACGCCCACAGCCGGTTCATCTATTCAACACCACCGCACCAGTATATAAAAACACTGTGACCACCATGCAGGTCTCACACCTACGGAGCCAGGCGATTCTTCCGCCCCTTCAGCTGCTCGTCGTAGTACTCGAAGGTTATCGGGCACCACTCCGCCGCGAGGTCGAGCACCGACTCCGTGAGCTCCCGGATCTCCCACTGGCTGTCGGCGGCGGCACGCATGTCGGCGACGTGCATCAACATCCGGGCGTTGAGCGAGAAGACGAGGTTGACCTCCGTCCCGATGGGGAGCACGAACCGGGCGTCCTCGGGAGCCATCCCCAGGTCGAGGAGCTCCTGATAGGACTCGACCGACTGGGTCACGGACTCGCGGAAGACCTCCCGCCGGCGCTCGACGGTCGCCTCGTCGGTGTCGGTCCGTCGCTGGTTCCGACCGATCCAGTCGGCGTCCGTGACGGCGGGCGGTGTCACCACCATCGCGCCCTCGCGCACGTCTTCGGGGTCGACCTCGTCGAAGGCGACGTAGCGCATCGACTGGACGTCGAAGGAGACGTGGCGGTGGCGGGTGAGCTGGGCCATGCACGATCGGGAGATCCCTTCGACCGCGAAGGTGGCCTGGGGGTGTTCGAACGGGCCGAAGTGGCCGTGGGAGAGGAGGTGGCCGATCAGGGTTCGTTTCTTCTCGTCGAGGTCGTCGCCCTCGATGGTCGACATGAGGTCCTCGAAGGACTGGTCGCCGACGTAGTCGGACGAATAATCACACCGCGCCGCGGTACAGATCACGCGTTCGGGGTCGTCGGTGGCTTCGAGCAGACGAACGTCCATACAGGAACCGAGATGGCCGCGGACTAATAGTTGGTTGATACCGTCCGCCGACGCGGACTATTCGAGCAGCCGTCGTGTTTCGGCGTGGCGGTACCGAAACATCGGCTCGAACCCGACGACGGCGAACGGACCGGCGAGGTGGCCGAGTTCGCCGAACGGGAGGCGGTACTCGACCCGGTCGCGCGCGATGGTCTCCGCGCCGTCGGCGTAGAAGCTGTGGGTGTGCGTCCAGCTCGGGAACGGGCCGTCGCTCATCTCGTCGCGGAACAGCGCCGCGCCCTCGCTCTCGCGTCGTTCGACGATGGTCGAAGTCCAGCCCTGGCGCGGCCCGACGCCGAACGGTCGCATCGAGAGGTCGACCGTGGACCCTTCCTCCAGAACCTCTGGGTCAGGCTCGCCGTCGGGGCCGCGCGACGCCTCCACCCGAAGGTTCATGAACGCGGGCGTGACTTCGGTGAGCCCCTCGATCCTCGAGTGGAAGTCCCAGACGTCCTCGAACGGCGCACGGATCCGCGATTCGTGCTGGTAGGTCGGCATAGCCGATGGAGGGTCTCGTCCACCAAAACCCCTCGTCTCCCGTCGGTGAGGCTCCACGGCCGCCGACCGTGATAGAGAATCACTCACTATCGTGTCAGTTACGTGGGAAAAGCGGCATGCATATATCCGAGGGCGTCGATGAGTCCGGCATGACTCACACCTGCCGGAACTGCAAGCGGACCTTCGGGACCGAACTCGAACTCGAACTCCACCGCGACGTCTGCACGGACGCCCAGCTGTTCTGTGAGGTATGCGGCGACCGATTCGCCGAGCGAACCGCGACGAGGGACGGCTGGCGATTCTCCTGTCCGAACGAGGACTGCGAGGGCGAGGGCCTCGAAGAGGACCTCCACTCCGTCGGCGACGTGCTCGTCTCCGCCCGATAGTCAACTCCGCTCGCGGAGCGCGATCCGCTCGATTTCGCCGAGCGCACGCCGACAGACCGGGACGTAGCCGGCAGCGAGCATCGGCACCTCGATCGCGACCCGGCAGGTTTCTCCCTCCCCCTCGACCCGGTGGCCCGTTGCCGGGATGCCCGCGACCCGCCACGTCCAGCGGTGGTTCTCGCAGTCGACCACGCGAAACGGTATCCGAGGTCCCATCGAGCCCGCATCGCGACCGAACAGTGACCCTGGACCCGGAATTCGGACGTAGCCACGCGATCCGGCGGTGACGAACCGGTCGGCACACTTGACCCCCGCGACCGAGGGCCCCCACTCGGGCCAGCGCTCGGTGTCGGTCAGCACGCGCCAGGCGGTCTCGGCCGGTGTCTCGATAGCTCTCGAAACGACGACCCGGCGGCCGTCGGGGGTCCGTTCGATCTCGGACGGCATGGGGACGGGTTCCTCGCCGGCGCGGATAGGTTTTTGCGAGCCGCCGACGAACGAATCGCGTGGAATACACGACCCTCGGCAACACGGGCATGACCGTCAGCAAGATCTGTCTCGGCTGTATGAGCTTCGGGAGTTCGGACTGGCGCGAGTGGGTGCTCGACGAGGACGAAAGCGAGGAGATCATCGACAAAGCGGTGGACCTCGGGATCAACTTCTTCGACACGGCGAACATGTACTCCCGGGGCGAGTCCGAGCGCGTCGTCGGCAACGCGCTCTCGGGCTACGACCGCGACTGGCTGGTGCTCGCCACCAAGGTCTTCAACCCGATGGACGACGACAACCCCAACGCACAGGGACTCTCCCGGAAGGCCATCGAGCAGGAACTCCAGCACTCCCTCGACCGGCTCGGGGTAGATACCATCGACCTCTATCAGACCCATCGGTGGGACGACGACGCGCCGATCGAGGAGACACTGAAGACGCTCGACGACGCCGTCCGCCGGAATCAGGTGCGCTACATCGGCGGCTCGTCGATGTGGGCCCACCAGTTCGCGGAGGCCCTCCACACCAGCGATTCGCTGGACCTCGAACGGTTCGCGACGATGCAGAACCACTACAGCCTCGCCTACCGCGAGGAGGAGCGCGAGATGCTGCCGCTCTGCGAGAAGGAGGACGTCGGGGTGATCCCGTGGAGCCCGCTCGCGCGTGGCTACCTCACCCGCCCCCACGAGGAGTTCGACACCACCACGCGTGGGGAGACCGACGAGTACGCCAGAGAACACCCCTACGCGGCGAACGGTGGCGAGGAGATCAACGAACGCGTCGAGGAGGTCGCGAACGACGAGGGCGCGACGATGGCCCAGATCGCGCTCGCGTGGATGCTCCACAAGGACTGGGTCGACGCGCCGATCGTCGGTACCACGAGCGTCGAACACTTAGAAGACGCCGTCGCGGCGCTCGACATCTCACTTTCTGAGAGCGACATCGAGTACCTCGAAGCGCCCTACGGGCCGGTGCCCGTCTCGGGCCACCAGTGAGTCCGTAGAAAGGAACCGTTCTCAGTTTCCGTCGAAACCGAGTTCCGATTCGAGGTCGGTTCCCGCCTCGGTGCCGAGTTTTCCGATCCACCCCAGCGCCTCCTCGATATCCGTCTGCGGTGGCGAACAGGTGAACGACCGACAGACGTAGATCGTGGGATCGTCGTTGCGCTGAGTGCGGTCGGCCCAGATCGCCGGGGCTTCCGCGAGGCCGAGGGTGTCGAGCCAGCCCCGCAGCTCGTCGTCGGTCGGCGGCCGGTGCGCGAGCACGCGGCCAGGGAGGAACCCCCGACCGATCCGTTCGCGCCACGCGTCGGGTAGTGAATCCGCCACGACGGTGAGTTCGAGCGAACCTGCACTGTGGCGTTCGGCCGCGAGCGCGAGCGAGGCGCGTGCGAGCGGCGACGATTCGATCGTCTCGGCGTGGGTTTCGAGCACGCCCTCGGCGATCCCGGCGAAGTTTTCACTGGGGGCGAAGTGGTCGAGCGCGAGCAGCGTCTCGACCGCGACACCAGTACTAGAAGGCGTCGACTGGTCGTCGAGTTCCTGGGGGCGCGCGACGAGCGACTCGCCGCTGCTCGGCGTGAAGTAGAGGGTCCCCTCCTCGGGGTCCCAGAACTCCGACTCGATGGTGCGCGCCAGGTCGAGCGCGAATGCGAGGTGACGCACGTCGCCGGTCGCCTCGTAGCAGGCGAGTGCGCCCCGCGCGAGGAAGGCGTAATCCTCGAGGTAGCCGTCGATCTTCACCTCCCCGTCCTTGTACCGACGGGAGAGGAGGTGTTCCGTTTCGTCCCAGAGTTCCTCGCGGACGAAGTCGAGCGCCGCCACCGCGGTCTCCGCAAAGCGGGCGTCGAGCGCGAGGCCGGCCTCGGCGAACGCCGCGATCATCAGCCCGTTCCATCCAGCGAGAACTTTCTCGTCGCGGTTGGGTCGCGAGCGCTCGGCGCGCGCCGCGAACACGGCCTCGCGGGCGCGTTCGAGGTCGGCCTCGACGTCCTCGACGGTGGTCCCGTGCTCGTCGGCGAGCGCCTCGACGTCGGTGGCCAGCGTCAGCACCGTCGTTCCGTTCTCGAAGTTGCCCGACTCGGTGACCCCGTACCGTTCGCAGAACAGCTCGGCGGCGCGGTCGTCGCCCACCGCGTCGTGGATCTCGTCGGGCGTCCAGACGTAGAACGCACCCTCCTCGCGCTCGCCCGACTCGCCGACGCTCTGGGCGTCGAGGGTGCTGAAGAACCCTCCCTCCTGACTCGTGAGTTCGCGCTCGACGAACCCGAGCGTCTCACGGGCGACCTCGGCGTAGCGCTCGTCGTCGAACAGCCGGTAGCCGTCGAGGTAGGCCCGGACGAGTTCGGCGTTGTCGTAGAGCATCTTCTCGAAGTGGGGGACCGTCCACTCGCGGTCGGTGGTGTAACGGTGGAACCCGCCGCCGACGTGGTCGCGCAATCCCCCAGTAGCCATCGCGTCGAGGGCCTCGCGGGCGACGGTTCCGAACTCCTCGTCGTCGGTTCGGTCGGCGGCCTCCATCAGGATCCGGAGGCGGCCGGTCTGGGGGAACTTCTGACCGCGGCCCGAGCCACCGTACTCCCGGTCCGCGTTTCGCACGGCGCTCCTCGCAGCCGTTTCGAGGAGTTCGCTTCCCGGCGGGTCGCCCGGCTCTGGGGTGTCCTCGAGTTCGCCCGCCATCGCGTCGGCCCACTGGTCGGCGCGCCCCTCGATGTCCTCGCGCTCGGTCTCCCACGCCTCGGTGATCGAATCGAGGAGGTCGAGAAACCCGGGCTGGCCGCGTTTCGCCTCCGGCGGGAAGTAGGTCCCGATGTAGAAGGGGCGGCCGTCGGGCGTGAGCCAGACCGAGAGCGGCCATCCGCCTCTCCCGCTCACCATCCCGATCACCGTCTGGTAGAGCCTGTCGAGGTCGGGCCGCTCCTCCCTATCGACTTTTATCGGGACGAACGCCTCGTTGAGCCGTTCCGCAACCCGCTCGTCCTCGAAGCTCTCGTCGGCCATGACGTGACACCAGTGACACGACGAGTAGCCGATCGAGAGGAAGATCGGGACGTCGTGCTCGCGGGCCGCGTCGAGCGCGTCGTCGTCCCAGGGCTGCCAGTTGACGGGGTTGTCGGCGTGCTGGCGAAGGTAGGGACTCCGTTCGGTATCGAGCCGGTTTCGCTCGGTGACGGTCATGGCTCGGCGTACGCATCCGAGACGGGTAAACCACCGTTCGCGTTCTCAGGCCCCGAGTTCGAGCGAGAGCCGGTCGATGTGGACCTTCTCGTCGTCCTGGAGCATCCCGAGGATGCTCTGATTCCCGCTCGGCTCGGCGTCGAGGGTAGTGATCGTCGGGCGGTAGCCCGCGTCGAGCGCACCCTCGAAGAAGGCGAGCGCGGTCGGCGCGTCGAGGTTCTGGAGGTCGACGGTGAGCGAGCCGTCGGCACCGAGGCCGTCGCGGGCGGTGGCGAGTTCGGTGGCGGCGTCCTCGAGTTCACGGTCGCTCATGTCGATGGTCACGTCTGCCATACCGGGACGAGCCACCGAATCGGGATAAGCGGTCGGGTCGATGCGGTGGATCCGTTACGCCGAGTCCGGATCGGCGGGCGTCACGGGCGGGCCTTTGATCACGACCGAGTGGCCGGTGACGAACGAGGCGGCCGGGCTGGCGAGGAAACGGACCAGGTCCGCGACCTCGCCCGGAGTCCCGACCTCGCGGTCGACGTCGCTCCGATCGGGGTCGCCGACACCCATCCGCTCTTTGATCGTCTCGGTGGCGATATAGCCCGGCGAGACCGCGTTGACCCGGACGTCCTCGCCCGCCCACTCGTTCGCGAGCGTGCGGGTGAGCGAGATGACGCCCGCCTTCGCCGCACCGTAGGCCGACATCCCCGGGATCCCGTACTCCCCCGCCATGCTCGCGGTGTTGACCACCGCGCCGCCGCCGTCGGTGAGCGCGTCGGCGAACGCACGGGTCACGTTGTAGGTGCCGGTGAGGTTCACCCGAACGAGTCGGTCCCACTCGTCGGGGTCGAGCGAGTCGAGATGTGAGAGGTCACCGCCCCCGCCCGCGTTGTTCACGAGGATATCGACCCCGCCGAACTCCTCGACGGTGGCCTCGGCGAGCGCCTCAACGTCCCCGCGGTCGGTGACGTCGGCCTCGACGGGGAGGACCTCACCCGGGAGGTCCTGGCCGTTCAGATCGTCGGCGACGGTTTCGACGTCCGCTTGGGAACGTGAACAGACCACCACGTCGGCTCCGTCGGCGACGAACGTTGCGGCTATCTCGCGCCCGATACCGCTCGACCCGCCCGTGACGACCGCGGTATGATCGGCGACGCTCGATCGGTTTCGGACCGCTTCGGTCGAGAGATCAGAACCATTCGTCATCACTCGATCGTAGCGCCGTCCGTCGGATAAGGGTCGGGGAACGGACAAAATACGGTCGGGCCGCGTCCGCGCCGTCGACGTTTCCGGCCACGAGATCGGGATTCGTTCGCGACCAACCGCCGGGCGGCTACGTTTATACGACGCTGGCGAGAACGGGAAACGACCGTGTGCCCAGCGTTCTCGCTCGATCGATTCCGCCGACCCGAGTACACCGGCGAGAACCGGTGTCTCCCGTGTACGGCGACCAATGTCGGTATCGCGGCCGTGGCCGGCGCGCTGGTCGCGCTCGTCTGGCTCCCCGCCGGCGCGGGCGTGGTCGCGTTCGGTCTCCTCGCGATCTACCTCCGAGGATACCTCGTCCCTGGAACACCAGCCTTCACCCGACGGTACTTCCCCGAACCCGTGCTCCGCGCGTTCGACAAAACCGACTCGCGCCCCGCTCCCCCCGCGGACCGGCCGGCGACCGATCGACCGGCCGAAGCCTCGGAGTCGACGTTCCTCGACGACCCCGAGGCGTTGCTGTCGGCGGCCGACGCCGTCGAACCCGACCCCGGGACGGACGACCTCCGTCTCGTACCGACGTTCCGTGCCGCGTGGCACGACCACATCGACCGGATCCGAACCGAAGGGACCGAAGAACGCGCCCTCCACACGCTGTTGGGCATCGACGAGACGGTCCACCTCGACGACGAGAACCCCGACGGCGTCGTCATGGCGCACACCGAAAGCAGACCGGTTGGCTACTGGGAGTCCCGGGCGGCGTTCCTCGCCGACCTCGCGGCCGCGGTCGAACTCTCGTCGCGATACGAGGACTGGGGTCGGCTCTCGATAGAAGGCCGGAGCCAGGCCGTCAACGGCCTCCGGGTCTTCCTCGATCGCTGTCCGACCTGTGACGGCGAGGTGGTCTTCGGCGAAACCACCGTTCGGTCCTGCTGTCGGTCACACGAGGTGCTCGCCGTCTCCTGCGTCGCGTGCGGCGCACGGATCCTCGAGGTCGATGCGCCCGAGACGGAGTCTTGATAGCCGTCGGGAGTGGGGTTGGTTGTCGCGACACCACCGAAAGCGATCGGCGAGTCTGTCTGCGGCCGTCTGGAACCTATTCAGTACGGGTCCGGCTGGAACTCTTCACCGTCTCTTCGGAAGGTGGCCGAAAACTCGTCGGCGTTGATGGCGTACAGTTGCCCATCGTAGGCATAGACGTCCCTATCCGACCCTTCTACGTATCCAATGGCATTCCGCTCACTGACCTCGTCTTCCGGGTCGATACCATCTATCTCGTAGATCCCGCCTTCCGTTTCGACGATGTACTTGCATCTCTCCCCGTTCGCTTCGATCTCGAGGAGGTGGTCTGGTCGGTTCCCGACGTGTGCGGCCTTTCCATCGATGGTGACCCGCAGCGACCCGTCCGCATCGAAATCGAACGTCTGTAACGTACCATCGAATCCGTAGGCGTCCTTCCCGGATTGGACCGAGCCGCTCACCAACCTCCCGGAACGGTCGTTGATCGTTCCCCCGAGACGATCGCTGCCGTCGATAGTCGCCCCGTAGGCACTGCTCTTGCGGACCTCACCACTTGTAGAGAACGTGTACGGCGTGTTCGATCCGGTCCCCTCGATGAGGAGGAGGTGGTCCGGTCGTTGACCGACGCGCGTAGGCAACCCATCGAGCGTGACCTGTACCGCTCCTGATCGGTCGAAGTCGAACGAGTGGAGGTCGCCGTCGAACGTATAGGCGTCCTTCCCTCGACCGACTGCGCCATGCGCACTCTGTTGTATGACCTGGTCCAAACTATCGACGGTTGCGCCATAGGCCGTGCTTTTTTCGAGGGTTGGTCCTGCTGTGAACGAGTACGATGTCGTCGGACCAGTTCCCTCGATGACGAGGAGGTGGTCCGGCCGATTGCCTACGCGGGCGGGTTCTCCATCGAGAGTCACCTGGATATCGTCAGACCCCCTGAAATCAAACGAATAGAGGGGGCCATCGAACGTGTAGGCGTTCGTTTCACTGATAACGGCACCGTGCCCACTCTGCCCGTCGATCCAGTCCTGATTCTCATCGATTCTGGCTCCACCAGCAGTGCTTTTCTGTAGATTACTTCCAACAGTGAACGAATATGACGTGGTTGTTCTGTCGCCGATGCCTTCGATAATGAGGGTATGCTCTCCAGTGGCTGCTGCCGCATGGCCTACTGCGCCAAGCGTCCCGAGACCCGCTACCCCGACGGCGCTCGTTTTGAGAAAACGGCGTCGCGAGGTACTGTTGGATCCGTCTTCGATGTGGGTCGCGTTGGATAGTGTTCCCTCTCGTTTCTCGGATTCACTGACGTCTTGCAGGTTCTTCACGATAGAAATCCCGCTGAAAAGAGCATAAGCTTTGTGCGGATCTGCTGTGAAGCGGCCTCGTACTGGCGAATTTCGATAGTCCCGGGCAGATTCGAACTGCCGTCAACGGCTCCAAAGGCCGTTATGATTGGCCACTACACCACGGGACTGCGCTCACTTCGTTCGCTCGTCCCGTGTACCTCGCAAATCCTGCGGATTTGCTCACCACCACGGGACTCCTCATCTCAGTCGTCGTCCCGTGAGTATCGAAAACCCTTCGGGTTTTCTCACCACCGGAACGCTCGCTTCCCTCGCGTTCCGAGCCTCGCCTCGCTTCGTTCGGCGAGACACCACGGGACTCCGGTCTTGGGTACCGTCGATGCGTACTTGAACGCTTCGAGAGGTCAGTCCGCCGCGCTGGGTTCGGCGTCGAGGAGTTCACAGACGTCCTCGTCGGGGGCGAAACAGTCGGGACACTCGCACTCGCGGTCGATGATGGTGTCGAGGCGTTCGGCCACCGTCTCGTCGATCACGCTTTCGAGCTGACTGGCCTCGGTGCGGTAGTCCTCGACGCCGAGCACCGAGACCAGGAACCGCTCGATGATGCAGTAGGTCTGGAGCGAGTCGCGCGCCCGCTCGATCCCCTCGTCGGTGAGCGTCACGCCCTTGTACTTCTCGTGGTCGGCGAGCCCGCGGGCTTCGAGTTTCCCGATCATCTCGTTCGCGCTCGCGGGGCTCACGCCGAGCGAGTCGGCCAGCTTGCCGGTGGACGCCGGACCGTTCTCGATCTGCTGGACGAGATAGATCGCCTTGAGATATTGTTCTGCAGTGTTCATTGAAACCTCGTCTCCGGATCGCGTTGTCGGAATGCCGTCGTCATTCGCGTGCCTCCATGAGTTTCGTGACGTCCTCCGCCCCGTCGGCCTCCTCGGCGCGGATCCCCGCGAGCGTCTCGACCAGTCGGTCGCGCTCGATGCTGAACGTGGCCTCGCTCGCCTCGATCGCGCCGATGAGGTCGTCGTAGAACTTGTACGCCGTCTCCTCGTTCGCGAGCTGGTCGTAGAGCACGCCGTCGGTGTCGCGGTCGTGGTCGTAGTGTTCGGCCACCAGCGGCGAGATCTGGTCGAACGGGATCTGCTCGGCGTCGAGCTCGTCGATCAGCGCCGAGAGCCGGTCGCGGTGGTCCGCGGACTCCTCGGCCGCGTGGTCGAGCAGCGCCTCGATCTCGGGGTCGAGGTCCGCCTCGAACGACTGGTGGTGCTGGTTGGCGCGTGCCTCCACGACCTCCTCCAAGACCATGCCGATCTGGAGCAGGCGTGCGAGCTGGTGGTCCGAGGCCACCGGTTGGCTGACGCTCATCCCGACCACCCGGTCGAAACGCGCACGAAAATCGATACCTCCGAAGCGGTCATAGCACGATTCCGGACCCCAGGGACTTAAACGATTACTCCCGAAGGCGCGCCGCCACGAGCCCCGAGAGGTCGTCGCGGAACTCCTCGACCGCGATCTCTTCGAGCACCGGCACGAAGAACCCCTCCACGAGCATGTTCCGCGCCGTCCGCGGCGAGACCCCGCGCGAGGTCATGTAGAACAGGTCCAGTTCGTCGACCTGCCCCACCGACGCGGCGTGGGAGGCCTCGGTGTCGTGGTTGTTGATGATGAGCTTCGGCGAGGCGTCGGCCTCCGATTCGTCGCTCAGCATCAGGGTGTTCTCGCGCTGGTAGGAACTCGTGTTCCACGCGTCCCGGCCGACGTCCTGGACGCCCTCGTAGACCGACCGGGCGTGGTCGTCGAGCACGCCGCGGGTCACGAGGTCGGCGGTCGTGTGTTCGGCCTCGTGCCACACCCGCGAGGCGACGTCGAAGTGCTGGTCGTTGTGGCCGAAGAAGGCCCCGACGATGTGGGTCTCGGAGCCCTCACCCAGCAGTCGCGTCTCGACCGAGGACTTCGTGAGTCGCGAGCCGACGTTGCCCTCGATCCAGTTGATCGTGGCGTTGACGTCGGCGTGGCCGCGCTTCAGGGTGTAGTCGTAGCTCGTCTCGTCGAGGTTCTGGAGCGAGCCGTACTGGACGTTGGAGTTCTCGCCCGCGGCGATCTCGACGAGTCCGGAGTAGTAGCGTTCACCGTCCACCTCCTCCCCGGTCGTCTGGCGTTCGAGGATCGTCGCCGAGCTCGATTTGCCAGTAATGACGAGGGTGTAGTTGAACAGCGACCGGGAGTTCATCCGGGTCCGCACCGTGATGTCCTCGGCGTCGACGCCGTCGGGGACGACCACCACTGTGCCGGTCGAGAACAGCGCGGTCTGGAGCGCCGTGAGGTAGTTCTCCTGCGGGTCGATGACGCTGCCGAAGTGCTCGCGAACGAGCTCCTCGTGGCTGTCGAGCGCCTCGGCGATCGACATGACCTCGACCTCGTCGGGGCCCACCTGGTCCTTCTCCTCGGCCGCGTTGAGCGGGTCGACCAACGACTCGAAGTCGAGGTCGTAGAGGTTGGTCCAGTTACGACCCGGCGTCCGGATCACGTCCGGCATGTCGAGTTCCGAGAGCGCGCCGAGCGCGTCGAGGCGCTGCTGGAGTAGCCACTCTGGCTCGTCGAGCCGGCTCGATATCTCCCGTACCTGCTCCTCCGTGAGGTTTGCGTGTAGCTGTGTACTCATGTGTCGCGAGACCGGGAGTTACCCGAGGCTCCCCTCCATCTCGAGTTCGATCAGTCGGTTGAGTTCGACCGCGTACTCGATCGGGAGCTCTTCGGTGATCGGTTCGATGAAGCCGGCGACGATCATCTGCTTGGCGTCGTCGTCGTCCAGTCCGCGCGACTGGAGGTAGAAGACGTCCTCGTCGCCGATCTTTCCGACCGTCGCCTCGTGGGCTACGTCGACCTTCGACTCCTCGATCTCCATGTACGGCATCGTATCGGAGGTCGACTCGTTGTCGAACATCAGCGCGTCACACTCCACCGATGTACTGGAGTGCTCCGCGCCGTCGGAGATGTGGACCAGCCCTCGGTAGTTGGTCCGGCCACCGTCCTTCGATATCGACTTGGATTCGATCGTGGACTTGGTTCGTGGCGCGTTGTGGTAGACCTTCGCACCGGTGTCGATGTTCTGGCCCTCGCCCGCGAAGGCGATCGTGATGTGGTTGTCGGTCGCACCGCGGCCCTTCAGGATGGTCGAGGGGTAGAGCATCGTGGCCTTCGAGCCCATCGAGCCCGAGACCCACTCCATCGTGCCGTTGGCCTCACAGATCGCGCGCTTGGTGTTGAGGTTGTAGGTGTTCTTCGACCAGTTCTGGACGGTGGAGTACTGGACGTGGGCGTCCTCGCCAACGAAGACCTCGACGCCGCCGGAGTGGAGGTTGAAGCTCGCGTACTGCGGGGCCGAACAGCCCTCGATGTAGTGGACCTCCGAGCCCTCCTCGGCGATGATGAGGGTGTGCTCGAACTGGCCCATCCCCTCCGAGTTCATTCGGAAGTAGGCCTGGACGGGCATGTCGACGGTGACGCCCTCGGGGACGTAGACGAAGCTCCCGCCGGACCAGATCGCGCCGTGGAGCGCCGCGAACTTGTTGTCCGACGGCGGAACGTTCTCCGTCATGAAGTGTTCCTTGACGAGTTCTGGGTATTCCTGGACCGCCTCGTCCATGTTGCAGAAGATGACGCCCTTCTCCTCCCAGCGCTCCTGCATGTTCTGGTAGACGACCTCGGACTCGTACTGGGCACCGACGCCCGAGAGCGCGTTCTTCTCGGCCTCGGGGATCCCGAGCTGGTCGAAGGTGTCCTTGATGTCGTCGGGGAGCTCGCTCCAGTCGTCGACGCCACCGCGGACGTCGACGTCGGGTCGGATGTAGGGGACGATCTCCGCGATGTCGACCTCGGAGAGGTCGGGCTGGCCCGGCCAGTCGGTCGGCATCGGCATCGCGTGGAACTGCTTCAGGGCTCGAAGGCGGCGCTCAAGCATCCACTCGGGCTCGTCCTTGTCCTCGGAGATGACCCGGATGGTCTCCTCGTCGAGTGCGCCCTTCTCGGTTCTGAACGCGGAGGCCTCGTCCTTCTTGAACTCGAAGCGCTTCTCGGAGTCGGTCTCGCGCAGGTGGTCTTGGTCTGAACTCATGGTTTGTTTCGTTGTTTGGTAGTGGTCGTAGCCTTATCAGGCTGTCTCGTATGCCTCTTCGCGGACCCAGTCGTAGCCCTCGTCCTCGAGGCGTTCGGCGAGCTCGGGCCCGCCGCTGGTGGCGATCTTGCCGTCGAGCATGACGTGGACGTGGTCGGGCTCGACGTAGTCGAGGATCCGCTGGTAGTGGGTGATCTGGAGGATGCCCGCGCCCTGCTCGTCACGGAGCGCGTTGATGCCCTTCGAGACGTCCTGGAGGCGGTCGATGTCGAGCCCCGAGTCGATCTCGTCGAGCACGGCGATCGACGGCTCGAGGATCGCGGCCTGAAGCACCTCGTTCTGCTTCTTCTCCCCACCGGAGAAGCCCGCGTTGAGGTAGCGCTGGGCGAACGTGGTGTCCATGTCGAGCTGGTCCATCTTCTCGGCCATCAGCTCCTGGAACTCCGAGACGCTGACCTCGCCCTCGTCGACGTTACCCTCCATCGGCGAGGTGTCGTAGCCCGAGTCTTCCTCTTCTTCCACCTCGGCCTCGCCCTCCTCGAAGAGGTCGTCGCGCTCTTCGAGCTTGGCGTTGAGCGCCGTTCGGAGGAAGTTCACCATCGTGACGCCCTCGATCTCGACGGGGTACTGGAATCCCAGGAAGACGCCGACCGCTGCGCGTTCGTTGGGTTCGAGGTCGAGGAGGTTCCAGGTCCGCTTCTCCTCGGGGATCGTCATCCCCTCGAACTCGTCCTCGTCGAGGTGGACCAGCACCTCGCCCTCGGTGACCTCGTAGGCCGGGTGGCCCGCGATGACCTTCGCGGTCGTGGACTTGCCCGAGCCGTTGGGTCCCATCAGCGCGTGGATCTCGCCCGACGACACTTCGAGGTCGACGCCGTCGAGGATCTTCTCCCCGCCCTCCGCGACCTTCGCGTGAAGGTTCTTGAGCTGTAGCCGTGCCATGTTCCTATCACCCCCAGGTTGGCTCGTGAACCTGATAATGGTTTCCATCCACCCCCAACGATTTTCGATGATGGAAAATATCTTTCACGCTGACGAAAGCCACCGTTGCGCGATGAGACCGGCGAACGACCCGTCGCGACCCGCGACTCCTTTCGAATCCGTTCTGCTACGTAATTTATCGAAAGTGATTTCCGGGGTGTGTTCGCGATAACGTATACCGTGACAAACGACAGCAGTGGCCGGCGGACGAGGCGACGATTCCTTCTGGCGACGGGCGCGGCGGGTGCGGCCGCGCTCGCGGGTTGTTCCGGTGGGGGTAGTGATGGCGGGTCGAATGGGTCGAACGGGTCGAGCGCCAACGGCAGCGGCGGTGGTTCCGACGGAGCCGCCGGCAACGCAAGCGCCGGGAACGCCACCGCCGGCGCGAGCGGCGGGTCGAACGAGCGCGGTCGGCTCGACCTCGTCAGCGCCAGCGTCTCGTCGTTCGACCCCGTCGCGGCGTCCGACACGGCCTCGGGGGCGGTGACCACGCAGGTCTTCGACGGGCTGATGACCTACCCGAACGGCGAGATACCGGTCACGAACCTCATCGCGGCCGATTACGAGGTCTCCGACGACTACACGACCTACACCTTCTCGCTGAAGGAGGGGGTCACGTTCCACAACGGCGACGAGGTCACCGCGAACGACTTCGTCTACAGCTACGAGCGCCTCGCGGCGTCGCCGAACTCCCAGGCGGTCGCGGACATCCTCGATTCGGTCGGGATCGCCCACGAGACCGACGGCGACGACGCCTACAGACCCGGCACGCTCGCCACCGAGGCGGTCGACGACTACACCTTCCGCTTCGAGATCGAACAGCCGTTCCACGCCGCGCTCCAGGTGCTCTCGAACAACCAGTTCGCGGCGGTCCCCGAGGGGATCGTCGGCGACATCGAGGGCTATGACGGCGAGATGGAGCAGGGCGCGTTCGCGAACGACCCCGTCGGCGCGGGGCCGTTCCGATTCGCGGGCATGGAAGCCGGCACCGCAGTCGACGTCGAGCGGTTCGAGAACTACCACGGCGAGGTCCCGCAGGTCTCGGGGGTCAACTGGCAGATAATCGAGGACTCGAGCTCCATCTACAACTACGTGGTCGGCCGGAACGCGGACGTCTTCAACATCCCGACCGCCCAGTACCAACAGGAGAAGGCCACGATCGAACGTACCGACGACCAGGGCCGACGCCACGGCACCTACGGTCCGCTCAAGAACGGCGAGACGGTGAACTACCTCGAAGTGCCGTCGCTGTCGGTCTACTACATCGGTTTCAACGTCCCGAACGTGCCGACGCCCGTCCGGAAGGCGATGGCGTACGCCCTCGACCAGTCCACCGTCGTCGACCAGGTGTTCAAGGGTCGTGGGCTACCGGCGTACCACTACACCGTCCCGAGCATCTACCCCGGCGGCCCGGAGGCCTACCAGCGCCACGCGAAACAGCAGTACCCCTACGGCTACAACGAGACACAACTCGACGAGGCCCGTCGGGTGATGGAGGAGGCGGGTTACAGCCAGAACGACCCGTTCGAACTCGGGTTCACGATCTACCAGTCCGACACGTGGCTCCAGACCGCGAAGCTCCTCCGCGACCAGCTCGCGAGCGCCCACATCGAGATGACGATCCAGCAGATCCAGTTCTCGGCGCTGCTCGAACAGATCCAGAACGGCAACGTCGAGGCGTTCACGCTCGGGTGGATCGTGCCGTGGGCCGCGCCGGACGCCTTCCTCAAACACCTGAACCCCGCGACCTCGGACACCAGTGCGGCCTCGCCCGAGTCGTACTCGAACCAGCCGACGGACACCGAGACCGCCCAGCGCGCCATCTCGGCGTGGGAGACGGTTCAGGAGAACCCCGCACCGACCGACGCGGCCCAGCAGGCCCGCAACGACGCCTATGTCACGATGGAGGAGGCGAACTGGGAGACGGTGGCGAGCCTCCCGGTCTACCACGAGACGACCCCGCGGTTCTGGTACGAGGCGGTCGACATCCCGCCGTTCGGGGTCGCCGGCGACTACAAACAGAAGTTCAACCGGGTCTCCATCAGCGGCTGAGACCGTCGCGTGCGAACGGGCGATCCCTCGTCGGACGGCGGGTCCGGTCGGCAGGGGATTTACGATGGTGGCCGGTGGAGTGGTGGCATGCCAGCACCCGATCTCGATCGATTCACCTCCCGCCGCTCGACCGTCTACGCCACCGAGGGGGTCGTCGCCACCAGCCAGCCGCTCGCCGCCGAAGCGGGTGTCGAGACCCTCCGGGAGGGCGGCAACGCCTTCGACGCCGCCGTCGCCACCGCCGCGGCGCTCAACGTCGTCGAACCGACGAGCACGGGCCTCGGCGGCGACGTCTTCGCGCTCTACCGCACCGCCGACGGCGAGGTCGGCGCGATGTCGTCCTGTGGCGGCGCGCCCGCCGAGGCCACGATCGAGAACGTCCGCGAGTCGGTCGAGACCCACGCGGACGCCGACGAGTGGTATCCCGAAGACCGCGGAGCGGCGGTCGACAGCGGCGGCGAGCGCGGGATGCCGTTCCTCGGTCCGCACGCCGTCACCATCCCCGGGACGGCGCGGGGGTGGGAGACGACCATCGAGCGCTTCGGCTGTGGAACCCTGAGCGACGCGCTTCAGCCCGCGATCCGCTACGCGACGGATGGGTATCCCGTCACGGAGGTCATCGCCGACCACTGGAAGGGTGCCGAGAGCCTGTTCACCGACGAGAACGCCGCCGAGGCGTACCTGAACGACGGCCACGCGCCGACGGTCGGCGAGCGCATGCGTCTGCCTCGACTCGGTGAGAGCCTGGAGGCGATCGCCACAGAGGGTGCGGACGTGGTCTACGAGGGTCGGATCGGTGAGGCGATCGCCGAGGAGATTCAGTCGAAGGGCGGTTTTCTCACCACCGACGACCTCGCGGCCTTCGAGCCGGCCTTCCCCGACCCGGTCTCGACGCGCTACAACGGTGCGGAGGTCTACGAACTCCCGCCGAACAATCAGGGATTGATTGCGCTCGAAGCGCTGAATATTGCCGAAGAGATCGACGCCGGTAGCCATCCGCTCGACACGCCCGAGCGGGTTCACTACTTCGCGGAGGCCACCAAACGCGCGTTCCACGACGGCCACCGCTACATCACCGATCCGACCTACGAAGACGTACCGCCGCTCGCGTCCGAGGCGTGGGCGGCGGAGCGAGCGAACGACGTCGACGCGACCGCGAGCGACGTGAGCTTTGGCGTCCCTGACTCACACGCCGAGGACGCAGATACCGTCCTCCTCTGTGTCGCCGACGCCGCGGGCAACGTGGTCTCGTTCATCAACTCGCGCTTCGCGGGCTTCGGGAGCGGGCTGGTCGCCGGCGACACCGGGATCGCCCTCCAGAACCGCGGCGCGTCGTTCTCGCTCGACCCCGACCACCCGAACAGCCTCGAGCCGGGCAAACGGCCGTTCCACACCCTGATCCCTGGCCTCGTGGACTTCGCGCCCGACGAGGGCCGCGACGACTGGGCCGCCTTCGGCGTGATGGGCGGGTTCATGCAGCCCCAGGGCCACGTCCAGACCATCTCGAACGTCATGGACTACGACCTCCCGCTCCAGGCCGCGCTCGACCTCCCGCGATGGCGCTACCGCGAGGACGGCTCGCTCGCGATCGAGGGGCGGATGGATGGAAACCTCGCGACCAAACTCGCGCGGATGGGTCACGACGTTCGGGTGCTTCCACCCGTACAGTTCGGCGGCGCACAGATAGCGCGAAACAACGAGGGGATCCTCTCGGGTGCGACCGAACCCCGAAAGGACGGCACCGTCGCCGGCTACTGAATCCGCACGAGTCCACCGTGGACCCGAGCACGCAGGTGTGGAGGAGTCACTCGATCGCCAGTTGCGGTGGCCGACACCTCAGACGAGCAGCAGGACGGCGGTGTAGCCCGCCGCGCCGACCGCGAACGCCCACCACCGACTCTCGAAGTTCTCGGGGAGCTCCTCCTTGATCACGTTGAGGATGATCCCGCCGGCCAGGAAGGCGACCAACACGGCGACGAGCGCCTCGCCGACCTCGAAGAACGCGCCGATGGCCGCCCCGACGACGACCGCGAACGAGAGCACCCACCGACCGACGTCGTGATATCGGTGTTCGTGGTCCTCGCGCAGGCTGGCGTCGTTGACGACGAAGTGCACTCCCATGGCGACGGCGAACAGGACGGTCGCCGTGGGACCGGCCCGGTCGTGGAGGAGGTAGCCGATGATCGCGTTGTAGAGCGCGAACGAGCCGATGTGGATCCAGAAGACCCCAGCAGCCGGTAGCGAGATCCCAAACGGGGCGTCGTCCTGTTGCGAACGGGTGACCAGCCGTTCGAGACCGTAGAACACGGCGAACCCGGTGAGCGCGACGAGATAGACGTGATGCTCGAAGAAAGCCGCGACGAAGAGGTCGCTCTCCTCGAGTATCTCGCCCCGTTCTTGGAGTTCGGGGAACAGGTGAACGAAGACGTACGCGACCGAGATGCCGCCCCCGAACGAGAGCCACCCGCTCCGCGGGATACGATCGATGGCGCGGAGTCCACCCGCGAGCAGGTGGACGACCGCGAGCGCGATGGCCGCCGCGAAAACCACCCCGGTTCCGGGGTCGAACTCGACGAGAGCGCCCCCGACTCCCGAGGCGCTCCCCACGACCGTGATTTCGGGTTCCCACATGGAGCGTACCAACGTATCGAAAGCGGAACAGCCCTCGGGTGAGGTCGCACATCGAGCACTCACCGTTCCCTACCCAGTGCAGGATCCACACCCGAGACAGGCTCGCCGGAACTCCGCGTGGGATGTATCGTCGACGACACGGGGCCGATCCGCAGCGACGACCGACCATCCGGGGACGGGTCCTTCAAGGGGTGACGCGGGCCGACGGGTCGAGAGAACTATCGGCAGCGATCGGGAACGGTTACTCGGGCGGTTTGAGGGCGATGGACATGAGACCCGCGAGGATCGCGAGCACGCCACCGGCGAGGAAGGTCGGCGTCCAGCCCGCGACCGCGATCAGCCAGCCCGCGACCGCACCGCCGAGCACGCCGCCGCCGACCTTGCCCATGTAGACCAGCGCGTAGTTGCTGGAGGAGTTCGCCTCGCCGTAGTAGTCGCCGACGAGACTGGGATAGAGCGTGAACTGCGGGCTCCAGAAGAAGGTGGTGACGACCACGGCGGCGATGAACCCCACCCCGGACCCCAGCCGGCCGAGCCAGACCATCGCGAACAGCCCGAGCCCCGAGACCAGCGACATCACCACGATAGCCCACTTTCGGGAGACCCTGTCCGAGACCCCACCGACGACGATCCGGCTGAGGCCGCCGACTAGGGCGAGCACCGTCGCGGAGGTGGTGGCGACCGCGGCGGCGAGCCCGAAGCTCTGGGCGAACGAGACCACCTTCGCCGTCACCAACAGGCCGGCGGCGTTGACGAACGTGAAGGTCACGAACAGGATCCAGAACTGCCAGGTTCGGAGCACCTCGCGCGGGGTGTACTGGCGGCGGGTGTCCCCGCTTGTCGTGCCCCCGTTCGCGGCGGTTCGTTGGTCGTCATCGTCGTCGGCGAGCCAGTCCTCCGGCGGGTCGCGGAGCGCGACCGCGCCGACGAGGATGCCGACCCCGATCAGGAGACCCATGTTCCGGAGGACCTCCGAGTAGGCCCCCAGGCCCGTGTTCGCACGGACGTACGGGATGAACACGGCGCTCCCGGCGGCGAAGGCCATCGTGCCGACCCCGGTGGTGAGCCCGCGCTTGTCGGGGAACCACTTGAGCGCGGTGTTCACCGCCACGGTGTAGACGATACCGACCCCGAGCGCGCCGAGCGAGTAGAGCAGGTAGACCTGCCAGATCGCCGTCGCGTAGGCCAATCCGAGGTAGCCCCCGCCGGCGAGCACGCCCGCGACGAGGCTGATCGTTCGGGGGCCGTGGTTGTCGCGCCAGATGCCGACCGGGAACTGCGAGAGGGACTGGATCGCGACGAAGAGCGTGAAGACCACGCTGAGCGCCGAGAGCTGGACGTTGAGGTCGGCGGCGAGCGGGCCCTCGATCGACGACCAGACGTACTGGTAGGGGCTGATGAGCCCCATCATCAGCGCGGCGGCGACGACCTGCCACCACCGCGACCGCCCCAGAACCTCCTTCGCGCGTGCCCCGTGGTCGATGTCGGAGGCCACGTTACGCCGTTCGCCCCTCGTCGGATCGAACGCTACGCGACGTCCCGCACCCGTTCCACGGACGGCGACCGGTGTTCATACGCTCGGTTCGCCGCTGGCCCGAATAAGTACCCCGGAATCAGCGGAATTCGCGGTCGGTCAGTTCCCCTCGATGGCGTCGATCACCATCGCGGCGGCGATAACGGCCTCCTTCGGGACGTCGCCGGTGTCCTCGACCCTGACGGTGTACTCGTCGCGGAGCGAGAACCGCCCGTCGATCGAGCCCACGTGGCCGCCACCGGCGTCGGTGATCTCGTACGAGTGGGGGATGAACGAGAAGACGTCGGAGGCGTATCTGAGGAGGTCCGCGAGGGTGCTCCCGGACTCGATCCGCGCGATGACGGACTCGTCGTCCGGGTCGCGGAGGGTCCACTTGTCGGTCAGCATCGTCCACTGCCGATCGAGCACGACGACCGGTTCGCCGGTGACGTCGTCGGTGAGGGTGTAGTTGCCGGCGACGTCGAGGATGCCCCCCGCCGTGACGGTGAACACCGGGTCGCCATCCGGGCCGACGAACGGGAACTCCTCCTTCAGCCGGAACATCTTCTGTGAGCCCTTGAGGACCACGTCGCCCGACGAGTCGTAGGCCCGGTACTTGTTCCGGACCAACGATTGGACGACTCGGTACTCGTCGTCGGTGAGTTCGATGCCCGCGAGAGCGTCGTCGGTGCGTGACATTGGTCGGTTCTCGCCGGTCGAAGTGAAATAGTTTTGCACGAGTGTCGTGGGGGCGGAGCCGCCGCCCGGCGGCGGTGCGGTGGCGGCCGCGGTGCGGTTGCGGTCGGCGGTTGCAGTGTGGTGCCTGGTGGATGAAGGGCGAGGCCCGAACGGAGTGAGGGCCGAGGGCTTCGGCGGTGCGGTGCTGTGCGGTTGCGGAGGTGCTGGTGGTTGTACCGCGAGTGAGCCGAAGGCGAACGAGCGGGCCAAGGAACCCCCGAGTGAAACGAGGGGGTGACGCTGGCTTTTGATCCACATTTTGCCAGCGAAGGAGCGAAGCGACTGAGTGCAGCAAAAGGTGGGGAACCGACAGGGTTTCACTCCCGGCGACCCCAGCGAACACAATGAGTAAGGACGCCATCGAGGTCCGGGGAGCCGAAGAGCACAACCTCAAAGACCTCGACGTCACCATCCCGCGCGATGCGTTCACGGTCGTCACCGGATTGTCGGGATCCGGGAAGTCCTCGTTGGCCTTCGAGACCGTCTACGCGGAGGGCCAGCGCCGATACATCGAGTCGCTCTCCGCCTACGCGCGGAACTTCCTGGGTCAGATGGATAAACCCCAGGTCGAGACAGTGGAAGGGCTCTCGCCGGCGATCTCGATCGACCAGAAGAACGCCGCCAACAACCCTCGGTCCACGGTCGGGACCGTCACCGAACTTCACGACTACCTTCGCCTGCTCTACGCCCGCGTCGGCGTGCCCCACTGTCCGGACTGTGGGCGCGAGGTCGGCGAGCAGTCCGCCCAGCAGATGGTCCGGCGGATCCTCGAACTGCCCGAGGGGACGCGGGCGAAGGTCGCCGCGCCCGTCATCCGCGACCAGAAGGGGGCCTTCGTGGACCTCTTCGACGACCTCGTGAGCGAGGGCTACTCGCGGGTGGAGGTCGACGGCGAGAGCTACGACCTCGCGACGAACCGCCCCGAACTCGACGAGAACTACGACCACACCGTCGACGTGGTGGTCGACCGCGTGAAGATCAGCGAGGACGCGCGGTCGCGGATCACCGACAGCGTCGAGACGGCGCTCGAAGAGGCCGACGGCGTCCTCAAAGTCATTCTCCCCGATCCACCCGCGGACGCGGACCTCGGTGGGGCCGTGGCACGTGCGACGGGCGACCTCGCGGGTGAGGCCGACGACCGTGCGGTGGTCGAGTTCTCGGAAGCCCTCGCGTGTACCCACTGCGGCATCGACATCTCCGAGATCGAGACCCGGAGCTTCTCGTTCAACAGCCCGCACGGGGCCTGCCCCGAGTGTGAGGGCATCGGCGAGACGAAGGAGGTCGACCGGGATCTCGTTGTCCAGGACCCCGAGAAACCCCTCAAGGAGGTCTTCGAACCCTGGAGTTACTCCCGGTCGTACTACCAGACCCGGCTCGACGCCGTCTCGGACCACTTCGGCGTCTCGCTCAGCACGCCCTTCGAGGAGCTCGACCCCGACGTTCAGGACGCGTTTCTCTACGGCACTTCCCGGAAGATCGTCTTCGAGAGCCGAACGCGGAACGGCACGCGGCGAAAGGAGAAACGCTTCGAAGGTGTGATCCCGAACCTCGACCGTCGGTACGTCGAGACCGAGAGCAAGAGCACGCGCGAGCACATCGAGAAGTACATGGCCGTCACCACGTGCCCGGCCTGTGAGGGGACCCGCCTCAAACCCGAGAGCCGCGCGGTGCTGGTCGACGACACCCCGATCACCGACGTCAATCGGATGTCCATCGGCGACGCGCTCGCACACTTCGAGGGGATGGAGGACGGAATGAGCGAGCGCGATCTCACCATCGCCGAGGAGATCCTGAAGGAGATCCGCTCGCGGCTCGGGTTCATGTGCGAGGTCGGGCTCGAATACCTCACCCTCGACCGCCAGGCCGCCACGCTCTCCGGTGGTGAGAACCAACGCATTCGGCTCGCGACGCAGATCGGCTCCGGATTGGTGGGTGTGCTCTACGTGCTCGACGAGCCATCGATCGGACTCCACCAGCGCGACAACGACCGATTGTTGAACACCCTCGAAGAGCTCCGCGACATCGGCAACACACTACTCGTCGTCGAACACGACGAGGCCACGATGCGCCGGGCCGACGAGGTGATCGATATGGGCCCGGGTCCCGGTAAGCGCGGCGGCGAGGTCGTCGCCCAGGGCACCGTCGAGGAGATCGAGCAGGTCGAGGGCTCGATCACGGGCGAGTACCTCTCGGGACGACGGGCGATCCCGGTGCCCGAGGAGCGCCGCGAACCCCAGGGCGAGATCCGGATCCGGGGGGCGCGCGAGCACAACCTCGCGAACCTCGACGTCTCGATCCCGACCGGCTGTTTCACCGCCATCACGGGTGTGTCAGGCTCCGGGAAGTCCACCCTGATGCACGACGTGCTCTACAAGGGCCTCGTTCGCGAGATGAACGACAACAGAACTGTCGACCCTGGCGAGCACGACGCCATCGAACACGAGGACATCGAGACCGCGAGGCTGATCGACCAGTCGCCGATCGGCCGCACGCCGCGCTCGAACCCCGCGACGTACACCGGTGTTTTCGACCACGTCCGCGAGCGGTTCGCGAGCACGAGCCTCGCCAAACAGCGCGGCTACGAGAAGGGGCGCTTCTCCTTCAACGTCAAGGGCGGTCGGTGTGAGGCCTGTGGCGGGCAGGGAACCGTCAAGATCGAGATGAACTTCCTCTCGGACGTCCACGTCCCCTGCGAGGAGTGTGGCGGCGCGCGCTACAACGACGAGACCCTCGAGGTCGAGTTCAAGGGCAAGACCATCGCGGACGTGCTCGATATGAGTGTCGAGGAGGCCTACGAGTTCTTCGAGGCCGACACCCGACTCAAGCGCCGGCTCCAGCTCCTCCGCGACGTGGGTCTGGATTACATGCGCCTCGGCCAGCCCTCGACCACCCTCTCCGGGGGCGAGGCCCAGCGCGTCAAGCTCGCCGAGGAGCTCGGGAAGAAACAGACCGGCGACACCCTCTACCTCCTCGACGAACCGACCACGGGACTCCACTCGGCCGACGAACGCAAGCTCATCGGGGTGCTCCAGCGCCTCGTCGACAACGGCAACACCGTCGTCGTGATCGAACACGAACTCGACCTCGTGAAGAACGCCGACCACGTCATCGACCTCGGTCCCGAGGGCGGCGAACACGGTGGCGAGGTCGTCGCGGCCGACAGCCCGGAGGCCATCGCCCACAACGAGGACTCCCACACCGGGCGCTACCTCAGGGACCTCCTCCCGGCTGTGGAGCTCGACGGACCGCGTTCGGACCGCCGGGTCAGCGCGGCGAGCGACGACTGACCGGAGCGGATCGAGTTACGACCCGCCGTTGCGGGCCCGCCGGAACCACCGTGAGAGCCGGGATCGGAGGTCGAGCCGGCGTTTCGCCATGATGACCGTGCCGTCGGCCTCCAGACCGACGGCCTCGGGGGTCGCACCGAACACCAGGCGCTGGAGGAGCCCTTCGCGACTCGCACCCACGATCGTGAGGTCGTGGTCGGCCGAGAGCGAAGCGATCGTCGGGACGACCTCGTCGCCCTCGACTACGTCGCCCGCGACGTCCTCGGACTCGACGACGGCGGCCGTGGTCTCGACGTCGCGTTCCGCTCGCTCCCGCTCGTCCGCGGACGCGTCCGGCGGCACGACCGAGACCACGCGAACGCGGGCGTCGTTCGCTCTCGCGAGCGCGCTGGCGACCTCGGCGGCGTACGCCGCGTGCGGGCCGCCCGCGGTGGGGACGAGGATCGACTCGACCGCGGTCGGCGGGCCGATCCGCTCGACGAGGACGTCACACGGTGCGTCGGTGGCGACCCGGTCGACGTTGCTCCCGAGCACGAAGTCCCGGCGACGGCTCCGGCCGCGCCAGCCCAGCAGGATCTCGTCGACGTCCTCGGCTTCGGCCGTCGTGATAATCGCGTCGGCGACGTCGTGGCCGATCCTGACCGTGCCGCCAGCGAGAACCCCCGCCGCTTCGGCGGTCTCGATGGCCTCTTCGAGGAGTTCGCGCTTCGTCTCGACGAACTGCCGGCCCTCTTCGACCGGGGTCTGACGGGGGACCGTGACGACGCTCATCACCCGGATCTCGGCGTCGCGTTCGCGCGCGAGGTCGATCGCGGTCCGGAGGAGCCGGTCGGTGGTCTCCGGGTTCGCGAGCGGCACGAGGATCCGCCGTTCGCGCTCCTCGGGGGACTCCGCCGCGAGCACCGTCGGGGTCTCCGCCTCGCGCTCTTCGGCCTGTTTGCCCTTCGAGTAGCCGTAGAACACCGCGAGCCCGACGACCATCCAGACCCCGGTGACGGCGAGTGCGACGAGCCCCTCGTTGCTGGTGCCGATCCCGACGGCTTCGAGCCCGAGTTCGTAGATCAGGAAGGGCAGGAGCACGACCTGGGCGGCGATCCCGATCAACGCGGGCCAGGGCATGAACGGCACCGTGAAGGTACGGTCCAGGTCCGGGTGGGTGGTTCGCATCCGTATCAGCGCCCAGTTGACCTGGATGAATAGTAGTATAAACATGATGTCGGCCGAGGCCGCGACGCTCTCGATCGGGAGCGTGACCGACATCGCCACGATCAGCACCGTCGAGAGCAGGATGGCGACGTGGGGCGTGCGGCGCTCGGGGTGGATCCGCTCGAAGACCGCGGGGAGTTCCCGATTTCGCCCCATCGCGAACGACACCCGGCTCGACGAGTACACAGTCGCATTGAGCGCGCTCGACGTGGCCGCCACCCCCGCGACGAGCAGGAGGAGTGCACCGTAGGGCATGAACTGGTTGGCCGCCTCGACGATGCCGAGCTCCCCGAGCCCGCCGAGCGCCTGCCACGTCGGTGTGCCCGCGCTCACACCCGCCAACCCCGCGATCTCCCGTGTGACGTCGATCCCGCCGATCGCGACGAACGCCACGAGGACGTAGATGGGGACGACGACCGCGAGCGAGTAGAACACCGCCTTCGGGACGTTTCTCCCGGGATCTTTGACCTCCTCGCCGGACTGGACGATGATCTCGTAGCCCTCGAACGCGATGTAGGTGAAACCCATCGCGCCGATGATCCCGAATACGCTGTTGGGTGCGAACGAGGGGCTCGAGAGGAACTTCGCGGGCCAGTCGGGGGTGGTGAGGGTGGCGTACGCGCCGAAGACGATGAACAGCCCGAGGATCACGAGTTTGACGACGACCACTACCACCTCGGCGCGACCCGTCTCCTCGGCTCCGCGATAGTTGACGTAGCCGAAGCCGACCGCCACCAGCGCCGCCAACAGGCGCTCGGCCAGCGAGTGGGTGAGGAAGCCGAAGAACACGAAGTTCTCGGTGAGCGGCGTCACGGTGACGAGGAACTCCGTGAAGTAGGTCCCGAAGGTCACGGCGTAGAGCGCGCACGCGACGGCGTGGGCGAACCAGCTCATCCACCCGGCGTAGAAGCCGTTCGGCTCGACCAGCGACTCCGCGACCCAGAGGTAGCCCCCACCGGCCTCGGGGAACGCACCGCCGAGCTCGGCGTAGGACATCGCGGTGAACAGCGCCACGAACCCGTTGATCAGGAACGCCACCGTGAGCGCGGGGCCCGCGATCCCGGCGGCGAAGCCGGTGAGCGCGAAGATGCCCGCCCCGATCATCGCCCCGACCCCGATGAACGTGATGTCCGCCAGCCCCATGTCCCGCGAGAGCTCGGTCGCGACGCCGGCCTCGCCCCGCCCGTCCGTACTGGTCTCCGTCGATTCTGTCATGTAGTATGTCCAATTGAGAACCCGGCGGCTATCGATCGGTTCGCGAACCGTGGGTGGGTCGTCCTACTCGGTCGGGTCCCCGGCGACCCACCGCTCGTAGATCGACTTGCTGCCGACGTCGTCCCGCGCCATCAACACGGCGTTCCCGGTGTGCTGGTTCACCGAGTCCGGGACCGTCCCGAAGACGAACTGTTCGAGGAGGCCGCCGGTGGGCGAACCCAGCACCGTGAGGTCGTAGGCGTCGGAGCGGCTGATGATGGTCTCCTCGACCTTCTCGACGGCTTCGACCGCCGCCTCGACCCGCTCGACGTTCGTCAGCGCCCGCTCGGCCGCCTCGACGATCCGGGTTCCCTCCTCGTGGTCCTCGTCGCTCGCGTCCTCGGACATGAAGTGGACCGCGTCGACGCGGGCACCGGTATCGAGCGCGAGCGCGCGTGCCGCCTGCGCGGCCAAGCCCGAGTGTGGCCCGCCGCTGACCGCGAGGAGAACCGTCTCGACCGGCGTCTCGTCGGCGGCCTGCTTCTCGACGAACACCTCACACTCCGCACGCGAGACGACCCGCTCGGCCACGTCGCCGGTGAGGAGTCGGCGGCGCTGTGACTGCCCCCCACGGATGGCGAGCGTCACGCCGTCACAGTCGTAGGCCTCGACCGCGTTGAGCACCGACCCCGACTCCTGATGGGTCAGATGCACACGACCGGTCGCCGGGACGCCGGTTCGCTCGACGGTCTCGACGAACCGTTCGGTCGTCTCGCGCGCCGCGACCAGTTTCGGTTCGTCGGCCGCGACCGCATCGAGCGGGGTCTGACGCGCGAAGTTTACGATGGAACAGACCACGAGCCCGCCGTCGCGTTCGCGCGCGATGGCCGTCGCGGTCCGGAGGCGTCGCTCCGCGTCCGCCGGCATCGTTTCGCCGGCGACCGGGAGCAGGAGCCGGTACCGGCCCTCCGGGAGGGCGTCCCCCACCCGCTCCGTTCCCGACCGGTGTCCACCATCGGTTGCGAACATATCCCCGTAGAGTTGTTGCAACAGCATAAACCGAACGCCTGAATTGTTCGTTGCGCAATACTCGGTCGCGAAATTGGTTATTACCGTATGGGCGGGGTTGAAGGGTCGTTCGTCGTCGATCCCAGAGCAGTGTTCCCGTGCGGGGCATCGACGACATCGCTCGTCGGTCGGGGTCGGGAGGGCCGAGCCGTCTCAGCGCCAGCGCAGTATCTCGCGGAGGCGCGAGGTGATGTCGAGGTCGCGCTTCGCGAGTATCACCGTGCTCTCGGCACGCTCGCCAACGCGTTCGGGGATCGCGCCGAACACCACCCGTTGGAGGAGTCCCTCCCGGGTCGCGCCGATGATCGTGAGGTCGTGGTTCGCCGACTCCGCCGTGATCGCCCCCACGACGTCGTCGCCCTCGACGACCGTCGCGCCGGCGTCGATGCCCTCGAAGTCGGTCAGCGCCGCGTCGAGCACCGACTCGGCGTCCGCCCGGTCGGTCGCCTCGTCGTTCGGGTCCACGACGCGGAGGAGTTCGACGTGGGCGTCGGTCACGCGGGCGATCGACCGTGCGACCTCGGCCGCGAGGTCGGCGTGCGGGCCGCCCGCGGTCGGGAGGAGGATCGACCCGACGGTGGGCGCGCTCCCGGGGTCGATCCGCTCGACCAGCACGTCGCAGTCGGCCTCCTGGACGACGGTGTCGACGGTGCTCCCGAGGACGACGTCGCGCCGGCGGGCGCGCCAGCCACCCCAGCCCATAAGGACCGCGTCGCTGCCGTACTGTTCGATGGTGTTGAGGATCGCGCGGTCGACCTGGTGGCTGATCCGGACGGTGCCGCTGACCGGGACGTCCCCGCCCTCGCCGCCGTCGGCCATCGCCATCGCCTGGTTGAGCACCTCGCGACGTTCGTCGGTGTACTGCTGGCCCGAGGCGAGCGGGGTCTGTTCGGGGAGGTCCACGACCGAGAGCACCATCACCTCGCCGTTGCGGTCGCGCGCGATGTCGGTCGCGGTTCGCATCAGGCGCTCGACGTTCTCGGGGTTCGCGATCGGCACCACGATCTGGTAGTCGCGGTCGCGGCCCGAGGGGTTCTGCTCGGCGACCGCGGTGGGAGTCTCGCGCTCGATCTCCTCGGTCGTGGGCGCACGGCCCTTCCAAGCGAACCAGAAGGCGATCCCGATCGCCTCCGCGGCGAGGCCGAGTGCGATGGTTTCGAGCCCGAGGCTGACCACCAGCCCGACGTTGGCGATCACGGCGAGCGCGGGGACGTACGGCACCAGCGGCACCCGGAACCCGCGGTCGAGGTCCTCGAACTTCCGGCGCGAGAAGACCACCGCGACGTTCACCGTCGAGAACCCGAGCAGGAGCAGGAAGTTCGCGACACCGGTGATGCTCTCGAGGCCGAGGTGAACCCCGAACAGCGGGAGGTCGGCGAACAGCCCGAACAGCGGGTGCTCGCTCCCGGCACCCGGCACTTCGCCGAAGAAGACGCTGAAGATCAGGATGAAGGTGAAGATGAACCCACCGGTGAGGAGGGTGGCCTTGTACGGCGTGCCGTAGTCGGGGTGGAGGTCCTCGAACTGGCTCGGGAGGTGGTTGCGTCGCGCGAGCGCGAGCTTGACTCGCGAGCCCGCCAGAACCGTTGCGTTCGCCGCACTGAGCATTGAGAAGAGCGCGCCGACGATGACGACGTAGAACCCGATGTTCCCCAGGTAGTACTGGGCGGCGAGCGCCATCGAGACCTCGCCGTTGTTGGCGACGTACTGCGTCGGTGAGAGCCCGCCGAGGTCGGTGTTCTGGGTGAGGAAGGTCAGGAAGTTCCCGTCGTTGATCGCGATCACGATCACCAGCACGACGAGCGCGTAGAGCACCGTCACGAAGCCCATGCTGATGTAGATCGCCCGCGGGATGGTGGTGCCCGGCTTCTTGATCTCGTCGGCGTTGGTGGCGATCGCCGAGAAGCCGATGAAGGTGATGAACACCAGCGCGCTGGTGGCCCCGATCTCGACGACGTTCCCGATGTTCCGTGCGAAGGAGGTCGTGACGACGCCGGCGTCGAACGACCGGAGGCCGCCGTAGAGGAAGAGCACCAGGAGGAGGACCTTCGCCGCGGTGACGACGATCTGGAACTGGCTCGACTCCTCGCTCCCGCGGCTGTTGATGAAGACGAGGAGGCCGAGCACGAGGATACCGGGGATCCAGTAGGGCACCCACTGGGGGATGCCGAAGACGGGGTAGATGAACCGGTAGAACCAATCGGAGAAGGAGGCGAGGTAGAAGGCCGCGCTCGCGGGATAGCCCACGATCATGGTCCAGCCCATGATGTATGTCAGGTTGCTCTTGAAGGTCTCGGAGACGTACATGTAGCCGCCGCCGGACTCGAAGTAGATCGAGGAGAACTCGGCGTAGGCGGCGGCGGTGAAGGCCGCGACGAGCGCCGCGAGCACGAACGAGAGGATCGCGACGGTCCCGACGTTCGAGACCGCGAGCCCCGAGAGCACGAAGATACCCGCGGCGATCATCGTTCCGATGCCGATCGCGAGCGCGCCGAGCAGCCCGATGTTCCGGTCGAGCTCCTCGCCGATCTCCGCGCCGCCCGCCTCCGATGTACCCTCAGCCATTGTGCGTGGGATGGCCGCAGTTTATAAAAAGGCTCATGTTCGTCCCGAACGTGTCGGTACGGGGTCAGTCCTCGAACTCGGTGCGCTCGACGCCGGCGGGAACGCGGCCACCGTCGTTACCGGCCGTCCGATAGGCCGCCCGGTACCGGGCGAGTTTTCGAAAGAGGAAGTAGCCGAAGAAGCCGTCGTAGACGACCACGAACCCGAGCAGTGCGAGGAAGTACGGGACGTCGAGCAGCCCGGCGACGATGCCGGGAACGAACGAGAGGGTGTTGTAGGTGCCGTGGATGAACACCGCGATCAGGAGCCCCTTGACGACGATCGGCCCCGCCCGGTCCGGGTTGAACTTCGCGAGCCCGAGGTAGTAGCCCGAGAACGCAGCGTAGATAACGTGGCCCGGGCCGGCGATCGCCCGGACGGGCGTGATCCCGCCGCCCGCCCCGAGGAGGTTGCTCGCGACCGGCATCCCGACCGCGTTGGTGATGTAGAGTGCGTTCTCGATCGTGGCGAAGCCGAGGCCCGCGACCGCGCCGTAGACCGCCCCGTCGATCACGGCGTCGAACCGCACGCTCCGGAAGGCGTAGAGCCGAACCGCGAGCCACTTCACCGTCTCCTCGATCGGCCCGACCACGAGGTAGTAGAACCAGATCGGGCCCACTATCGGGACGACCGTGAGGATTCGGCTTCCGACGTCGTTGACCACCGCCGCGAACCCGGCGAACAGGACCCCGAGCGCGAACGTTGCCGCGAGCAGCGAGACGGGTTCGGAGGTGATGTCGCTCCGCCAGACGAACACCACCAGCGCGAGCGCGGGGACGACCGAGAGCAGCGTGAAACCGGTGATGACGGGGTTGAAAACCCGCGAGAGGCTGGAGAATTGGATGAACTGGTACAACAACAACAGCGCGACGGCCACGAGGATGAACCGTGCGGTCGCGCTCAAGAAGCGATAGACGAAGACCGCGACACGGTCGAGCGGCGAGCGCACGTCCCACGTCGCGATGTCGTAGAGGTCGCGCGACCCGTCGACGCTCGATTGCACCGGATCCCTACGGCTGGCCATACACCCGTGATGGCACCCGGCGTCTAACCGTTTCCCCTCGTTCCTTCGATCGCCTTTCGAGCGAACGTCCGGACGACTGCGATCCCCCAGCTGGATCGACCACGCTTCGCGTCAGGCCCGTTCGCTTTCGACGTAGCGTATCCTGACGTCGAACGTGCTGACGTTGTGCGACTGGTCGAACGGGAGTGCGGTCGGCTGGACGGTTTGGTTGATCCGCCGCTGGAGGGGTTTCGCGAAGTTCGGGGCCTCGCTCCCGGTTGGCCGACTCAGGGTCACGGTGACGCTGGTGGGCTCTCGCGGCGGGATCGGGTCGTCGTACTCGAACTCGGTGTTCACCAACACGAGGTCCTCGTAGGGCTGTTGGTCGAGGAGGCCGTTGATCTCGCCGCGGACCTCCTCCTCGAACGTCGCGGTTCGATAGGAGTCGTAGGTGACGAGCCCGAGGAACGCCGACAGCACGAGGACCGCGACGACGAGCGTCCCGACGCGTTTTCGGGTCGCGTTCTGGGCGGCGTCCGCCTGGAACCAGTGGTCGGGTCGATACCCCATATACCAGAGCACGACGAGGGCGCTGAGGTTGATCGAGAGGGTGTTGATGAGGACGATCACGGTCGCGCTGAGCACGGGGCTCGGCAGCCCCCACGCGATCCCGATACCGATCACCCCGAGGGGCGGCACGAGCGCCGCGGCGATCATCACGCCGACGAGTGCGGCCGAGACACCGGTCGCGAGGCTCACGCCACCCGCGACGCCCGCACCGAGGGCCACCACGAGCGCGAGCAGTCCCGGCGACGTTCGGATGCTCACCTGCTGGATCGAGAGGACGTCCGTTCCCGGCGGGGCGAGGTTCGTCGCCCGGATGAACGCCGCGAACAGGGTCGCCGCGATGACGGCCACGACGAGCCCGAGCGTCTGGAGTTTGACCCCGCGACGGAACATGTCGTGGTCGTCGACCACGGTGCCGACCGAGGTGGCCATCGCCGGACCGATCAGCGGGGCGATGACCATCGAGCCGACGATGATCGCCGCGTCGTTGAGGAGGAGCCCGGCCGTGGCGACGAGCGCGCTCACGACGGTCATCACCAGGAACGGACCGACGTTGGGGGCGAGATCCTGGGCACGGCTGTGGATCTCCTCGCGCGCGATGCGGTTCTCGCTCTCGCCGTTCTCCTCGTACCGTTTCTCCAACTCGTCGAACCGCCGGGAGACCACGGTTTCGGCGTCGAGGACGATGGTGTAGGCGTCGTCGTCGATGCCCGTCTCCCGAAGCCGGTCGAGGACGGGTTCGACCGCGCCGGTCGGCAGCGGGAAGTGGACCACGCCGGTGAACTCCCGGCCGCTGGTCTCCTCGGTGAGCACGTAGTCGATACCCTCATCGTCGAGTTCGCCCAACACGGCCTCGCGTTTGCCCGCCGGGATCGTCACTTGGACGAGTCGCACATCCGTCCGTCTCGGGGGGTCGACAAATACCCCCCGATCGCGCGGAGCCGACGGGGATTTACCCGCCGGCGGTCGAGACGGTGTATGTTCGAGGGACGACCCGACCGGAGCGCCGAAGTGGTCTTCTGCGGCCGTTCGAACGTCGGGAAGTCCACGATCCTCCGCGAGCTCACGGGCCACGACTTCACGACCGGGAAGAAACCGGGCGTCACGCGCTCGCCCGGCCACTACGACTGGGTCCCCGAGGACTTCGTGCTCACGGACCTCCCGGGCTTCGGGTTCATGTCCGGGGTTCCGGAGGAGGTCCGCGAGCGGATCAAGACCGACGTGGTGCGCTACATCGAGGACCACGCCGACGAGATCCTCGTGGGCGTGCTCGTCCTCGACGGCAAGAGCGCCGTCGACATCATCGACCGTCACGCCGACCGCGGCGAGGTCCCCCACGACGTCGAACTGTTTCACTTCCTCCAGGACGTCGGGATCCCGACCGTAGTCGCCGTCAACAAGATGGACAAGGTCGACGACCGCGACGAACGGCTGAACGCGGTCTGCGACCGGCTCGGTCTCCCGTCGCCGTGGCAGCAATGGCAGGACACCATCGCCCCCGTCACCGCCAAACGCGGGTCGATCACGCCGCTCACCGAGGCGGTCCGCACCCACCTCCACGACCAGCGCCGGGATGATTTGTTGAAGTTCTTCTAGAACCCACCTTTTGCTGCGCTCACTTCGTTTGCTGGCAAAATGTGGATCAAAAGCGCGTCGGGTTCCCGATGGTCACCCTCGCGCCCGCTCGCTCCCTCCGGTCGCTCGCGGTACAACCACTAGCACCTCCGCGACCGCAACCGCCCCACACAGCACCACCGAAGCCCTCACCGCGCGCTCCTTTCAGTCGCTACTCGCTCCCTCCGGTCGCTCGCGCGCCTCGCCCTTCATCCCACACAGCACCACCGAAGCCCTCACCGCGCGCTCCTTTCAGTCGCTACTCGCTCCCTCCGGTCGCTCGCGCGCCTCGCCCTTCATCCGCCAGGCCCGCACCGCTACCACAGCAGCACCGCGACCGCACCGCATAGCCGCCGCACCGCGGCCGCGCCGGGCGGCGGAAAGCCTGATACCACCGGCCCGCGAAGGCCGACTCATGAGCACGCGCGCGTGGGGCGACATGATAGCCGGCGACCGGATGGCGGTCGACCGCGAGTTCGAAGGCGAGATCGAAGAGTCCGAGTTCAATCGCCAGCAGTGGGGCCTCGTCATGACCGCCGTCGAGTTCGAGATCGAGAACCCCGAGGACCCCGACCGGGCACGGCTCGTCGCTGACACCAGCAAACTCGGGCACGTCATGGGCGAACTCGACAACCTGGACTCACCGAACGCGATGGGCGGCGGTGGCGGGAGCGGAAACGGCGGATCGGGCGGCGGGGTCGTGGATTCGATCAAGAGTTCGCTCGGACTTGGCGGCGGTGGCGGGAACGGCGGGCGGCGCGCGGCGGCCGCGGAGCTCACCGAGCGCTACGCAGAGCAGCTGCAGGCCCACCTCGAAAGCAACGGGAAGTGGGAGCGCGTTCGAACGGCCGCCGCGAATTAAGGACTGCCGCCGCGGAACAGGGTCCGCTCCTCGGTCTCGTAGATGTTGATGAGCTCGGTGACGATCTCGTTGTAGCTCTCCTCCTCGACGCGAAGTCGGTCGAGTCGGTCGACGGTCTCCTCGTCGAGTTCGATCTCGGGCATACTCGGGGGATCACGCGCGACCGGCTTAACCTCGACGGTCAGAGCCGGTCGAGCAGCGCCCGCTCGACGTCCTCGGTGGTGGCCTCACCACCCAGGTCGGGCGTCCGCGGCCCGTCGGCGAGCACCTCCAGCACGGCCTGCCGGACCCGTTCTGCGCCCTCGTCGTGGCCCAAGAACTCACAACACATCGCGGCGCTCGACACCGTCGCGACGGGGTTCGCGACCCCCTCGCCAGCGATGTCGGGTGCGGTGCCGTGGACGGGTTCGAACAGCGCGCGCTCCTCGCCGATGTTCGCCGACGGCAACAGTCCGAGCCCGCCGACCAACCCAGCCGCGAGGTCCGAGAGCACGTCGCCCGCGAGGTTCGGACAGACCACGATGTCGAACGCCGACGGGCTGAGACAGACCTGCGTCGCGAACGCGTCCATCAGCACCTCGTCCGTGGGGACCCCCCGCTCCTCCGCGACGTCGAGTACCGCTTCACGGAACCGGCCGTCCGTCTCGCGCATCACGTTGGCCTTGTGCGCGACGGTGAACTCGCCACCGCCATCCGCAACGTAGTCACACGCGAACTCGGCGAGCCGCCGTGAGGCTGAATCCGTGACGACGCGCGTCAGCGTCGAGAGGTCGTCCGAGAGCCGGTTCTCGTGGCCGGCGTAGACGCCTTCGGTGTTCTCACGGAGGAAGACGATATCCGTCTCGGGCCGGAGCGCGTCGACGCCCGGATACGCCCGCGCCGGGCGGACGTTCACGAACGACTCGACCGCCGCCCGCAGGGGGAGGATGACGTCCGCGGCGGTCTCGCCCGCCGCCCCGAACAACGTCGCGTCGCTCCCCTCGACCGCTCGCCGGGTCTCGGCCGGCAGCGCCTCGCCGGTCTCCGCTTGCACTGCGTCGCCCGCGTCGTACTCCTCGAACGCGAACTCGCCGACCTCGTCGAGCACGGACACGGCCACCGGCACGACCTCCTGGCCGATCCCATCGCCCGGGATCACCGTGATGGTGTCAGTCATCGTCGGCGAGGTACGGCAGTGAGTTCGCGGTGTCGGCGACGGCACCCGAGTTGGACTTCATCAGCGCCGTGGTGTCCCAGACGCCGTCGACCAGTGCCCGTCGTTGGGCGTCCTCGACGGTGACGGCGACTTCCTCGTCGCCGTAGCGAACGACCTCCTCGGCCACGTCGATGTCGATCTCCCCATCCGGATTCGCGTCGATCCACTCCTGGATCGCCGTGACGGTCTCGTGGTCAGCGGTCACGGTGGGGATCCCGAGCGCGAGGCAGTTCCCCGCGAAGATCTCGGCGAAACTCTCGCCGATCAACGCGTCGATCCCCCAGCGCATCAGCGCCTGCGGGGCGTGTTCGCGCGAGGAGCCACAGCCGAAGTTGGCGTTGACAGTCATGATCGAGGCGTCCCGATACCGATCCTCGTTCATCGGGTGGTCCTTCTCGTTGTCGTCGTCGTCGAAGCGCTGGTCGAAGAAGGCGAACTGACCGAGGCCGTCGAAGGTGACGACCTTCATGAACCGCGCCGGGATCACCTGGTCGGTGTCGATGTCGTTCCCGCGGATCGGGATGCCGGTCCCCGAGACCCGCTCGACGGTCTCGACACCCGCGTCCTCTTCGGCACTCATCGGACCGCCACCTCCGGGAGCTCGCGAACGTCGGTCACCTCGCCGGTGACCGCCGCCGCCGCGACCATCACGGGGCTCATCAGCACCGTCCGCCCCTCCTTCGAGCCCTGCCGGCCCACGAAGTTCCGGTTCGACGAGCTCGCACACGCCTCGTCGCCTTCTAACTGGTCTTCGTTCATCCCGAGACACATCGAACAGCCAGCCCCGCGCCAGTCGAAGCCCGCCTCGGTGAATATTTCATCCAAGCCTTCGTCCTCGGCGGCGGCCTTCACGCGCTCGCTACCGGGGACGACCATCGCACGAACGCTGGGGTCGACCTCGCGACCCTCGACGACCGCCGCCGCGTCCCGGAGGTCGGGCAGGCGCGCGTTGGTACACGACCCCAGGAAGGCGACGTCGATGTCGTAGCCCTGCATGGTCTCGCCGGGCGTGACCCGCATGTGCTCCTGGGAACGCCGTGCGGTGTCCTGCTTGTCCGCGGGGAGGTCCTCGGGCGCGGGGATCGGTTCGGAAATGCCGATGCCCTGGCCGGGTGTCGTCCCCCACGTCACGACGGGTTCGATCTCGTCGCCGTCGATGGTGACGACGTCGTCGTACTCGGCGTCCGCATCCGACCGGATCGACTCCCAGTACACCTTCCGTCGTTCGAATTTTTCAGGACTATCGGCGAACGCGTCGGTCTCCCGGAGCCACTCGTAGGTGGTCTCGTCCGGGTTGACGTAGCCCGCGCGCGCGCCACCCTCGATAGACATGTTACAGATACTCATCCGGCCCTCCATCCCGAGGCTCTCGATGGCGGATCCCCCATATTCGTAGACGTAGCCAACGCCGCCCTCGACGCCGAGCCTCCGGATGATGGTCAGTATCACGTCCTTCGCGCCGACGTGGGAGCCGAGTTCGCCCGTGACCTCGATCTTCCGGACCTGCTTCTTGTCCATCGCGATCGTCTGGGTCGCGAGCACGTCCCGAATTTGGGAGGTGCCGATCCCGAACGCGAGCGCGCCGAACGCGCCGTGGGTCGAGGTGTGCGAGTCGCCGCAGACCACCGTCATTCCGGGTTGGGTGAGCCCCTGCTCCGGGCCGATGACGTGGACGATGCCCTGGTTCCCGCTTCCGGGGTCGTCGAAGACGATCCCCGAGTCGCGAACGTTCTGCTCCAACTCGCTCATCATCTCCTCGGCGGCGTCGTCGCCGAAGGGTCGGGACTGGTCCGCCGTGGGAACGATGTGGTCGACCGTCGCGTGCGTGAGCTCGGGATAGGCGACTTCGAGGTCGCGCTCGCCGAGCATCCCGAACGCCTGCGGGCTGGTGACCTCGTGGATGAGGTGGAGACCCACGAACAGCTGCGTCTGGCCGGTCGGGAGTTCGGTGACGGCGTGCTCGTCCCAGACCTTGTCGTAGAGGGTGCCCCGACTCATCGATCGCCGTCGCGGCCCTCCCGACCACGCTCGAACACCCGATTCGCGTCGGCGTCGTTCGGCGGCTCGTGGTCGACGTCCTTCATCCGTACCTCCTCGTCCTCGTCGGCGTCCGTCTCCGCCGTTTCCTCGGTTTCCGCCGCGTCGGCCTCGCGCCCGCCGTCGGCCGCGACGACCGGGCCGCGGGCGAACACGACCTGGTCGCCGAACGGCCGGCCGGTGTCGGGGTGGGTGTGGTCGACGTTCTTCATCGCTCGGTTCCGTGCTTCGCTTCGGTTTCGGTTGGTGTCGTTCATACCTGTACTCGCTCCTCTTCGGTCTCGCTCGTCTCCTCGTCCTCGGTGTCGGCCCACGCGAACAAACCACGAAGACGTTCACCGACTTCTTCGATCTCGTGGTTCTTCTCCGCGGTGCGGAGCTGGTTGTAGGACGGCCGGTTGGCCTGATTCTCGGTGATCCACTCGCGGGCGAACTCGCCCTGCTGGACCTGTTCGAGCACCGTCTCCATGTTCTCGCGGGCGTGGTCGTCGACCACGACGTCCCCGCGGGTCAGTCCCCCGAACTCGGCGGTGTCACTCACCGAGTCCCACATTCCGCCCATCCCACCCTCGTACATCAGGTCGACGATGAGCTTCATCTCGTTGAGACACTCGAAGTAGGCCATCTCCGGCGAGTAGCCCGCGTCCACGAGGGTCTCGTAGCCCATCTTGATGAGTTCGGTGACGCCACCGCAGAGCACCGCCTGCTCGCCGAACAGGTCGGTCTCGGTCTCCTCGCGGAACGAGGTCTCGATGACGCCCGCGCGGGTGCAGCCGATGGCCTGACCGTAGGCGAGCGCCTCGTCCCACGCTTCGCCGGTCGAGTCGCGGTAGACCGCCAGCAGTCCGGGGGTACCCTCGCCGCGTTCGTAGTCCCGACGCACGATGTGACCTGGGCCCTTCGGCGCGATCATCGTGACGTCGACCCCCTCGTCGGGTTCGATCTGCCCGAAGTGGATGTTGAAGCCGTGGGCGAACTGGAGGGTGTCGCCCTCGTCGAGCTCGCCCCTGATCTGCTCGTAGAGGTCGGGCTGGACGGTGTCCGGCACGAGCACCGAGACGATGTCCGCCTGCGCGGCGGCGTCCACAGGGGTGGCTACGTCGAGGCCGTCCTCGCGGGCGGCGTCGCGCGAACTCGACCCCTCGCGGAGCCCCACCACCACGTCGACCCCGCTGTCGTTGAGGTTCTGGGCGTGGGCGTGGCCCTGCGAACCGTAGCCCATGACGGCTACGGTCTTCCCGTCGAGTGCGGTGCTGTCGGCGTCGTCGTCGGTGTAGATGGTTGCGTTCTCAGTCATCGTTGGTTTCGGGTTGGGTCTGCATTCGTTCGTACCGTTCCTCCTCTGCGTAAGTGGTCCACTCGCCGCCGCGCGCGAGCGCGGTCTGTCCGGTTCGAGCGAGTTCGCGGACCCCGAACTGCTGGTAGGCGTCGATCGCGTCGTCGATCTTCCGCTCGTCGCCGGTGATCTCGATCGTGATGGTGTCCCGGCCCGCGTGGAGCGTCGTCCCGCCGTACATCTCGGTGACGGCGTGGACCTTGTCCGGCTCCTCGCCGTGGACCTTCAGGACCACCAGCTCGCGACCCACGGCGTCGTCGCCGAGTTCGCGCACCGAGATCACGTTGACCAGCTTCGCGAGCTGGGTCTCGACCTGCCGGATCCCGGGTTCGGACTCCTCAATCACGACCGTCACCCGCGAGGTCTCGGGGTTCGTGGTCGTCCCCACGGTGAGCGATTCGATGTTGAACTGTCGGCGCGAGACCAGTCCGGAGATCTTCGCCAGCACGCCGGGTTCGTTCTTCACCAGCGCCGAGAGCACCGTGCGGCGGGTGTCGGGTTCGGCCTCGGTCTCGGGGTCGATCCGGATCCCCTGGCCGTTTCGCCGTCCCGTCGGATGGGGGCGTTCCTCGGGCGCAGGTCCCTGGAGACCGTCCCTCATAGCTGCTCCTCCGCCAGAACGAACTGGCCGTTCGCCCCGCCGCTCGGGACCATCGGGTAGACATTCTCGTCGGGGTCGATGTGGGCGTCGACCACCGAAGGGCCGTCGTAGGCCAGCGCCTCGGTGATGACGTCCTCGACCTCGTCGTCGCCCTGCATCCGGAAACCGCGCGCGCCGAAGGCCTCGGCGAGCGTGGCGAAGTCGGGCATCCAGGGATATTCCGAGGCCATCCGGCGGCCCTCGAAGAAGCCGTCCTGCCACTGGCGCACCATCCCGATGCCCTCGTTGTTGAGCACGAAGACGGTGATGTCGAGGTTCTCGCGAACCGCGACCGCGAGCTCCTGGAGCGTCATCAGGAAGGAGCCGTCGCCGTCGAAACAGACGACCGACTGGTCGTCGTCGGCGGCGACGCGCGCCCCGATCGCGGCGGGGAGCCCGTAGCCCATCGTTCCGAGGCCGTGGGAGGAGACCCACGTCCGCGGCTGGGTGTAGGTCCAGTACTGGCAGGCCCACATCTGATGTTGGCCCACCCCGGTGGTCACGATGGTGTCGTCGGCCGTCGCCGCGTCCACCGCCTCGACCACGAACTGGGGTTTCAGCGGTGCGTCCTCGGGCGCTGCGTAGTCCATCGGGTAGTCCGTCTTCCACCCCTGGCACTGCTCGCGCCACTCTCCGAACCGTTCGCCGGTGGCCGCCATGTCCGCCGCCCGCTCGTCGGCGAGCGCCTCGCCCACCTGTTCGATGACGGTGCCGGCGTCGCCGAGCAGCGGGTGGTCGGCGTGGACGTTCTTCGATATCTCGGCGGCGTCGATGTCGGCGTGGATGACCTGTGCCTCGGGCGCGAACGTCTCGACCCCACCGGGGAGGCGGTCGTCGAAGCGCGTCCCGACCGCGAACAGCACGTCACAGTGGGTGATCGCCATGTTGGCGTAGCCCGTCCCGTGCATCCCCGCCATCTCCAGAGCGAGCTCGTGGTCCTCGGGGAACGCGCCGATCGCGGGCATCGTCGTCACCACCGGAATTCCATATTCGGTGGCGAACTCCCGCAACTCCGAACTCGCCTCGCCCTTGATGACGCCGCCGCCCGCGAGGATGACGGGCTTCTCCGCGCGTGCGAGCACGCCCGCGGCCTCCTCGACCGCGCTCTCGTCGGCGGCCTCGGGCGGGTTGTACGTGTCGGGCGTCCGACCGTCGCCGGGTTCCGTCTCCGTCGGTCCCGTCGTGATGTCCTTCGGGAGGTCGACGAGGGTCGGGCCCTGTCGGCCCGCGCCGGCGAGCGCGAACGCCTCACCGACCGTATCGCCGATCGAGTCGGCGGAGTCCGCGAAGTAGTTCTCCTTCGTGACCGGCGCGGTCACGCCCGTCGTATCCGTCTCCTGGAAGGCGTCACTGCCGACCATGTCCGAGGGGACCTGCCCGGTGAGCGCGATCATCGGGTCCGAGTCCATCGAGGCATCGGCGATCCCCGTGACCAGATTCGTCGCGCCCGGCCCCGAGGTCGCGAGACACACACCTGGCTCGCCCGAGACGATCCCGAAAGCGTCGGCGGCGTGGGCCGCGCCCTGCTCGTGGGCCATCGTGATGTGGGTCATCTCGGCGTCGTAGAGCGCGTCGTAGACCGGCATGATCGCGCCGCCCTGGACCCCGAAGAGCTGTTCGACGCCCGCCCGTTCGAGCGCCCGCACGACCGACTCCGCGCCGGTCGTCACGGGTGTTCGTTCTTCCTCGTTGGCTCGGTCGGCGGCCGGTTCGGCCTCGTCCGCCGCGCGCTGGGAAGGCTGGCCTTCACTCATGGTTCGTCCCCCCGTTAGTGGGGTTCGGTGGTCGATACCTCAGTGCGGTCGGTCGCTGTGTGGGCTGCGGGTTTCGGTCTGTCATGTGGTCGGTGGGTGTCGCGGGTGCTGGTCGCTGTGTGGTCGATTCAGGGGTCGGGGGAAGGAGGTGCGTAGGGGTTATACCCCTACAATAATCGACTCGCGAACACCCGCCGCGTCGCTCGGGACTCGTGGATCCCCAGCGGCCGTCGGTCGGGTCGTCATACCCGGTCCATTCGGTCGGACGGTAATAACCCTTCCGTGGCGTGCAAACGTTGCACGAACCTCGGGGCGATCTCGAGACCCGCGACTCAGGGGTGGGGGCGTTCGGGGCGGGCATGGCTCAGGCGTTGACCTCCGCGCCCTCGCTCTCGTGGTCGATACCGACCTCGCGGGCGAAGCGTTCGAGCACGCTCATCGTCACCCGCTCCTTCTCGGCCCCGAAGTCCTTGACGCGACGCGTGCACTCGCGTACCTCGTCGTCGGTCGGCGAGTAGCCCGCTTCGACCAGCCGCTCGCGCACCGAGTGGGTGCCGGTGTGTTTGCCCAAGACGAGTTCGCGGCTCGCGCCGACCATCTCGGGGGTCATCACGCCGGGCTCGAACGTATCGGAGTTCTCGATCACGCCCGCGGCGTGGATCCCCGATTCGTGGCTGAAGGCGTTCTGCCCTACTACTGGTTTGTTGCCCGGCGTCTCGATGTCGCTCGCGGCCTCGACCAGCCGCGAGAGCTCGGTGATCCGCGTCGTGTCGATACCGGTGTCGACGTCGTAGAGCGACTCGATCGCCATCACGACCTCCTCGTAGGCGGCGTTGCCGGCGCGCTCGCCGATGCCGTTCACGCTGACTTGGGCCTGTGCCGCACCCGCCTCGAAGCCCGCGAGCGCGTTCGCGCTCGCCAGCCCGAAGTCGTCGTGGGTGTGGACGTCGACCTCGGCGTCGGCGTGCGCGCAAACGTCGGCGATCAGTTTCCCGAATCGAGTGGGTGTGGCGACCCCGCAGGTGTCGGGGACGTTGATCCAGTCCGCGCCCGCCGCCGAGGTAGCCTCGACGACGTCCCTGAGGTACTCGGGATCGGTTCTGGTGGCGTCCATCGGCGAGAACATCACCTCGACGCCCGCCTCGGCCGCGCGCTCGACCGCGTTCACCGACCGTTCCTGCATCTCCGCGCGGTTCGAGTGCATCGCGTCCTCGAGCTGGATGTCGCTCGTCGACGCGAAGACGTGGACCATCTCGACGCCGGAGTCCAGCGCCGCCTCCACGTCCTTCTCGACCACGCGGGCCAACCCGCAGGTGGTTACGTTCGTGCTCTCGGCGATGTCGCGCACCGCCTCGAACTCCGCATCGGAGTTCACAGGAAAACCCGCCTCGATGACGTGGGTTCCCATCTCGTCCAGCACCGCCGCTATCTCGCGCTTGTCGTCGTAGCTGAACGAGGTGCGTGGCGATTGCTCTCCGTCACGGAGCGTCGTGTCGAAAATCCTCGCTCTGTCGAACTCAGTCGTATCTCCCAGGGTGCCCTGGAAGAACTCGACCCGCCGGGGTGTCCGACGAAGCCTCCGTGTCCGCGTTGTGGTAAGCCATTGCAATCCTCACGAGGCCGATGTAGCATATAAGTCTGGCGTTCCGTACTGGGGTTCGTCGGAAAACCGCCCCGAAATCGACGATCATAAACCGTGATGGTGGGGACGGGTCGCCGAGTACCCGACACCAAACCTTTTGATCCGGGCCGTGCAGGCACGGGACATGGATGGCCGGATGCGAACGACGGACACGCCCGGACCGAGCCGGGCGGCAGCGGTATGACCGTTCTCGACGGTCTCGAACGCGTCGGCGACCTCGCGAGCACCTACTTCGTGGTCTGGATCCTGGCCTTCGCGGGTGCGGCGCTCGTCACCCCCGACTCGTTCACGTGGATCACGCCGTACATCACGCCGCTGCTGGGGGTCATCATGCTCGGGATGGGACTCACGCTCCGTCCGGTGGATTTCGAGCGGATCGCCGAGCGCCCGCGCGACGTCGCCGTCGGCGCGATAGCCCAGTGGGTCGTGATGCCGGTCGCGGCGTGGGTTCTCACCGTCGTCCTCTCCCTGCCGCCCGCGCTCGCGGTCGGCGTGATACTCCTCGGGGCAGCCCCCGGCGGGACGGCCTCGAACGTGATGACCTATCTCGCCGACGGTGACGTGGCGCTCTCGGTCTCGATCACGACCGTGACGACGCTCGCCGCCCCGGTCGTGATGCCGGCGTGGGTTGTCGCGCTCGCGGGCGAACAGTTGCAGGTCACCTTCGCCGAGATGTTTTCGAGCATCGTGCAAGTCGTGCTGATCCCCGTCGTCGCGGGGTTCGCTCTTCGACTCCTCCTCGACCGCTACGCGCCGCGGGTCGCCGAGGCCGGCCTGAACGTCTTTCCCGCGGTCAGCGTGGTCGCCATCGTCGCCATCGTGGCCGCGGTGGTCGGCGCGAACGTCTCGAACATTCTGGGGGCCGGTCTGGTGGTCTTCGTCGCGGTGGTCGCCCACAACGCGGTCGGTCTCGGGGCGGGCTACGGCGTCGGCCGCGCGACCGGCATGAGCGAGGACCGGGTTCGGGCGTGTACCTTCGAGGTCGCCCTCCAGAACAGCGGGCTCGCGGTGGCGCTCGCGACGGCCTACTTCAGCCCGCTCGCCGCGCTCCCGCCCGCGCTGTTCAGCGTCTGGCACAACATCTCGGGCCCCGCGGTCGCGACCTACTTCTCGCGTCGGTCGGGGACCGCTCGGACGGACGCGACCCCGACGGGCGACGACTGAAGGGAGGGTTTTTGCGTGCCGACGATGAGGGGCGGATATGAGCGATTTCGACCTGGACCTGCAGGCCATCGAAGGCGAGATCGACGAGGCGGACGGCGCGGCGACGCGGGTCGTCCTCGGCGTGCTCGACGGCGGAACCCCGAAGTCCGAGTGGGTCGCCGAGATCGAGTCGGGCGGCGTGCTCGTACTCGCGGTCGAGGGCGACCTCAACCGGCTCGCCGGCGGTTTCGCGCGCGACGTCCGCGAGCTCGGTGGCGAACTCATCCACTTCCGGCAGTTCCTGATCGTGACCCCGCCGGGCGTCAGCATCGACACCGATCGATTGGGATAGCCCGACGGCCGCGTCGCCCTCGCCGGACGGACGGAACCATTATTCGGCCGACGCGTGTATCCGGCCCATGGATCTCCGAGACCGGGTAGCGGAGGCGAGGGACACGGCTACGACGACCGCCTCCGGTGCCAAAGAGACCGTCTCCGAGAAGGCCGGCGAGGCGAGAGGACGAGCCTCCGACGCCACGGGAACGGCTTCGACCGTGGTCTCGACGGCGACCCAGGCGGTTTCGGGGAGGGCCGACGACGCAAGAGGCCGTATCACGGCGCGGCTTCCCGACCGGCTGGTCGACGGTTCGGTCGTGCGCGAGCGGGTCGGGAACGGACCATCCGTCCACCGGTTGACGTCGGTGTCCTACGAACGGTTCGCGTTGCCGGACGTCCGCGTGCGACCGGCCCTCGAACGGGGTGGCGACAGGGCCGCCACCGTCGCGCGGGAAGCCGACTTCCGACGGGTGTTCCGGTTCGGGAAGGACGGGTTCGCGTACGGGAAGACGGTCGGTGACTACGTTCCCGTCGTCGGGAGCTACCTCCCCTACCTCGGGTTCGCGACGGGCATCGGTGTCGGCGTGCTGGACGACATCGACGTCCTCACGGCCGACGCGGTCGCCGAGCTCTCCGCGTCGCTCTCGGAAGCGCTGGAGCAGGTCGTTCGAAGCGACGGCGGGGACCCCAGCGAGCGCCCGGTCACCGACGCCGTTGCGGACCCCGTGTCCGAAAAACGGGGGGCGGGCGGACCGCAGGAGCTCCTGGAGATGGACTACGAGGAGTTCGCCGGCAAACGGTAACATCGACGCCCCGGAGGGCCCCGGCCACCCCAAAACGGGCATCCTCGCCACCGACGGCCTCATCCCACGCGCCCCCGAAGGTGACGTATGCCGATGAAAGGTTCCGGCCGGGCGAGCTACGAGGAGATCGACCGGTTCGACGGCGGCGTTGGCTGGCTCGCCTACCCGGACGAACGCATGGAACGCGCGAGCCACGCGCTCACGACCGACGAGGGTGTCTGGCTGGTCGATCCGGTGGACACCGAGGGGCTCGACGACCTGCTCGCCGCGGAGGGCGAGGTCGCGGGCGTCGTGATCCTGCTCGACCGCCACAAGCGCGACGCCGCAACGATCGCGACCAGACACGACGTCTCGGTCCACATCCCGTCGTGGATGGCGGGCGTCGCCGACGACATCGAGGCCTCGGTCGAGCGGTTCTCCGGCGAGCTCGGCGGAACGGGCTATCGCCTCCGGATGGTCGCGACCCCGCTCTGGCAGGAGGCGCTGCTCTACAACGAGGACGAGGGAACCCTGGTGGTTGCGGAGGCGGTCGGCACCTCGGAGTACATGCGAACCGGCGACGAGCGCCTCGGGGTCCACCCGATGCTCCGCCTCCTGCCGCCCCGCCGGTCCTTCCGGGACCTCTCGCCCGACCGGGTCCTGCTCGGTCACGGGGCCGGCGTCCACGACCACGCGAGCGCGGCGCTCTCCGCGGCGCTCTCGGGATCCCGTCGGCGCGCACCTGCGCTGTACGCGAAGGCCGTACGGCTGTTCCTCCCCGGATGACCGCTGGAGTACTGGCTGCCGACGGTCGGACCGGCCGATGAGGACCGTCCACGCGACCCGCGGGCTGGTCGACGGGCTGCTCGATTTCGCACGCGAGGCAGAACCCGAAGCGGTGACGATCCCGCTCGCGACCACGCTCGCGGGCGAGTTCGCGCCCGACCTCCCGCCCGAGACGCCCGTCTTCACGCACTTCTACTTCCCGGAGGCCGGCGGTGCGGTCTCGGCGGTCTTCGGTGTCGACCTCGGGGTTCCGGCCGGCCAGACCCAGGGGCGGTTCGTCTCACATCCCCAGGGGAGACTCGAACTCACCAAGGCCGACGACCTCCACGGGACGGTCTTCGTCGCGGTCGCGCCGTGGGAGCGGGCGTCGCTCGCGGCCTTCGGGCGCGACGGACGAAAGAAGTCGCTCGAACTCGTCGACACCGACCCGCCCGCGGAGTCCGTGGATCAGCCGAGGTAGCCGAGGTCCCGGAGCTGGTCGGTTATCTCGTCGAACTCCGCCTCGGTGAGCTCGCCCTGTTGTTGGTGCTGGATCACGATGCTTCGGAGCAGGAAACGAACGAGGTCGCTGGTGCTCGAAAAGCTGGTGCCCTCGATGGTCTCCTCGACCCGGTCGGCGAGGTCCTTCGGGATCGAGACGGTGGTGTAGTCGGTCATAGTAGGAGAAACACAGCCCGTCGGATAGTCGTTGTGCACTGTCCGCAGGGTTTTCGTCGCCCGAGCCGTACGGCAGGTATGGCCGCGCGCCCGCCCCAGGACGACCCCGCTGAACCCGACGCCATCACGTTCGGGATCGCCGCGCTCGACGGTCGCCTCGCCGAGGCCGACCTCACCTACCCGACGGACGCCGCGACGGTCGTCGAGACCCTCGGCGACCCCGAAATCCCCTACGACCCCGCCGGCCAGTCGATCCCGCTCTCGACGGCACTCGACGAGGCGGGTCCAACTCAATTCGAGGACGAGAACCGGTTGCTCGACGCCCTCCACCCCGTCTTCGAGGAGCGCCGGCAGTCCGCGTCCACGGGCTTGCTGGCGCGGCTCCGGGCGCTGTTCTAGTCGCGCTCCGCGCCGACGCGTTCGGCTGGTGGATCGGCGGACGGGTCGCGCTTCGGTGACCGGTCCGGCTCGTCGGCCGATCCGGCCCGCTCCATCGAACTGCCGGGCCGGCGGTAGTCCGTCCGCGGGCGGTCGGTCGCCTCCCGGTCGAGCAGCGCCTCGAACCGTCGGGTCTGTTCGCGGTTGATCGCGAGGATCATGTCCGAGAGCACGCCGAAGATCACCAGTTGGACGCCGACGATGATGGCGAAGGCCGCCGCGACCGCGAGCACCTCGTGGGAGACCCGGAGGGTGACCCACTCGACGAAGACGTAGGCCGCGACGGCGACCCCAGCGATCCCCGAGAGCACGCCTGCGCTCCCGAAGTAGAAGAGCGGGTTGTTGGTTTTCGCCAGCCGGTAGAGCGTGAGGAGGATCTTCGCGCCGTCGCGGACGGGTCTGAGGTTGGTCTCGGAGTTCTCGGGGCGGGCGTGATACTCTATCGGTACTACCGTGAGGGGAACCCCGTGTTTGACGCACTCGACGGCGAGTTCGGTCTCGATACCGAAGCCGTCCGAGCGCGGGTCACACTGCTCGAACGACTCGCGAGTGAACGCGCGGTAGCCGCTCAGCACGTCGCCGACGTCGCGACCGTGGATCGAGCGGAACGCCCGGTTGATCAGCCGGTTCCCGACGCCGTTGAACCGGGTCATCGCGCCGTCGGCCATGTCGGCGTAGCGGTCGCCGACGACGTGGTCGGCTTCCCCGGTGAGGAGGGGTTCGAGGAGCGCGTCGGCGTCGGCCGGACGGTACGTGCCGTCGCCGTCGAGCATCAGGAGGTAGGGAGCCGTCGAGCGCGCGACGCCCTCGCGAACCGCCTGGCCCTTGCCGGTGCCCCGCCCTTGTCCGGACTGCTCGACGACGCGCGCGCCGTTCTCGCGTGCGATCGCGACCGTGTCGTCGGTCGAGTGGCCGTCGACCACGAGCACGTCCTCGAACCCCCGTTCGCGGAACTCGCCGACGACGTCGCCGATCGTCGCGGCCTCGTTGTAGGTCGGGATCAGCACGCAGACGTCGCCGCGGTCGACCATTTCACCCACGTCGGCGACCCACGCGCAAAACCCTTCGGACTCGGTCGAACGCCGTCTCGAAGCCGCTTCCGACGGGGACCACCCCTGCCGACGAATGACAGCGCGTTTAGGGGCCTGGCGACGAAGGGGCGGGTATGAGCGACCCGACGGGGACCCTCGCCGACCTGGGTCTCACGGAGTACGAACGGCGGGCGCTGGCCGAGCTGTTCGAGCTCGGTCGGACCACCGCGCCGACGCTCGCGGGAGCGACCGGGGTGCCGAAGGCTCGTATCTACGGGGTGTTGGAATCGCTCTCCGACCAGGGCTTCGTCGAGGTGATACCCGGACGGCCGAAGGAGTACCACGCCCGGTCGCCGGCGGAGGTGCTCGACCGGGCGACCGAGAATCGCCGTCGGGAGTACGAGGCCTTCCGCGAGGAGGTCGAGGGGTCGCGCGAGGCCTTCCTCGCGGAGTTCGGCCCGCGATACGACGACGCGGTCGAGAGCCGGGACGACGAGCTGTTCTCGGTCGTGGACGTCGGCGAGCCGAGCGAGGCCGAGGCGCGCCGGCTCTACCGTACCGCCGAGACGGAGGTCCACGTCATCACGACGAGCTTCGAGTACCTCCCGACCGTCGAGACCGCGCTCGAAGAGGCCCTCGACAGGGGGATCGCGGTCCGGGTGCTCATGCTCCACCCCGACCACGTCCCGGGCGGGGAGCGCTCGCCCGCGGAGAAACGCGAGGTACAGGCCGGGATCGTCGACCGCCTCGCGACGGCGTACCCGGCGGTCGAGATCCGCTTTTCGACCGGCAAACTCCCGTGGCGCGGCACGTTCCGCGACCCGAGCGTGGCCTACGACTCGGGCGAAGCGGTTCTGCTCGTCGAGGAGAACGACGTCCCGAACGCGATCCGACAGGCCGCCGTCACGAGCAACGGCTCGTTCGTCGCCGGTCTCGAACGCTACTTCGAACTGATCTGGGAGTACGAGAGCTTGGCCGAGTACCCGGACCCGTCGCCGTCGAACTGACCCGGGTGACTACGTCCGTTCGTCCTCGGTGTAGCCGAGCGCCGCCAACCGCTCCTCGACCGCCGACGACGTTTCGCCCGACCCTTCATCCGCCGGTCGCGGGTCGGGCTCGCGGGTGTGGCGGTCGGTCGCGCTCGTCACGAACCACGGTACCTCGCGAAGAACGCTGAGAGGAACGTTCGGGTGGCCGTAGATACCCCACTCGCCCGCCGCGTTGCCGTGGTCGGCGGAGATAGCTACCCGGTCGGCATCGAGGTTCTCGAGGAGGACGGCCACGTCGTCGAGGACGTATCGAAGGTTCGCGGCGTAGGCGCGCCAGACTTCTCGCCGCGTGAACTCGCCGCGCCGGAGACCCTGCCAGGCCATCTCGCGACCGTCGCGCCATTCGTCGAGGGTCGAGACGTCGCCGAGCGGCCGCGGCACGCTCGGGAAGTGCGGTTGCATGTAGTGGACGATGAGCCGACCATCCGAATCGAGGTGGTCACGGCCCGCCCGGATCGCCCGGTCGGTGACGGTTCGTGCGGGCACGATCCCGACCCCGTCGTCCCAGCCGTCGCGCCAGACCTCGTCGAGGACGCGGAACCAGTCGGCGTCGAGGTACTGGTGCGTGAACGGGTTCGCACTGACGTGGACGGTGTCCGCCATCTCCTCTTCGTACCCATCGGAGAACGTCCGCTCCAGCCACTCGTAGGAGGTCGACCCTGGCGAGCGGTGGATGCCGGGTGAATCGAGGAAGTCGTAGGCCGGCGCGACCCCGCGCATGAGGTCGGCCCGGCAACCGTCGAGGATCAGGAGGGCGTCCCAGTCGCGGTCGTAGACGTTCACGCCGGGCTCGACGAAGCGGTCCGCCCGCCGGAGCGCACCGACCCGGAGTTCGTAGGCGCTCTCGTGGACGCCGGCCATCCCATCGCGGGCGACTCGCGCCCGGGTTTCGTCGATCCAGTCGGCGAGCGTCATCGTCTCGACAACCTCGATCCACTCCCAAAGGTCTGTCGGGGTCGGTTCAAGGGGACCAGTTCAGCGGTAGCCGAGCGCGCGGAGCCGGTCGTCGATCGCGAGGCGTTCGGTGGCGACGCCCTCGGACTCGGGGAGTCGGCTCGCGAGCGCGCGTAGACGATGGGGGTCGGGGTCGTCGGCCGGCGCGCGCTCGGCGGGGTCGGCGACGAGGTCGTAGAGTTCGGGGTCCCAGTCGCGGTTCGGGTACTCGACGTACTTCTCCGTCGAGGTTCGAAGGGCACGAACCCAGTTCTGCTTCCCGCGGAGCGCCGCGCCGCAGGCCCGGATGTAAGCCTCGCGGTCGTCGATTCCTTCGTCCGTCGGATCGCGCAGCGACTCGCCGTCGATACTCGCCTCCCAGTCGAACCCGAGCGCGTCGAGCAGCGTCGGGAAGGTGTCCACTTGGCGACAGACAGCGGTCTCGCGACCCGGTTCGATGTCGGGCCCCGAGAGGACGAGTGGGACGTTCGCGACGTGGTCGAAGACCGTCTCGCCGTGACCGTTCTCGACGAAGTGGTCGTGGATCGGTGCGGGTGCGAGGCTCTCCGTGAGGCGGTCGAGCCCCCGTTCCATCCTCCGAGTATCGACGCCGAACTCGTAGCGGACCTTGTCACGAGCGCGCTTCGTGACCCGGCGGAGGGGGTTGTGCCGCCACGTGATGCTCTCGCCGTGGTCGCCACAGAGCGCGACCACCGTGTTCTCGGGAACCGATTCGAGGAGGCGTTCGAGATGCGAGTCGAGCGCCGAGAGCGCGCGTTCGTAGGGCCAGCGACCGTACTCCTCGCTGTCGAAGTTCGGTGGAACCGTGATGGGTTCGTGGAGCTCCCAGAGGTGGAGATAACAGAAGGCGGGCTCCTCGGCTGCGAGCCGCGTTTCGAGTCCGGTCGGCTCCCAGCCGTCGAACAACGACTCGGTGTTCTCGCGGTAGCGGTAGGTGTCGAACCCCCGGTCGAGGTCGGTGTCGGCCACCAGCGGGCCGGTGACGAACGCGGTGGTGTCGTAGCCCGCCGCGGAGAGTCGTTCGGCCAGCGTCGAGACGTCGGGCGCGAGTCGGGCCTCCCGGAGCGAGCGGACGCCGTTTCCCTCGGCGTAGCGGCCAGTCATCATGCTCGCGACACAGGGGGTCGTCGTGGTGGCCGACGCGAAACAGTTGGCGTACGAGCGCCCACGCGCGACGAACGAGTCGAGAAACGGGGTCTCACCCCAGCTGTCGTCGATCGCGTCGCCGCGCAGACAGTCGACACAGAGGAGAAGCAGGTTCGGCGTGTCGGGCATCGAGTTGGTGTGGGTTGCGGAGGGGCGGGCTTCAAAACATCGATGGAAGCGGGCTCAGGGGATGGGGAGGTTCCGCCGAACCGTGGCGCGAAACCGGTTCGAGAGCCCGACGAGCCCGACGAAGTAGACCGCCCCGCCGAACGTGACTAGGCCGACCGTCCACGGCACGCCGGCGGGTGCGGGGCCGCGGGCCGCGAGAACCACGACGCCCATCGCGACGGCGGCGACGGCCTGGTTCGCGAGTTCGCGGGCGGGTATCGGAACGGCGATGACCTTTCGGAGTAGGGCGTAGCCGAGGACGAGTCCTACCGCCGCCGAGGTCGTGGTGGCGACCGCCGCGCCGAGCCAGCCGAAGGCGTAGACGAGACCGAGGTTGAGGACGAGGTTGGTGGCGACGAAGACCACGTTGACCCGGAAGGCGGCGTCGGGGCGGTCGACGGCCGCGAGGACGTTGGTGAGCTGGGACTCGTAGACGTAGAGCAAGCGCCCCACGACGAGCACGACGAGGACGGCGTAGCCCCGGGCGAACTCCCCGCCGTAGATCGCGAGCACCCGGTCGCCGACGACGAGACAGCCGACGAGGCCGGGCACCACGAACAGCCCCGAGAAGGCGATCGAGTCGTCGATCAGCCCACGGATCGCCTCCCGGTTCTCGGCGCTCGACAGCCGGCTGATAGCGGGAAAGAGCGTGGTGCTCACCGACGCGCCGAACACCGCGAGGATCGAGGCGAGGTTCCAGGCGACCTCGTAGATCCCGATCCGGCTCGAACTCACGGCAAAAATTGGAATCGCGAGCACGAGGGTGTCCATCGAGGCGAAGGTCCGTGATTCGAGCCCCGAGAACCACGAGTACTTGGCGTAGTCGAGCATGCTCGCGACCTGTGCGCGGGTCGGGAGCCGCGGTCGGAGACCGAGCAGTGCGATACCCACCATGCCCGTGACGAATTCCGCCGCCGCGAATCCCGTCAGGAGCCACTTGACCGTGCCGAGGCCAACGACCACGACCCCGATCTGGAGGAGGCCGCGAAGCAGGCGGTCGAACGGCCCGAGGAGCGAGGAGAGGTCTACTCGATGGCGGCCTTCGAGCGCGGCCCGGACCTGCCAGACGAGGAGTCCAGTGAAGAGGAGGACGACCAGGAGAATCGCGGCGTCGGTCCGGAGATAGTCGTTGACCGGGCCGCGGAAGATCAGGATCGCCGCCGCGAGGAGGACGAACGCGAACGTCTGCAGCGAGAGCCCGCCGCCGAAGAAGTTCGCCTCGTCGGAGCCCTCGCTGATGCGCTTTCGGGTCGCCATCTGGATGCCCTGGCCGCCGAGGACCTTCCCCCAGACCACGACGGCCGCGACGAGGTAGTACTCCCCGAGCACCGCGCTCCCGAGTTCGCGCGCGAGGTAGATCGTCACCACGAAGCCGAAGACCGAGGTCGCGACCTCCGAGACGAAGTTGACGACGGAGGTCTGGCCGATCCGCATCAGCGACTCACGGGACCCACCCACGCGTCCCTGGGTTGGAGGATCGCGGGGGAGACACGCGCGTCATCACTCCGCGTAGCCGAGGTCGCGGAGGCGCTGTTTCGTGGTCTCGTCCATCGCCACGGTCGAGAGGTCGTCGTCGGTCGCGACTATCGTCCGGCGGTGGTCGTCGAGGATCGCCTCGATGCGCTCGCACTCGTCGGGGTGGTCGGCCGCGACGTCCGCCTCTTCGTCGGGATCACTCCGAAGATCGTAGAGCGCGCCCGTCCCGTCGCGCTCGACGTACTTCCAGCGACGGTCGCGGTAGGCGTAGCGGTGCTCGCCCTCGCCGGTGTTCTCGGCCGACCAATCCCCGACGACGTGCTCGCGCGGCCACTCCCCGGTTCCGTCGAGCAGCGGGCGAAGGCTGTGGCCGTGGAAGGCTTCGGACTGCGTCCCGCCCGCGTAGTCCACGATGGTCGGGGTCAGGTCGAGCAGTCCGACGAGTTCGTCGTGCGTCTTCGGCTCGTTGGCTCCGGTTCCGGGGTCGACCACCAGCGGGACGTGGAGCACCTCGTCGAAGAAGGTCTGTGAGTGGCCGAACTCTCCATGCTCGCCGAGCGCTTCACCGTGGTCGGCGGTGAGTACGATCATGGTGTCCTCGCCCCAGTTGCGGCGGACGGAATCGACGAGGCGACCGATCTCGGCATCGGCGAAGCGGGTCTCGGCGTCGTAGAGGTCGATCAGGGTCTCGCGTTCGTCGGGGGTCAGGTTTTCGGGGTCCTCAACCATCGTCCGACGGAGGCGCACCGCCTCGCGTTCGTCCACCGGGTCGAACCCCAGGGCGCGCTGGTGGCGCTCGGGTGGGAGGTAGGGGTGGTGGACGTCCATGTAGTGGACCCAACCGAATCGCGGCCCTTCGGACTGTTTTTCGGCCCACGCGAGTGCCTTGTCGGTGATCTCGTCGGCGCGGACGTAGGCCGAGCCGAAGGAGAGGCCGGCCTCCTTCTCGGCGGTGTCGACCGCGCCCGAGAGGAGTCGGTAGAGCGCGCCGTCCTCGTCGAGTCGGCTCTTGACGACCTGCTTGAGTCGTGCGAGCTGGGAGGGATCCGTTTTGGAATCGAAGAAGCGGTCGAAGCCGCGGTCGTAGCCGAACTCCGCCGAGAGATAGAGGTTCGAGTGAAAGCCGGCGGTGCGATAGGCATCGGGGAGCGCCTCGGGGAGGAGGGTCTGGTTTTCGGAGACCCGCTCGTAACCGCCGTACATCAGCGCCGTCGCGGAGGTCAGGATCGAGGGGAAGGAGGCGCGGGTCGCGCACGCGTGGGCGAACGCGTTCTCGAAGCGGTGGCCGCCGGCCGCGAGCGCGTCGATGGCCGGGGTCGTCTCGCGGCCGTAGCCGTAGCAGGAGAGGTGGTCGGCCCGGAGCGAGTCGACGGTGATGAACAGCACGTCTCGCATCGTTCGTTTCGAGTCCTCCCTACGGCTTTGAGTACCTTTCCCTCCGTCGTCGGTCGGGTTTTCGACGGACGAACTGGCTCGGTAGGAGGTCGGTGCGGTGGTGGTGTAGTGCGGGTGCGGTGGTGGTGCGGTTACGATACGGGATGCTGTGGCGCGCGCTCGCGACCGGTCCGAACGAGAGTGAGGGCCGGTCGCGGACACTGTGCGAGGGATGAGCACCGCAGGGAGCGGTGCGAGGTTCGACTGAAAGGAGAACCTCGATTGCGAACGGGGAACGAAGTGACCCGTGAGCGAAGCGAGCGAGGAGCGCAGTCGGCTGGGGAGGCGTGTGGCTGTCGTGGGGCGGTGCTGTGCGGTCTCTCGTTTGCGTCGGGTATTGCCATCGCCGCATCAGTCATCAACTATCCACCCGGTCGTCTGCGTCAAGCCCGAACGGAAAAGGCGTTAACCCACGCTCCTCGACAGCAAAACGAGAACCGTGCCGAAGACCGTCTCGCTCCCGCGCTCGCTCCAAACAGGCGGCGGCCCGCTCGTCTCGGTTGTCGTCCCGACCTACGGCGACGCCGAGTACCTCCCCGAGGCGCTCGAATCCATCGCGAACCAGACCCACCGAAATATCGAGATAATCGTCGTCGATAGTTCGGGCGTGGACTGGCTCCATGACCTCGCCGATCGGGTCGAGGGATTCGAGTACGTCGAACAGGAGCCGCGGGGGTTGGCGGCGGCGCGGAATCGAGGGCTCGACGCCGCGACGGGCGAGGTGGTCGGATTCCTCGATGCCGACGACCGGTGGTGTCCCGAGAAACTCGAAGCGCAGCTCGCGGCGCTCGACGCCGGTGCCGATATCGTCTACTCGGACGTCTCCCTCCTCGAAAGTGGGACGAAACGCTATCAGTCATCGTTGCCGATCGAGAACCCCGACACCCATCACATCGACTTCCTCTACGAGGGCGGCGTGCCGATGCCGACCGTCGTCGCCCGCCGGGAGTGCTTCGACGACCACCGTTTCGACGAGCGCCTGCCGGCCGTCGAGGACCGTCACCTCTGGGCTCGACTGTTCGCCCGCTATCGACCCGCCCGGGTGGCCGAACCGCTCGCGTGCTACGCCGTGCGCGAGGATTCGATGAGTTCGGACGCGGCGGTCATGTACGAATCCGAACTCGAAGTGATCGCGGACCTCTGCGACCGACTGCCGGAGCTCGAACCCCATCGCGCGGCACTCGAACGCAAGGCCGAGTACAAACACGGGAAACGGCTGCTTCGAGCCGGCGACGCCGCGGCTGCCCGTGCTCCGCTCCGGGCGGCGCTCTCGGGCGAGCGGTCCGATCCCCGGGTTCTCGCGCTGCTCGCGGTCTCGTACCTCCCGTTCGGTCACCACCGGGCGCTCCGCGCGCTCGAACACCTCCAGGAACGACGCCAGTAGGTTCTATTGCGCCGGTTCCCCGCGACCGACGACGCGTCTGAGAGCCTGCGCGTAGCCTTCGGCGATCCGCGCGTAATCGAACGCCTTGACGTACTCTCGGAAGGCCTCGACGTCGCGGTCGGGCGCTCGCCCTACCGCGCGGGCGACGCTCTCCGGGGTCGGGTCGCAGGCTTCGACGAACTCGCCGAATCGCTCCTCGACGCGACCGTGGAGCCCGACGGTCGGTAGCCCCGCGGCGGCGTATTCGAGCACCTTCAGGGTGTGCGGGTCGTCGACCAGCGCGATTCCCACGTCCGCCGCGTGGAGGTAGCCCGGAACCCGTTCGTGCGCGACGCTCCCGAGGAAGACGACGTTCTCACGCTCGGCGGCGGTCCGTTCGACCAGCCCTTCGAGCGACCCCGTGCCGAGCACTACGAGGGTCCAGTCGTCGAGGTGAGCCATCGCGCCGAGGAGGGCTTCGACGTGATAGATGGGTTCGAGCCCGCCGACGTAGACCGCGAGAGGTGTGTTCGGGTCGACGTCGGCATCCGCGAGGTGGCTCCGTGCGTCCGCGACGGCCTCTTCCTCGGGGTCGGCGAACGCGTCGAAGGACACCCCGAGGTTGGTCTCCGTCGCGGCGCGGGCGTACCGCTCGACGCGCGGGCGCTCCTCGTCGTAGACGTAGAGCGTGTGGTCCGCGACCCGGAAGGCGACGTTCTCGGCGAGGCGCACCCCGAGCGAGAGCGCGGTGTCGCGGGTTTCGGTGAACTGTCGGATCGGGTCGACGTGGTCGACGACCAACGGAACTCCCGCGAGCTTCAGCCCCGCCCCCGCGAACGCACCGGCCCGCGTCGTCCCGATAACCACGTCGTACGTGGCGCGTTCGCGGAACGAGGCCAGCGAAGTTCGCGGGGTCGTGCCCCGGAGCGTGACGCGAAACCCGCGTGCTTCGAGCTGCTCCGCGATCCGACGGCGACCCACGCTGATCGTCTCGGGTTTGTCCGGCGTGAGCCAGAGCACGCGAATCGGGTTCTCGATGTCCTCAGCCATCGTCGGGCTCCGCGGAGCGATACCGAAGGGTCGCGTAGACGTATCCGAACCCGACGAGGCCTGTGAGCACGAGGAGCGCGAGGAGTTGGCTCGCGCGCTCGCGTGAGGGATGTCGAACGAGGCCAGCGAGCCGCCGCGGGAGGGATCTCGTCAGAAGCAGCCCCAGAAACGCGCTCTCCTCGCCCGTCGAGTCGGGGACGAACGACTCCATCGCGCGCTTCGAGTAGCCCTGCCAGAACGCCCGCCCCGCGAGCCAGCGTGGCCTCGTCCGGTAGTCGAACACCTTGTGGCCGACGAGCGCGCCGGGATCGTACCACACCCGTTCGCCGTACTCGCGTTCGAGCCGGGCACAGAATTCGGTTTCACCGCCCTGGAGCTTGTTGTCCCCCTTCCGACCACCGATCTCGGTGTCGAAGCCACCCAGGTCGAGGAAGACCTCGCGGCGGAAGGAGAGGTTCGAACCGTTGGTGTTGCGGACCTCGCCCGCGTGGTGTTCGTCGCCAGCGGGACCGAACCCCCGGTGGGTGACGCCGACGAGCCAGTAGAACTCCGCCGGGAGGAATTTCGGCCTGCCGGCGACCCACTCGGGCGTCATCCGCCCGCCGACGGCGAGCGAATCGTGGTCCTCGTAGGCCGCGACGAGACGGGCTATCCACTCCGGGTCGGCCCGCGCGTCGTCGTCGAGGAAGGCCACCACGTCGCCGTCGGCGACCTCGGCCCCCGTGTTTCGGCTCTCGAGCAGTCCCGAGTTCTCGTCGTTTTCGTGGATCGTGACGTCGTCGTGACTGGCGTAGGTCCCCCGAACCCGGTCGGCGAGCGCGGGGTCGCCGTCGACCACCACGACGAGTTCGGCGGGGTGGGTGTTGGCGAGCACGCTGTCGGCGGCGGCGCGGAAGTCCGAGAACAGCGCCGGGTCGTAGGTACAGAGCACCACTGACACCCGCATGCGCTGGCTGGGATCGGTCACGGCATAGCCCTTTTCGTTTCGGTCGTCGGGCGGGGAGAGGACTCACGTCGGGCGTTTCACAAGCTTTATGCGCGTCTTCTTGCTGGGATGGACAATGAGCCAACGCCGGGAACGTCTCGCCGATTCGGTTCCCGACCCGGTTCTCGACGCGGTCGCGTCGTGGTATCACGTCCCGGTTCTCCTCCTCCTCGTCGCGTTCATGCTCTGGATACGGGTCCGCAACTGGCGGAACTTCATCGTCGAGGGCCAGGTCTACTTCAGCGGCAACGACGCCTGGTACCACCTCCGGCAGGTCCAGTACACCGTCCGAAACTGGCCCAGCACGATGCCGATGGACCCCTGGACCGGTTTCCCCGAGGGCGCGACGGTCGGCCAGTTCGGCACCCTCTACGACCAGCTCGTCGCCACGGCGGCGCTGGTCGTCGGCGGCGGCAGTCCATCGGCCCAGACCACCGCGCTCACGTTGCTGTTCGCGCCGGCGGTGCTGGGAACGCTGGTGGCGATCCCCGCTTACTTCCTCGGCAAGCGGTTCGGCGGGCGGCTCGGCGGACTGGTCGGCGTCGCGGTGCTCGCGTTCTCGCCCGGTTCCTTCCTCTCGCGTTCGATCGCCGGCTTCTCCGACCACCACGCCGCCGAGGTGTTCTTCCAGGTCCTCGCGGTCGCGCTCCTCGTCGTCGCCATCGTGGTCGGCGAGCGCGAGAAGCCGATCTACGAACAGTTCGTCGAGCGCGACGTCTCGAACCTCCGAAAGCCTGTCGGCTGGGCGGCGCTCGCCGGGCTCGGCTTCACGCTCTACGTCTGGTCCTGGCCACCCGGCGTGCTCCTCGTTGGGGTCTTCGGCGTCTTCCTGCTCGTGGCGCTCCCCCTCCAGTTCCTCCGGGACGAGAGCCCCGAACACCTCGCGATAGTGGGCGCGGTCTCGCTCGGCGTCGCCGGGGTACTGCTGCTCGCGACGTTCGACACCACCGAGGTCAGCGCGTCGAGCTTCTCGCTGCTCCAACCCCTGCTCGCGCTCGTCGGTGCCGTCGGCTGTGTCTTCCTCGCGTGGCTCGCGCGCGTCGTCGAACGGAGCGACTATCCCAGCTACGCCTACCCCGGCACGATCCTCGGGCTGTTCGTCGCCGTCGTGGTCGTGATGGCGGTCGCCCTCCCGGACCTGCTCGGTTTCTTCGTGAATCAGATCGTCCGTACGATCGGGCTGGGGTCGAACGCGACCGCCCTCACCGTCGGCGAGGCACAGCCGCCGTACAGCACGGGCGCTCCGTTCGGTCAGGCGGTGAGTCAGGCCGTCGGCTTCCTCTTCAACTCCTACGCGTTCGCGCTCGTCGGGGGTGCGGTGGGGGCGGTGTTGATGCTGTTCGCCCTCGCGCGTGGCCGACTGAAACACCGAACGGCGGCCGGGTTCGTGCTGCTCTGGACCGGCTTCATGCTCGCCGCGACCCTCACCCAGTCGCGGTTCGATTACTACCTCGTGACGCCGGTCGCGGTGCTGAACGCGTACCTCGTCGGCTGGGTCGTCGACTACTTCGGTGAGACCGACACCCGCGCGACCCTCCGAAGCCTCCGCCTCCGTCAGGTCCTCACCGTGGTCGTGGTGGTGCTGTTCATCACCGCACCGCTCGCGGTCGGCGGGAGTGCGGGCACGGTGACCACCGCCGGGAGCTACGCCGACCAGGGCTCGACCCCCGGATCGACCGTCCAGGGCTGGGACGGGGCGCTGGAGTGGCTCAACACCAGCACGCCCGCCGAGGGCACCTACGGCGGTGCGGACAACGAGATGGGCTACTACGAGCGCTACGACCGCACGGACGACTTCGAGTATCCGGACGGCTCCTACGGGGTCATGTCGTGGTGGGACTACGGCCACTGGATCACCGTGCTCGGCCATCGGATCCCGGTGGCGAACCCGTTCCAGCAGAACGCCCACGAGGCCGCGAACTTCCTGCTCGCGCCGAACGAGTCCCGCGCCAACCAGATCGCGAGCACGCCCGAAGGGGAAGGCGACCGGTACGTGATGATCGACTGGCGGATGGGTGACGTCGCCGGCGGTGCGCTGTACACCGTACCGTACACCTGGTACAACGACGGCCCGATCTCGCTCGCCGACGACGTGTTCGTGGTCGCGAACCAGACCTCGGGGAGCCAGTTCGTCGGGTACAACCAGCGCCACTACGAGACGATGCGGACCCGGCTCTACGGCTTCCACGGCTCGGCGATCGAGCCCGAACCGGTCGTGATCGACTACGACACGACGCAGGCGACCTCCAGCGGCGTGCAGGCCAGGGTCACGAGCGGCAACCATCCCACGATCCGGGAGTTCGACACCATGAGCGACGCACGCGCCTACGTCAGAAACGACAGCACCGCCCAGATCGGTGGCGTCGGGAAGTACTCCGAGGAGTACGTCCCCGCGCTCCAGCACTACCGGCTGGTCAACGCGACGGAGACGAGCGGTCTCCTGAGCTCGCAGTCGTTCTACCAGTCCCTGATCAATCAGAACCAATCGACGGGACTGAGCCCGAACGAGCTCTACGCCACCCCGCAGAGCTGGGTCAAGACCTTCGAGCGGGTCGACGGGGCGACCGTCGAGGGCCAGGGACCGCCGAACAGCACCGTCGAGGCCAGCGTCGAGCTACAGATGCCCCCCTCACCGGTGCTCGACGACACGTTCACCTACACCCAGCGGGCGAACACCTCGGCCGACGGCTCGTTCACGATGACCCTGCCGTACTCCACGACGGGCTACGACCAGTGGGGCCCGGAGCAGGGCGCGACAAACGTCTCGATCCGGGCGACGGGCCCGTACACGTTCGAGACGACGGGCGCGAACGACACCGGCCCGAGCACGACCGTCGACGTCCCCGAGGGCGCGGTGATCGGCCGGACCGACGGCCCGGTGACCGTCGACCTCCAGCAGGGGTCGGCGTCGGATGCGAACGCCTCGAACGCAACGACGAACGCCTCGGCCAGCTCGAAACGCGCCCCCGTCGCTGAGGGGCCCGCTGGGAGCGTGGTACGATGAGCCGTCGGAGCTCCATGCGGGCGCTGGTCGTCGTCTACCTCAAGGGCATCTTCATGGGTGCGGCGGACGCGGTGCCGGGCGTCTCCGGCGGGACGATCGCGCTCATCACGGGGATCTACGAGCGGCTCATCGCCGCGATCACCGCCCTCGACCCGCGGGCGCTCCGCTACCTCCCGCGACTCCACCGCCGGACCGGCCGCGCCGCCTTCCGCGACGCGCTGGTCGAGATGGACATCCCGTTCCTGATGGCGCTGGGGCTGGGTATCGCGACGGCGCTCGTGACCGTCGCACGGCTCATGGCGTACGCCTTCGAGACGTATCCGGCCTACGTCGCCGCCCTGTTCTTCGGGTTGATCGCCGCTTCGGCGGTCGTCCTCTACGAGTACGTCTCGCTCGATACGCCGCGCCGCGTCGCGGTCGCGGTGTTCGGGTTCGCGCTGGCGTTCGTCGTCTCCGGTCCCGAGGTCGGGAGTTCGCTCCCGAACTCGCCGACGATCGTCCTCTTCGCGGGCGGGATCGCCATCGCCGGGATGATCCTCCCCGGGATCTCTGGGGCGTTCTTCCTCTACGTTCTCGGCCAGTACGAGTACCTGAGCAACACCCTCACGACGTTCACGAACCGTCTCGCAGGTTTGCTCTCGGGAGGGTCGGTCGCCGGGTTGGTCGAACCCGGGATCGTCATCGTCGCGTTCGGGGTCGGCGCGCTGGTCGGGCTGTTCTCGATCTCGTACGCCATCCGATGGGCGCTGGCGAACTACCGTGCCGCGACCCTCACGTTCCTCGTGAGCCTGATGGTCGGCGCGCTTCGCCTTCCGGTGACCGATATCCTCGACCACACCTCGAACCCCGGTCCGACGGTGATCGGGACGATCCTGGTCGTGGCCGTTCTCGGTGGCGTACTCGTGCTCGTCGTCGACCGGTTCACCGAGGACATCGAATTCTCCTGAAACAAGGCCTAGAACGGCAATTTTCGCCACAATCTACGTGGGATTATGGATTGGGTTCGTCATAGCTGACCGGCAGTTGCAGGCTCAACCGGAAAGGAGTCGGCGAGTGTTCGAATAAATGGAGACAAATCATGAATCCCCTTCCCGAGGACTTGCAGCTTCCGAGCGGCTGGATCTGCAAGCGAGCGTGCGCGGACGAGCTCGTTCTCGGTCGGTGCGCGGACGAGTTCGAGGTCATCGCGGCGCGAACCAGCGACGCCGACCGGCTGCCGTTCGAGCCGTCGCGCGGGTGGGACCTGTCGTGTCGGATCCGGGCGGGCGAGTCGGTGAGCCAGCGGTCCATCGGTCGGGTGTCGACCCAACGCGCGGCGCTCGCCGCGCTGCGGTCGTGCATGGAGCGCGTGACGGAGCTCGCCGACGCGCGCTCGGCCGACGAACTCAGTCTCGCGGTCGTGGTTCAGGACATCCACAACCAGTGTGAGATCCCGTCGATGACCCACGGCCGCGCGGTCAGCGGCTAATTCGCTTCACCGGATCGTCGCCAGCCGGTTGAGCGCGTAGACGATCCGGAGCACCTCGGCTGCGTTTCCACGGTCGAAGACGAGTTCGTCGGTCCGGATGACGTAATCGAGCACCGCGCGGGAGGCGTGTTCGGGGGCGGCGGCGAGGCCGGCGTCCCCGACCCACTCCATCACCCGGAGGTCGGACTTCGAATCGCCCATCACCAGCGGGAAGGCCTCGTCGATACCGAGCACCTCGAAGGCAGCCTCGACGCCGACGACCTTGTTGAGTTCGAGACTCCCGATCTCGGCGGCGTCGGCCTCGTAGTAGGCGACGTCGATGCGCTCGAAGGTGTCCGTGACCGCCGATGGGATCTCTTGAATGTTGAGGTCGGGGAGCCCGTCGCGAGCTTCGAGCACGCCCTGGATCTCGGGGTCCGCATCGGCGTAGAACCCGCGGGCCCAGTCGGTTCCGGCTCGGTCCGCCGTGGTATCGGTACGGTCGGCGACGGTCTCGCCGAGGAGGTCGAGGAGGTGACACAGTGCGGTGTCGATGACCTCGGCCGCTGGGTCGCTGCCGACCTCGGCGTTCGGCTTGAGGGTGACGTTGAACTCGTTGCCCTGGAGGTGACAGCCCTGCCGGATCGCCTCGGGTGCGTCGGGGAGCACCCGCGAGCGGATCCGGTAGAAGACGTCCTGTATCTCCTCGTCCAAGTCCTCATAGAGGAGTTCCTTCGTCCGCGGGCCGTGGCCGGGCGTGAACGCGCCGGTGCCGGCCTCGTAGACGATGCTCACGGTCCCCGAGTGGACGAGTTCGCTGCCGAGACCCTGGATCGTGAACCCCTTGACGTTCTCCAGGGTCTGTCCCGTGCAGATCACGATCGGGACGCCCGCCTCGTGAAACTCGGTGAGGTAGTGGAGGGTCTCCCTGGGGATCTCGTTGTCCGTGCTCCCCGCCGAACGGAGGGTCTCGTCGACGTCGAGCACGAGGGCGTTCACCCGACGGCCGTGTTTGGTACAGAGGTCGAGCGCGGTGAACGCCTCCTCGCGGGTGGCGTGGGCGGCGACGTCGGCGAGGGTCTCGCCGGCCTCGAAGGCGTCCCGGATCTCGTCCTTTCGGTCCGTGAGTTCGGCGTCGATCGTCTGGTAGTGTTCGAGCGCGACCCGCGAGTCCACCGGCGGGAAGACGTCGACGAAGCGCTGGTGGTCCCGAAGCGCGTCGGCGTCGAACTCGTCGTAGAGCTCGTAGAGGAGGTCGTAGCGGTCCATAACCGCAAGACAGCCCCCGTGGTGAAATACTGTCGGACGGGAGCGGTGTCGAGGTGGGTGGTCGGCGGCTGGCGCGCGGGAGCGGTGCGGTCCCTCGTTTGCAACGGGTTATCCGCGGTCGTCGCTGGTACATCGCCGTCACCAAAGGACAAGAATGAGAACCCGGAGACCAGTATCGTCGCGACCGCACTCGAACGGTTTTTTGCCGCCGCGGCGGAACCGTCGCCAATGAACCTCCTCGTCGTTGGCGCGGGCGCGATGGGACGGTGGTTCGCCGACGTCGTCGGGTCGGCGGGCATCGAAATCGCCTTCGCCGACACCGACCCCGACGTGGCCGCCGCCGCCGCCGACGCGGTCGGGGGTCGTACGGTCGCGCTCGACACCACCGAGCGCTTCGATGGGGTCTGCCTCGCGGTGCCGATCTCGGCGGTCGAAAGCGCGGTCGCGACGTTCGCGCCGCGGGCCGACCGCGCGATGCTCGACGTCACCGGCACGATGACGACCCCGGTCGAAGCCATGCGAACCCACGCACCCGACCACGAGCGGCTGAGCCTCCACCCGCTGTTCGCCCCGGTGAACGCCCCCGGCCGGATCGCCGTCGTCGGCGACGCGACGGGCCCGGTGACCGACGCGGTCCGCGAAGCACTCGAACGGGAGAACGACCCCTTCGAGACGACTCCCGACGAACACGACCACGCGATGACCACGGTACAGGCCCGCACCCACGCCGCGCTGTTGGCCTACGCGCTCGCCGCCGACGACGTCCCGGACCGCTTTCACACGCCGGTCTCCGGGCCGCTCTCCGAGCTCGCCGACCAGATGCTCTCGGGCTCGCCGGGGGTCTACGCCGAGATCCAGGCGGCCTTCGACGGCACGGAGGAGATCGCCGCCGCGGCCGAACGCATCGCCGCCGCGGATCCCGAGGAGTTCGAGGGGCTCTACCGCGAGGCACGCGATTCGGTGGGCGAGCGATGAGCGCCGACCAGCGTGAGCAGGTCCGGGCGAACGCGAAGTACCTCCGGGAGGTCCGACCGATCGACCCCGAGGAGATCTTCGAGTACGTCGACGGCCGACCTCACCCCGCGGTGGTTCGGGAGACGCTCCGCGACGAAGCCCCCGACCTCGGGCTCGTCGAACGGGCGGACGGCACGTTCGTTCCGGTCGCCGACGACCCGATCGCGGTCGAGTTCGACGACGTGTCGGCGTTCCCCGACGAACACGCCCGCGACCTCGAGAACCTACTGGTCGAAGCCTACGGACCGGGCTGGCCCGACGGCGAATCGGGAGACGGGCTCCGCGACCGGATCCGCCGGTTCAAGGAGTCCTACTTCGCGGGGCAGACGGTCGAGTACGACCGCGACACCGCGCTGGCGTACGCCATCTACCACCTCGCGGACTACTACGCCGTCGCGCAGTACGTCCTCGCCGACCTCGCGCGCGATGGACTGCTCTCTCATCACCTCCGGGTGCTCGACGTCGGTGCCGGCGTCGGCGGCCCGGCGCTCGGCCTCGCCGACCTGCTCCCCGACGACGCGCTCTGTGAGTACCACGCGATCGAGCCGAGTGCAGCAACCGAAATTCTCGATTCGCTGCTCGAAGCCACCGGGCGAAACGTCCACCCGACGATCCACCGCACCACCGCCGAGGACTTCGAACCCGAGGGCGAGTACGACCTGATCCTGTTCGCGAACTCCCTCAGCGAACTCGACGATCCAGCGGGAGTCGCTCGGCGGTACTTCGACGCCCTCGCTCCCGCCGGTTCGCTGGTCGGGATCGCTCCCGCCGACCGCGAGACCTCGATCGGGCTTCGACAGGTCGAGCGCACGCTGTGTGATTCGGGCCCCGCGACGTGCTACGGCCCCGCCGTTCGGCTCTGGCCGGGCCACGCGCCCACGGATCGGGGTTGGTCGTTCGACGTGAAACCCGACTTCGCCGTACCCGGATTCCAGCAGCGGCTGGCCGAGGCCGTCGAGGACCCGGACGACGACCCCGAGGCGTTCGTCAACGTCGACGTCCAGTTCTCCCACACGGTCCTCCGACGAGAGGGACCACGAAGGACCGAGTTCACCCCCAATCCCGACAGAACAGCGAAGATGGCCGAGAGCGAGGAGCACGTCTCGAACCGCGTCGACCTCGTGGCGGCGAAACTCAGCCACTCGCTCTCCGAGGGGAACCCGCTGTTCAAAGTCAGCGACGGCAGCGAGTCCGCCGACCACTACGCGGTGGTGACCCGCGAGACCGGGCTGAACCGCGCGCTGACGACGGCCGGCTACGGCGACCTCCTCGCGTTCGAGAACGTCCTCGTGCTCTGGAACGACGACGAGGACGCCTACAACCTCGTGGTCGACGACGAGACCATCGTGGATCGGCTGGCGTGAGGTCTAGGTCTTTCGGCAGCCTCATCCGAGCGTGGCGGCGTTCGCGGGGTGTCAGTGGTGATGCCCGCCGGCGTTACGTTCATCACGTCGGGGGCCGTAGCGTGGACAGACCCGAATGAGGCGCGAGTACTTCGACCTCCACGTCAGCAACACCGATTGGGTGTCGACCGAGGACGAGCCTCGAAAACCCACGATCGTCATCGCGTTCGACGGTCCGCGCGAGGTGCTCGAGACCAGCCTCGCGGGGGCCGACGAGGGCCTCGTCGAGGCGAGCGAGACCGACGTCAACTACCGATTTCACGCCGACGGGCCCGCGGGCGACGGCGTGCTCTCGGTCACCAACCGTATCACGGGCGACTTCGTGCTCGAACTCAACGCGACCGCCGACGGCGTGCTCGAATTCATCCGGGCCGCCCGAGCCTACGGCGAGCGCGCCGCCGACGGCGACGGCCGCTACCGGCTCGTGGTTCGTTTCGAGAACGACGAACTCCTCGCACACGAGAAGTCCACCTTCCTCGTCTACAACCACGAGGGCAACCTCGTTCGCCAGCACAGCCTCATTCCCGGTGGCGTCGAGCTCTGAGTTCGGCCGCTATCCTCCCAGACTAAGTAGCCCCGCGACCCGAGACTGGGTATGACACTCTTCGGTACCGCGGGTATCCGCGGTCCGGCAATATCTCGGGTGACGCCCGAACTCGCGCTCGCGGTCGGCCGGGCGGCGGGGCTCGACGCCCGCGCGACCGACGGCGTGGACCCGACGTTCGTCGTCGCACGTGACGGTCGCGAGACGGGGTCCGGGCTCGCCGCCGCCCTCGAAGCGGGACTCGAAAGCGCCGGTGTGGCCGTGCGCCGTGCAGGCGTGCTTCCGACGCCGGCGCTCGCGTTCGCCTCACGGGGGCGACGCGGCGTGATGGTCACCGCGAGCCACAACCCACCAGCCGACAACGGTCTGAAGTTCTTTCACGACGGTCAGGAGTACGACGACGACGCCGAGGCCCGCATCGAGAGCCGAGTAGAGGAAGACCCCGACCCGGTGGCATGGAACGAGTGGGGAACCGCGGAGCGACTGCACCCGCTCGGGGCGTACCGCGAGGCGGTCACGGACTACGCGGAGGAGTACGGCGCGGCGCTCGACGGCCTCACCGTCGTCGTCGACTGTGGCAACGGAATGGCGGGCCGGGCGACCCCGCAGGTACTCGACGAACTCGGTGCGGACGTCACGGCGCTGAACGCGAACGTCGACGGGTCGTTCCCCGCTCGTGGGTCGAAACCCACACCCGCCACCCTCGGGGACGTTCGGGCGTTCCTCGCGGACGGGGATGCCGACCTCGGGTTCGCCCACGACGGCGACGCCGACCGGATCGTCGTCCTCGATTCGACTGGTGAGATCGTCCACGAGGACACGATCGTCGCTGTGCTCGCCGAACGGTACACCCGTGCGAGCGACGCCGCAGACCCGGTCGTGGTGACGACGCCGAACGCCTCCTCCCGGATCGACGACCGCGTCACCGCGGCGGGTGGGCGGGTCGAACGGGTGCGTCTGGGGGCGCTCCACGAGGGGGTCACGGCGGCATACGCGGCGGGGACGGACGACACGCGCGTGGTGTTCGCGGCCGAGCCCTGGAAACACGTCCACCCCGAACACGGCCCCTGGATAGACGGCGTGGCGAGCGCCGCGGTCCTGGCACGGTTAGTCGCCGAGAGCGGTCTCGATGCGCTTCGTGAACCCGTTCGGGAACTCCCCTACCGAAAGGTGAGTCTCGACTGTCCCGACGACCGGAAGGAACCGGTGATGGAGCAGCTCGCGACGACCCTCTCGGACGAGTTCCCCGACGGCGAAGTCGCGACCGAACACGGGGTCCGCATCGAGCGCGACGACGGCTGGGTACTGGTGCGCCAGAGTGGTACCGAACCGAAGGTCAGGATCTACGCCGAGAGCGAACAGGTAGACGCACTCATCGACCGAACCCGCCGGGTCATCGAGACCGCCGTCGACCGACCGACCTCCTGAACCGACCGATCTCGGGTTCTCTTCGAGTGAACGTATTCGGCGAGACGAGGGCAGATTGTGTATCGCAACATGCAGTTCATACGTCGCAGGCCCGACAGGGATGTAGACGAGAATATATAAAATTAATTACAATTGATCTGCTAATCTGCGGAAAATCGTCTGAGGGGATCGAAAGTGGTTCGGACGGGACAACGAAGCCTCACGGGTTCCGTAGCGAACAACCACCGCGAACGGGTCTAGTTCGTATAGTAGGACCCGATATATTCGGTCGGAGTGGTCGAGGAAGTACCAAGCAGAAGTGGTGTATCGCGCGACCGTACGGTCCCCTCATCCTCGCTTTGGGGTGATTCGACGGTTTCTCGCGGCTTCACGGCGACTGACGACCGCAGCGCTGGTTGAGCGATTTCAGAGCTTGGGTTGTGGACAACCGCCAGGGATGCTGAATGCCCGATATCCCCTCGTTCGGGCCATCACGAGGGACGAGCGGTCTTTCGACCACCGGGGCCAGCATGCCGTGATTCGACATCGACCCGGTTCGGTGGTGCTTCCCCACACCGTTCGCCGACCTCCAGAAGGTGATATTCACCGCGTGCAGGAGGTGTCGGAGTTCGTTCGATCGTTCTGTGTACGTGCGTAGCCATACCACGTCTGATGCCGTGAGATGTGCCCGCAGAGTGCCGATATGGCGCGACTCAGGCGGTTACAAAGGCCACGGTCCGAGCTCACGACGCCGTATTCCTATCCTCGAAACGCTTCGCGTTTTCGGTGTAAGAAAGCACGTCGCGTCTTTCCATGCCCTACAGAACGGGGTTTCATGCCGTTTCTTCCGCTGGGCCACGATCCGGATGTCGCAGAGCAGTTCCCTCCGACTCAATCGCATCGAAATACCCGATGGCCCGCTGTGATGCTCGACCCGTCTCTGCTCCGAAAAGCGCTCTACCTGCCGTATGACGGCTGTTCGAGCGAACGCGTACACATCGTCCTCTAAGGGGGGACCTAGAAGCTAAACCGAGATGAGGGTTCGAGACGTCGAGAGACGACGAGCGGTCACTCGTCCCTCGCCTCCCGCCGGTCCTGCTCGATGAGAGCCTGCTGGACTTGGTGGCGAAGCGGCGCGCCGTCGATATCGTACGGGAACTCCGCGACGGTCTCCTCGACGGCGATGGCGAGACGCATCGCTTCCTTGATCGCCTCCGAGCGCGAGCCAGCGTGGTTGGGCCCGCAGCCGAGCGTCTCGTCGAACTCCCGAAGCACGTCGTCGTCCGCGCCGATCCAGATACCGATCGTAGTGCCGTCCGAAGCCATGTTCCGACCTGGTTCGCGGGGGACTAAACACGCGGGATGTCACCCTCGCGTGGTTCGTAGTGGTCCGCACGCGAGCCCTCGCATGCAGTCGAGTTTCTGGGCCGCTCCGAGGAGCCCACTGGCCACACGCTGGATCGCTCCAGTCGTTCCGAGGGTTTATATCGGTCGAGACTCAGCGGGGAGTGACCACGCTGCCGAAACGAACTCGATTTCCGAGTTCTATCCTGCAAGGCTGCAAGGCTAATCTTGCAGGTCTGGTCGAACTGGCCTGCAAGGGCGCGCGAAAATCGCATGACTTAGAAGGGATAGTCGGAAACGCGCTGTGAAAATAAGAGACCTTATCCTGTGTGAGTGCCGAAGATTGATGCCGATGGCGTACGAGAGATCGATCGATGGCCGACACCGAACGGACGACGGTCAGAACGCAGGTGCCGTCGTATCAGCAAGAGGAGTGGCGGGCGCACGCCGACGACCTGGGGATGAGCCAGAGCGAGTTCGTCAGGTCGATGGTCCAAGCCGGGCGTCACGGGTTCGACCTCGATACCGAATCCGGGGAACCCGGTTCTGACGGTGCGACCCCGGGGGTCGACGACCTCGAAACACGGCTCCTCGATGTTCTGGACGAGGAGCCCCATTCGTGGGAGGAGATCGTCGGCTCGCTCACCGAGGACCTCGAAGACCGGCTCGAAACCGCCCTTCAGCGTCTCCAGCGCGAGGGTCGGATCCAGTACAACGGCCGTCGGGGTGGCTACGCCGTGACCGGGACGGATGTCGACTGAGACGGTCTCGCCGGACGACCCGGTCGCGTACTTCCTCCAGAACCTCGAATACCAGGGTCGGTCCGAACGCACCCGTGCGGCGTACGAACGCGTCCTCCGTCGATTCAAGCGATTTCTCGGCGATTCGGGGAAGGTGCTCGCCGAGGCCGGCGAACACGAGTGTATGGCCTGGGTGCACTCGTTGCGAACGGACCTGGCTCAGAGTACGGTGGCGACCTACGCGACGTATCTCCACCGTTTCTACACCTACATGGCCCGTGTCGGTGCCTTCGAGGCTAACCCGATGGCGCTCGTGGTCGAGGGAATGGACGAGACGATCGACAAGAACCCCCACCGACGGGATATATCGGTATCCGCGATGCGGGCGTTCGTCGCCGATATCCACCATCCACTCGACCGGGCCGTCGTGGTGGCGCTCCTGAAGACTGGAATACGCGTCGGTGAGCTCTGTAACCTCGATCTACGGGATCTCACGGTGGCCGACGACGAACTCGCCGCTCGGTTCCCCCTCGGTGGTGGAGCGCTCCGCGACCGCGAGAACGCGCTCCACGTCAGGAGCGACGTCTCGAAGGGGGCTGTCGTCAACGGCGAGGAACGGAGCGCCTCGAACAAACGAAAGCGGGCGACCGTGGTCCCGGTCGACGAGGAGCTCCGGTCGATCCTCCGGCGCTGGCTCGCCATCCGCCCCGACGCGGTCTCACCCGCCGAACCGCTGTTCCTCAACACCGGCCGCAAGTGGGGTGAACGCCTCACACCTGCGATGGTGGGCCGGATCGTCCGGGATCACGCCCGAGAGAACGGCTGGTACCGAACGGGTGGCGGGGCGAGTGAGAACGTCACGCCCCACTACTTCCGACATTTCTTCACGACACATCTCCGTGACCGCACCGGCGACCGTGGCATCGTGAAGTACCTCCGTGGCGACGTCGCGAGCGACGTCATCGACACCTACACTCACGACTGGGGTGGCCGGGTTCGCGAACGATACATATCGAACATCTATCAATTACTTTGACGAGCTGCGAAGCGAGTCGTGTCTCGTCTCGAACTCGTAAATCACATGCTGTTATACAAATTTGCCACCGGGAAGTACGGAAGCTCGATCGGGCCGATCGCCTCGATATCGAGCGCGTTGTAGGCATTCGTCGGCGATTCGAGGAGCGGCTGCCGAGTTGCGTGGCAGGCTTTCAATCTCGACTCGGTATAGTTGCCCGAACATTAATGAGGAATACTGCCATCGGTCGTGATATGACATCACTTGACGACGTTTTCGTCGCCGATGCGGTGTGTCACGCGTACAACCAGACCGAGGCGAACTATCGGGTGCCCGAATACGCAGCACAGGTCGTACAGATCGGTGTCGGGTTGGAGAACGCGATGCCGGAAGGCTACGCACGTACGGAGGAGACCTTTCTCAGTGACTGGGCCATCGAGAACACCGAAAACGCACTCTTCCGCGAGAGTCAGACGGATTTCAGCGTCATCCACCCACAGTCCATAGCGGCGTTCCACGACGGCCTCACCGCGCTCGACAAAGCGATCGCCTACCAGGAACGCAACCCGCACCGTGGCGCGGCCCTCGCCAGTATCGACGCTGTCGGGACGGACGACCCCGAGGCGGAACTGACGCGCCAGGTCGACGAGTTCGACCCCCACGGCGTGAAGGTGTATCCCTCCTACTGGGAGGAAGACGGGACTCACCACCCGTTCAAGATGGACGACCCCGAGACCGCGTTCCCGCTCTGGGAACGCGCGAGCGACCTCGACCTCGACGTCGTCGCCGTCCACAAGGCCCTCCCGTTCGGCGCTGCCCCGATGGACTCCTACAAGGTCGGCGACGTCGAGGAAGCTGCCAACTGCTTCCCCGAGCTCAACTTCGAGATCGTTCACGGCGGATTGACGTTCGCTCGGGAGACCGGCTGGCAGATCGCCCGCCACCCGAACGTCTACGTCAACCTCGAACTCACCCTCGCGGAGGCCGTGACGACACCGAAAACGTTCACCGAGACGTTTCAGGACCTCCTCTACGCCGGCGGGAAACACGCGGTCGACAAGATCCTCTGGGGAACCGGCGCACCACACTTCCATCCCCAGCTCCTCTTGGAGCGGTTCTGGGCGTTCGACTTCCCCGAGATGGAGAGCTTCTCCGGGAGCTTCACCATAACGGAGGACGACAAACGGAAGATCCTCGGGGAGAACTTCGCGGCGGCACACGACTTCGACCTCGACGAACTGAAAGACCGAGCAGCGCGCGGCGAGTCCAGCACCGGAGGGACGGTGGCCGAGCCGTGGTCGACGACGGACTTCGAGGTGGCATCATGACACCAACGGCGACCGTCCGCGACGCGCTTCGGGGGATCGTGGACCCGTGCAGCGCGGCGACGGGGTCCAACCTCGACATCGTCGAGATGGGTCTCGTCAAATCGATCGAGGTCTCCGACGGGCACGCCCGTATCGGGATGCGACTCACGACGCCTGCGTGTCACATGGGTCCGTACTTCATCAAGGAGACCAGGGAACGCGTTGGCGCGCTTCGCGATGTAGAGTCGGTGTCGCTCGAAACGGACGGTGGCTTCGAGTGGTCCGAGAAGATGATGACCGACGACGCCAAGCAACGCCGTCAGGCGGTCCTCGACGAACAGGAACGACGCTACCGCGAGGAGATCGAGGGCGAGAGTCGTTCGGCTGTCCAGGAGTAGCTACGGGACGACCGCGACCCGTCGCCCTCCCATCGAGCAGCGTCCTGCCGGGTTCCCGACTGTCGCTGAACGAACGCGGCGTGTGTCAGTGTTCAGAACGGGTTGTCCTCGACGCGGATCGGGGCTTGCAACGAGCGCATAGTTGCCACACCAATTCCCGCACCTTGATTATCAAAACTCCACTACAAGATAGCATCTCTTATTAAGACAGAGAATATAGATAACAACATACGATGCACGAACGCACTCGGCGACGGGTTCTCACGGCGAGCGGGGCGGCCGCCGTCTCCGTGATGGGGCTGTCCGGCTGCGTCGGTCAGAGTAGTCCGAGCGGCAACGACAGTGCCAACGGCACCAACAACGAGGTGGAGAACAGCAGTGCCGGCGGTGGGAGCAGCAGCGGCGGGGAACTCACGGTCGCCTACGTGCCGATCTACCCGAACATGCAGCACTACATCATGCAGGAGGAGGGCTATTACGACGCCCTCGATACCGAGGTGACGGCCAAGCGCTTCTCCGACGGTCCGAGCGTGGTCAAGGCGTTCGCGAGCGACGAGGTCGACGTCGCGCTGTTCGGTGTCACGCCGGCGATGGTGCTCACGGACAAGGGCAAACAGGCCGACGTCCTGGCGGCGAACAGCCGAAACGGTTTCCGGGTGATGGCGACGAACGCCTTCGGCGACTTGTACGCGGACCAGCATGGTGACGCGTTCTCGGCGTTCGAAAAGCGGGAGGGTCGGAAGGTGACGTTCGGGGTCCCGCCCGACGGCAGCGTTCCCGACATCGCCCTCCGATACTGGATCGAACGGGACCTCGGTCTCGGGGAGCTAGAATCGGTCGTGGACAAGGTGACGGTCTCCCCGGCGAAGGCCCCACAGACGATGGGGAGCGGCGGGGTCGACGCGACGATGATCCAGGAGCCGTTCGCGACGGTGATCGAGAACGAGCAGGGCTTCGGGGAGGTCGCCTGGTCGGGCGATATCCTGCCGGGCCACCCGGTCACGGTGACGTTCGTCCAGAACAGCGTTCCGAGGGATATCGCCGAAGGGTTCGTCGAGCAGCACAGCAAGGCGACGAAATTCGTCCGGAAAAACCCGAAGAAGGCGGCCGAGGACGCCGCGGCGGTCATCGGTTCCGGTGTCAGTACCGACCTGGCACGGAAGGCGATCGACTCGCAGGCGTCCGACTTCCTCTCGGATCCCCACGAGGTACGAACCCAATCCAAGACGATGGCTCGACTCGTCGAGGAGATCGGGAACACGGAGTCGGTGGTGTCGCCGAAACAGCTGTTCGATTTCAGCGTCTACGACGCCGTCTCGAAGCGATGAGCGTCGAAACCAGCGACGCCGACTCGGCTACGGAAGACGGGTTGTTTCCCGACCTGAACCCGGGTCGGATCGTGAGAGGGACCCTCGGGACGGGGGGATTTCTCGTGCTCTGGTGGGTCGCGTCGTCGCTGATCGAGCCGGCGTACCTCCTCCCCGGACCGGCGGCGGCGGCGAGCGCCTTCGTCGAACAGTTCACGATGAGCGCGCGGTTCACCGTTCCGCTGGTCGGTGCCGAAGTTCAGACGTCGCGCATGGTGGTGAAGCTCGCCCAGACCCTGCTCCACTACGTTCCGGGGCTGCTCGTCGGCGCTTCGTCCGGTATCGCGCTCGGGACCGCCCTCGGCTGGAGCGGGCGGCTCGACGACGCGCTGACCCCGGTCGTGCGGCTCCTCCGACCGATCCCGCCGCTGGCGTGGGTCGTCTTCGCGATCGTGTGGTTCGGGATCGGGCACGCCGGGGCGGCGTTCATCGTCTTCATCGGCGCGTTCTGGCTCAACTTCTACGGGGCGTACAGCGGCGTCGAGGACACGCCGGGGCGGCTCACGGAGGTCGCGTCGAGCCTCGGGGTGCGGGCGGACCTCGAGATGATCCGTCACGTCGTTCTGCCGAGCGCCGCCCCGCAGATCCTGACGAGCTTCCGGACGAGCATCGGCCGGTGTCTGATGATCGTCGTCGGCGCGGAGCTCTTCGGGGCTCCCGGGGTCGGCTACGAGATACTCAACGCCTCGAACAATCTCGCGATGGACACCAGCGTCGCGTACATGCTGGTGATAAGCCTCGTCTATCTCGTGATGGACGGGGCGTTCCGCGGTTTCGAACGGCGGGTGCTCGCGTGGCGCGAGTGAGCGACGGCGAGCCATCCGAACGGACCGACGACCGCACGACCGCCGCCGAACGTGCCGACGACGGGGACGAGGCCGACGAAACGCCGGCGATCCTCGTCGACGGGGTGAGCAAGCGTTACGAGTCCGATCGTCAGTCGATTCAAGCCCTCGACGACGTCCGCTTCAGCGTCGGGACCGGCGAGTTCGTCTGTCTCGTCGGCCCCTCGGGGTGTGGAAAGACGACGCTCCTCCGGGCGATCGCGGGGCTCGAACCCTCGATAAACGGGGCGGTCGTGATCGACGGCGAGCGGATCGACGGCCCGGGAACCGACCGTGGGATGGTGTTTCAGGAGTACGGTCTGTTCCCGTGGCTCACCGTTCAGGAGAACGTCTGTTTCGGGCTCGAACGCCAGGGGATGGCGCGGGAGGCCTGTGACGACCGGTGTTACGAGATGCTCGACCTCGTCGGGCTCGACGGGTTCGCCGACGCCTACCCGAAGGAGCTGAGCGGCGGCATGAAACAGCGGGTCGCCGTCGCCCGCGCGCTCGCCGTCGACCCCGGAATCCTCCTGCTGGACGAACCGTTCGGGAGCGTCGACGCGCGGACCCGCGAGCGGCTCCAGAACGAACTCCTCGACATCTGGCGGGCGACCGAGAAGACGACGCTGTTCGTGACCCACGAGGTCGACGAGGCCGTCGTCCTCGGCGACCGGGTCCTCGTCATGGGTGCCGATCCCGGCCGGGTGGTGGAGGCGGTTGACATCGACCTCCCGCGGCCACGCTCCCGAACCGACGAGGCGTTCGTCGCGTACACCGAACGGGTCCGGTCGCTCATCGGTGACGGGGCGACCGGCCGACTTCGATGACCAAACGCCGAATATGCCGTGTAGAAGCCGCCAGCATCCTGACGACGTTCCTCTCGACCGGATCGACGGGTTCGGTCCCCATCCGGGTTCACCGATGAGCGGTCGGCCCACGCCGACCGAAGTCGTGAATCAACGATGATCGGCTTCAGACGGCCGCAGACACCCTTTTCCGACCGGCTCGACAAGAAAGCGCGATGGCACTCGATACCGACCAGATAGACGGTTCGACGGCGATCGTCACCGGTGCGTCCTCGGGGATCGGCGAAGCGACGGCCAGTGCGCTCGCCGACCACGGCGCGAACGTCGTGCTCGCCGCGCGCCGCGAGGACGAACTCGAATCGCTCGCCGAGGCGATCGAAGCCGACGGCGGCCGCGCGCTCGCCGTCCCCACCGACGTCACGAACGAGGCCGACCTCGACGCGCTCGTCGACACCACGCTCGACACCTTCGGGACGATCGACGTCCTCGTGAACAACGCCGGCGTGATGCTCCTCGAACCCGTCGAACGCGCCGACCGCGAGAACTTCCGGCAGATGGTCGAGGTCAACCTCCTCGGGTTGATGAACCTCACTCACGCCGTCCTGCCGGTGATGCAGGACCAGGGGAGCGGCCACATCGTCAACGTCTCCTCGACGGCCGGTCGACAGGCCAACGCGAACTCCTCGGGCTACAACGCGACGAAGTTCGGTGTCAACGGCTTCACCGAGGCACTCCGCCAGGAGGTCACGGGGGAGGGGATCCGCACCACGATAGTCGAACCCGGTGCGGTCGAGACCGAGCTTCCAGAGCACATCCCCGACGAGGAGGTCAAAGAGCAAATGGAGGAGGGCCTGTTCGATTCGATGACGCCGCTCCAGAGCGAGGACATCGCCCGAGCGGTCGCCTACGCCGTGACCCAGCCCCAGCACGTCAGCATCAACGAGATGCTGGTTCGACCGACCGACCAGGAGCGCTGACGGGAACCGTCCCAAATGGGTAGGAACGGCCGCGGATCGGGGCGCGGGCTTCCGCGAGACGCAACTACTTGTCCGCCGATCGCGAACGGCCCGGCATGGATTTCGAGGCGAGCGACGAGGGGAACGAGTCGTCGACCGGGAGGGGAACGTCATCGGCGAGATCACGGCCGTTCGGGACGGCAACGGCTACGTGAAGAAGACCGGTGAGGAGCGCGTCGTCGACGCGATCACGACGAGTCTCGGGTGGGACGACAGCGCAATTCAGGAGCTCGAAGGCGAACACGTGGACGCCATCGACGACACCGAAGTCCGACTCCGGGAGTTCTGAAGCGGTCCGAACGGCCGGCGAGGATTTATACCGACATCCATTATCCACCCACGATGGCCCGATCGTTCGAAACCGTTCGTCGGCGGGGCGGGATAGCGTGAACCTCGGTGTGAGCTCGGAGCACGTTCTGTCCGGTATGGAGCGTCTGGCGGCGCTCTGTATCGCCCTCGGGCTGATACTGGGGCTCATGCGGCGGTTGGTCTTCCAGCTCCCGTCCCGACTGGGGGTCTGGATGATGTTCTTCGGGTTGTTCCTGTTGATCCTCACCGTTGCGCTCGATCGAACGCTGTGAGACGCGTCTCCCCCGAACGACGTCACTGATGAGCGAGCTTTTACGGGACGGCGACGAACGACGGAGCGTCATGCGCCGACGAAAATATCTGATCACAGCCGGAGCGCTATCGGCCGGGCTCCTCGCGGGCTGTAGCAGCGGCGACGGCGGGAACAACAGTAGCGGCGGCGGAAGCGGCGGAAGCGGCGGTACCGAGGGCGACGACGGCGACAGCGACACGGCTGCCGGGTCGGGGAGCGAGAGCGATGCCGATTCGGGGACCGATTCCGACGACTCCGATTCGGACACCGATATGGGTTCGAACGGGAGCGACGAGGGTACTGACTCGGATTCCGACAACGAATCGGATAGCGACGACGACGCCGACAACGGGACGGATTCGAACGAGAGCGACGACACGGACACCGACGTCGACTCGGACGGCGGCAACGAGTCGGACGACGATTCGGACAGCGATACCGAGACGGCTTCGGATGGCGGCGACGGTTCGGACGAGAGCGACGACAGCGACACCGACGCCGATTCGAACGCCAGCGATTCGGACAACGACTCCGGCTGACGAAAGCGGGCGGAGGTCACACCGGCCGACGGCACGGACCGGCGCTCGAAAGCCGAATGGACAACCGGTGGACGGCGATACGACGACTCGGGGCGAAGGAGGATTCACCCCATTCCCCTTGCTGTCCTCCGATGGCCCCCTTCGCGCGCCAGTTCTCGACACCGAACGTCAGCGGCCAGGGAGCTGGACAGCCGGATCGACATGACCGTTTTTCACCCCGTCAATCGAGCGCCGCGAGGTCCGCTTCGAGCGCGTCGGCCGCGTCGAGTCGAAGCCGTTCGGCGGTCGTTTCGTCGAGACGGGCCGGTCCCGATATCGAGCCCGTGAGCGGTCGATAGTTCGCGGGATCGAAGCCCATCGTTTCGAGATAGTCACGGACGTCCGGCGCACCGATGCCGTCCTCGACGGCCGCGTCGGTCAGTTCGCGGAGTTCGGCGAAGGGCGGAACGCCGATCCGTTCGTCGCCGACCGCGGGGTCACCGACCTGCACTGGGGTGTCGTTCGTGCGCTCGACGAGGTCCGCGACCGTCCCGACGAGTTCGAGGACCTGACTCGGAAGCGCCGTGTCGGGTGCACGCCACTCGACCGTCGGCTGCGCCCCTCGAAGTCGGACCGGCGTCAGTACCGCGTTCTCGGGCTGGAAGTGTTCGTCGAACACCGCGTCGTCGATGCCCACCTCGTGTGCGATCGTTCGCAGCTCGCGGTAGCGGGCCTCGATGCGGCTCTCCCACTCCGCGACGTCGGTCGCGTACTCCCAGAGGTCACGATAGCGCTCGAATCGCGCGCCCGATTCGTGACGGTAGACGTGGGCCCGCGAGCAGTTCGCGACCCGCTCGCCACGGTAGTACGGCGACGAGCTCACCAGCGCGAGCGCGGGGTCGAGCGCGGTCAGGAGGTTGAGCTGTCGTGTCACGCGCTCGCGCTCGAAGTGGACGTGTGTGCCGGCACAGTTCTTCGCGGGCTCGATGCCGTCGCCGTAGATGCGTTCGAGGAGCTTCCCGCGGGCCGACCGGACCGCTCCGGTCTGTGACGAGAGCGGCGTTCCGAGCGGCACGAGCCGCCGTCCATCGGACGCGGCGGCCCCCATCACCGCTTCGAGCACCTCGACGAGCGTCTCGCGGAGCGCCGGGATCGAACCGACCGGCGGGGTCTCGACCTCGATCATCGCGTCGACGAACTCGGGCGAGACACGGTCGTGTGCCTCGACGAGGTCACGCCCGTCGCACAACCTCCCGTCCCCGTCGACCACCCAGTATTCGGCTTCCAGTCCTAATCGCATGACGTCCCTATCTGTATGGGGTATCTGTATCTGATGTTTTCCGTACTACCCGACGATGCGCGCCGTGGCGCGGAAATGAGCGATTCGAGCCGTTACGGGGCTGAAATCCCGGACGAACCGGTGGTCGCCCGTTCCGCTCCACGACGACGATCGTTCGGTCCACGACCGATTACGTGAGGGGTCGGGATGGGTCGATGGCTTGCGGGGGCCGGCACGTTATTCACGATAGAGAATAAAGAATACCCGTGCGCGGTCATCGAGACATCCTTGCCACTGGGCGAGTGCCCTCGCCGGCCGACCGAGACCTCGACCTCGAATAAAGAAGTCCGACTAGAGATCGGATCGAGATCCCCGTACAGAATCCGTGTTACGATGGTTTGTTGCAGCTCATCTCGAATCGGAACACGACACGTCAGTGATCCGGTGGGCATAGAGTAAAGTATTCGGAGCCGAATCGTCACCTAATGGATGGAACAGTGGCGGTGATCGGCGGTGGCTCCACGGGGACGGGTATCGCCCGGGACTTGGCGATGCGCGGGTTCGACGTGACGCTCGTCGAGAAGGGCAACCTCACCCACGGGACCACCGGCCGGATGCACGGCCTGCTTCACAGCGGGGGTCGCTATGCGGTCTCCGACCGGTCGAGCGCCCGTGAATGTATCGAGGAGAACCGGGTTCTCCGGGAGATCGCGACCCACTGTGTCGAGATGACCGGCGGGTTGTTCGTCCAGAAGGAGGGCGACGCCGACGAGTACTTCGAGGAGAAGCTCGAGGGCTGTCGGGAGTGTGACATCCCGGCCGAGGTGGTTTCGGGGAAGGAAGCCCGAGAGATCGAGCCCTACCTCGCGAAGGACGTCAAGCGCGCGATCCGGGTACCCGACGGCGCGATCGACCCCTTCCGGTTGTGTGTCGCGAACGCCGCGAGCGCGATCGAACACGGCGCACGTATCGAGACCCACGCCAAAGTCACCGACGTCCTCGTCGAGGACGGTGAAGTCGTGGGCGTCGAGGTCGAACACGAGAGCGGGCCGGGAAAGCGCGTTCACCGGAAACCTGGAACGACCGAGGAGATCCGCGCCGACTACGTCGTGAACGCCACGGGCGCGTGGGCGGGCCGCGTCGGCGCGATGGCGGGCGTCGACGTCGAAGTTCGGCCCTCGAAGGGTGTGATGGTCGTGATGAACACCCGACAGGTCGATACCGTCGTCAATCGGTGCCGACCGAAGGGCGACGCCGACATCATCGTGCCCCACGAGACCGCCGCGATCCTCGGCACGACGGACGAAGAGGTCGAGGACCCGGAGGACTACCCCGAGGAGGGCTGGGAGGTCGACCTGATGATCGACACGCTCTCCGAACTCGTGCCGATCCTGAAGGATGCGCGGACCATTCGCTCGTTCTGGGGCGTGCGGCCGCTCTACGAACCCCCAGGAACCGGGACGACCGATCCCACGGATATCACGCGGGACTTCTTCCTGCTCGACCACGAGGAGCGCGACGATTTGCCTGGGCTGACCAGCATCGTCGGCGGGAAGTTCACCACGTATCGATTGATGGCCGAGAAGATCTCGGACCACGTCTGCGAACAGTTCGGGGTCGAGGCCGAGTGTCGCACCGCCGACGAACCCCTGCCAGGCAGTGAGGACATCGGAAACCTCGAAGAGTACATGGACGAGTTCGGGCTTCGATCACCGATCGCGAAGCGGAGCACGAAACGTCTCGGAAGCTTCTCGCCGCAGGTGCTCGGCGGAAGCAACCCCAACCCCGTCGTGTGTACCTGCGAGGCCGTGACCAGCGCCGAGATCGACAAGGCGATCGACGAATCGGGGACCGACCTCAACGCGGTTCGGCTCCGCACCAGGGCGTCGATGGGGAACTGTCAGGGGGCGTTTTGCTGTCAGGGGATCGCGAGCCAGCTCCACCCGACCTACGACGAGCCGACGGTGCGCGACGCCTACGACGAACTCTACCAGGAACGCTGGAAAGGCGAGCGCCACGGGCTCTGGGGCGAACAGCTCTCACAGGCCGCGCTGAAGTACGCCCTCCACGCCACGACGCTGAACCGCGACCGCGACCCCGCCGCCCGCGAGTCCGACCTCGACTTCGCGGCGTTCGACGACGGTCGATCGACGGACGACGTCGAACCGGACACCTCGCGTGGCACGCGCGAGACCGCCGCCGACGGCGGCCGACTCCCACCGAACGAGGGGCCCGATGGCGATTCGTGAGGACGTCCTCGTCGTCGGCGGCGGTCTCGCCGGGATGAGCGCCGCGCTCTCGGCCGCCGAGACCGGAGCCACGGTCAGATTGCTCTCACACAAGAAGAGCACGCTCCGTCACGCCAGCGGCCTCGTGGACTGTCTGGGCTACACCGGCGACGACGGCCCGCTCGCGGACCCGTACACCGGGCTATCCGACCTCCCCAACGAGCATCCCTACCGGGTTGTCGGTGAATCGGCGATCCGCGAGGGATTCGACCGCTTCGATGGCGTGGTCGGCGACAGTTATCGGGGTGGTCACACCGACGCCAACGCGCTCGTCCCCACCCAGGCCGGCACGATCAAACCGACGGCGCGCTATCCGGCCTCGATGGCCGCGGGCCTCGCGAGCGACGCCCGCTCGACCTTGTTGGTTGGATTCGAGGGATTGAGCGACTTCGACGCGCCGCTCGCCGCCGACCGTCTCGCCGCGGCGGGCGTCCCGTTCGATGTCCGAGGTGTGACGCTCCGCTTCCCGAAGGAGTTCCGCGCCGACGCCAAACTCACGCGGTACGCGCGCGCGCTCGACCGCGACGAGGAACCCGACAGGGACCGCGCGCCGCGGTTCGACGGGGTTCGGCGGGCGCTGGCCGAACTCGTCAGACCGAAACTCGACGGGGCCGAGCGCGTCGGCTTTCCCTCGCTCGTCGGCGACGACGAGAACGACGTGGTGCGCGAGGACTTGGCGAATCGTCTCGACGTCCCCGTGTTCGAACTCGCCGCGTCGCCGCCGAGCCTTCCAGGGGTTCGCCTCGAATCCCTCTTCCTCGCGGCGCTCGACGAGGCGGGCGTCCGACGAACCACGGGCAACCCCGTCGTCGACTACGAATCGGAGGACGGGGCCCTCACGACGGTCTACACGGACAAGAACGGCCAGCGCGTGCCGTACGGTGCCGACCAGTTCGTGCTCGCGACGGGCGGGCTGGTAGGGAAGGGGATCGGGAGTTCGCGCGATGGCGTTCGCGAGCCGGTCTTCGACTGTCACATCCCCCACCCCGAGGACCGATACGACTGGTCCGCGACCGACGCCTTCGGCGACCAGCCGTTCGCCCGCTTCGGTGTCGTCCCCGACGACGACCTCCGGCCGCTCGACGCGGCCGGCGATGTCGAATTCTCGAACCTCCGTGCCGCCGGCAGCGTGCTCGGCGGTGCGGACTTCGCCGCCCAGAAGTGCGGGAGCGGCGTCTCGCTCGCGACCGGTCACGTGGCCGGCGAGCGTGCAGGAGCCCTGATCTGACTTTCCAATGAGCGACGCAGACACAACCCCGACCGACGCCAGCACCGACTCGTTCGAACCCGTCGACGTCTTCTCCGGGGAACCGATGGACCTCCGGCCCGGCGCGGACGACTGCTACAAGTGTACGACCTGCGATACGTCGTGCCCGGTGGCGGAGGTCGACGACGACTTCCCCGGCCCGAAGTTCCAGGGCCCCGAGCAGTGGCGGCTGAAACGCAAGGGCGACGACGACATCGACCCCTCGATCAACTCGTGTTCGAACTGCATGCGCTGTGACAACGCGTGTCCCTCGTCGGTGCCGCTCAGTCAGATGCACAACGAGGCACGCGGGGCGTTCGTCGAGCGCCAGATGGAGAAACTCTCGACCGAGTACGTCAGGAACCGTATCCTCGCCAACTACCGCACCTCGGCGTGGTTCGCCTCGAAAGTCCCACAGATCGCGAACTTCGCGATGAACTTCGGGCCGGCGCGGTGGGTGATGGAGAAGACCCTCGGCGTGACGGCCGAACGCGAGTTCCCCGCCTTCGCCCAGCAGACCTTCCGCGAGTGGTGGGCCGAGCGCGGCGGGGCCCACGTCGAGAACCCCGACAAACGGGTGGCCTACTTCCACGGCTGTTACTCGAATTATAACACTCCAGAGGTCGCGAAGGCGATGGTCCATGTCTACGAGCACTTCGACTACGAGATCCTGGTGCCGCCCCAGAAGTGCTCGGGCACCCCGATGTTCGCCAACGGGATGCTCACGGACGCCCGCCGGCACGCCCGGACCAACGTCGAGGAACTCGCGGCGGCGATCAACGACGGTGCCGACGTCATCGCCTCCTGCACCTCGTGTTCGATGGCGCTCCGCCAGGAGTACCCCGAACTCTTCGACATCACCGACATCGAGACGGTCGCACAACACACCTACGAGGGCCTCGAATACCTCCGGATCAACGAGGACCTCCGCGGGGCGGTCGAGGAGAGCGAGGTCGATATGCCCGATATGGCCTACCACGCGCCGTGTCACGCCCGGAATCAGGGGCTCGACCGACAGGCGGTCGAGCTCTTCCGCGACCTCGACGGGGTCGACGTCGAGGACGTCGGGCCGTCGTGTTCCGGGATCTCCGGGACCTACGGCTGGAAGGAGGAGAAGTACGACAAATCGATGCAGATCGGCGAGGAGATGTTCGAGCACATGGAGGCCGGCGCGGGCGAGGAGGGGATGACCGAGTGTCCGACGTGTGCGATGCAGATGGAACACGGCACCGGCTACGAGATCACCCATCCCCTCGAAGTGCTCCAAGAGGCCCTGACCGAGACCTCGGCAGCCTGAGACCGAGCGAACTCGTCGGGCCTTGACCCCAGCGATCGGGTGGATGTCGGGTGCGCAATCCGTAACTACCCGCGGTGACTATCGACGGGCATTGATCGAACCAACTGACCACGACGCCGTTCTCACCGGCGTCAGGGCGGCGCTCGAGGACAACGGGTTCGACGTCGAGTGGGTCGACTACGACGTCGACCACGAAGCGATAGTCGTCCAGTACGCGACCATCGTCGGCGGTGCCGACGAGATCAGGGACGTCCTCACGACGGACATCCCGAAGACGATGGGCGCGTTCCAGGGGCCCGTACTGGCGGCGACCGACCCGGACCCCTACACCGAACTGGTCGTGCTGGTCGTCAACTCACGAACGACCCCGGCCGAGCGGACCGGGAAACTCCGCTGGGAGATTGCCTGGGAGTGGGTCCCCGGCGAGGCGGGGGTCTCGCCCGAGGAGTACGAGGACCCCCTCCAACGGGTGCTCTCGACGGCCGTCGTGATAGACGACGAGGGGACCCACGACATCGACGCCGAGTTCGAGTTCACCGATACGGAGTGAGGCCAGGGGAACTCCGCGGCGTGACGCGCGGTCTCCGGCTCCGGTCTATCCGCTCTTCCCGTTCTTCCCATTTTTCCCGGTCTATCCGCTCTTCCCGTTCTTCCCATTTTTCCCGGTCTATCCGCTCTTCCCGTTCTTCCCATTTTTCCCGGTCTATCCGCTCTTCCCGTTCTTCCCATTTTTCCCATTCTTCCCGCTCTTCCCGTTCCTGTTGTTCCTGTTGTTCCTCCCGCTTTCGCCGGCCAGGTCGTCCGGTGCGGTCTTCGGCGCGTTCTTCGGGCGTTGCTTACGGTTGTCCCCGCGTCGTTCGCGCTGGAGCGGGATCGGGACGCCGCCGCCCGACTCGATCCAGTCGAAGAGCCGGTCGTGCATCGCCTTCCGGCGCTGTTCGTGGTTCCGGTCGTCGAACAGGTTGTTCGCCTCCGCGGGGTCGGCTTGGAGGTCGTAGAGCTCGTCCTGCATCGGCCCGTAGTACCAGATGTACTTGTACCGACCCCGCCGCGTGCTGAACATGGTCGGGTGCTTCGGGAAGCCGCCCCAGAACGATTCGTAGTACGGGTCCTGGCTTCGGGCGGTTCCCTCGCCGGCCAGCGCGGGGAGGAAGGACTCCCCGCTCATGTAGCCCGGTCGAGAAATGTCGGCGACCTCCAGAAACGTCGGTGCGAGGTCGACGTTCGAGACCGCCCGGTCGATGGTCGTGCCGGACTCGACGAGCCCCGGTGCCCACGCGAGCAACGGAACCCGCATCGAGGGTTCGTAGGCGGTCTGCTTGCCGATGAGACCGTGTTCGCCGAGCGAGAAGCCGTTGTCGGACATGTAGAGCGTCAACGTCGAGTCGGCGACGCCGGACGTATCGAGCTGGTCCATCACCGCGCCGATGCTCTCGTCGAGCGAGAGCAGCGTCTCACAGTACTTCCGGTAGAGGGTGTCGAACCCGGATGGGCCGCCGAACCCGAAGTTGCCGCCGAAGACGTAGTCCACCCCGCGGACGCTGTCGCGCTGTTCGCGCACCCAGTCCGGTTTGTCCCGGTAGTTCGCCGCGGAGTTGGCCATCGTCTCCGGGTACTCGATCGGCGCATCGGCGTATCGGCCCTGATGACGGGGCGCGGGGCGGAACCAGGCGTGTGGGGCCTTGTGGGAGAGATAGAGGAAGAACGGTTTGTCGCCGCTCCGGTTCCTGAGCCACCGGAGCGCGTACTTCGTCAGGATGTCGGTGATGTAGCCGTTGTGTTGTACCCAGTCGCCGTCGACGTTGAGCTGGGGGTCGATGTAGTTGCCCTGTTTCTCGAAGCTCACCCAGCGGTCGAACGCCGGCCGGGGTTCGGCGCTGTTGATCCGGAACGTGTCCCACTTCCCGATGAAGGCGGTCTCGTAGCCGGCGTCCTTGAGGTGGTCGACGAAGAACGGGTCGTGGTCGGACCGGGGATGCTGGTTGTCGATGACGCCGTGTTCGTGGGCGTACTGACCGGTGAGGATGGAGGCCCGGCTCGGCGCACACAGCGACGTGCTGACCGTCGTGTTCGGGAGGTGTGCGCCCCGGTTCGCCATCCGGTCCATGTTCGGCGTCTCCAGGAACTCGGGCGTTCCCGGTTCGTCCACGAAATCCATGAAATCGTACCGGTGGTCGTCGCTCAGAACGAAGACGATGTTGCGGGGCTGGGAGGTATCGGTGCTACCGAGAAGCGCAGCGTTGGACGAGCAGCCGCTGAGCAGCCCACCGACCCCGAGTCCACCGGCCGCCTTCATGGCCTTTCGCCGGTGAAGGTGACGGGGTCGCTCGGTGGTCCGGTCGGTCATTGGACCCCCTCGCCGCGTCGAACTGAAAGCCGTTTCTATCGGGTCATCGAGGGCGAGTGTAGCGTCCCGTCTCGCACCACCCCCTCGTGGAGCGTGAAGAGGAGCGCCGGGACGATGATCACCAGCCCGATCACGGAGACCGCACCGAGCAACAACAGTCCGGCGTAGACGAAGATCAGGGTCGTCGAGTGCGTCGGGTTGCCCACCACCCAGGTGTAGCTCGCCGAGAGCGAATCGACGAACGAGCGCTCCCGCGAGAGAACCGCGAACGTCGTCAGCACGACGAGTGCTAAGAAGATGAATAGATAGGTGCCGGCGATGGCGATGGCGAGGTACTGGAACGAGTCGGTCCGAACGTATGTCAGGAAGTAGGTAGCCGTGGCGAACCCTATGATGATTGGTACGTATATCAGGAGGGAGTCGTTCACGCCATGTCGCCGGATCGTCGCCGTTATTTCATCGAATCTCACCTCGTTGTTGGAACGAAGCGAACGGATCGCCGCGTACGCACCAAGAGTCGAAATTCCGCAAGTGACGACCGGGAGCGAACTAACAACCCAGCAGACACTTACGACGACGAGAACGAGGCTGTGTCGGTACGCGAAGCCGAGGGCGTCCCTGAGCGCCCCGCCGAACGATCCCTCGTCCCCGTCGTCCGCCCTCATCCGGTCGTACCCTGGAACTGCACCGCCTCGATGATCTGGTCCTGGAGGAGGAGGAACAGCACGAACAGCGGGAGGGACGCGATGATCCCGGAGGCCATGAAGAGACCCGGCCGGAACGTGAACGTATCACGGAGGATCACCAGCCCCAGCGGCAGGGTGAACGAGGCCTGGTTCTGGAGCACGACGACCGGCCAGACGAACTGGTTCCAGTTGTAGACGAACATGAAGATGGCGAGCGCCGAGAGGATCGGCCGCGAGATCGGCAGGATGATCCGGGAGTAGATCTGGAAGTTCGAGAAGCCGTCGAGCCGGGCGGCTTCACCGTACTCCTCCGGGATGTCCCGGAAGAACTGATAGAGCAGGAAGACCCCGAGCGGGTTCGCGACCGCAGGTAAGATCACGCCGAACAGGCTGCTGACGAGGCCCAGGTCAGAGACCGTGGTGAACAGCGGGACGAGGTTGACGTAGAAGGGGACCATAAAGCTCCCGATGATGATCGTGAGCAGTATCGACTGGCCGGGCCAGTTGAGCCGCGTGAGCGAGAACGCGATCATGGAGTCGACGATCAGAACGAGCACCGTCGCCGTCGTCGCGACGATGAACGTGTTGAGCACCCACTGGAGGATCAGGGTCCCCGAGAGCAGCTCGGTATAGTTCGCGAGCGTGAACTCCGGGGGGATGAGGTGCGGGACGGAGCTGATCGCGATCTCCTGGGGCTTTAGGGAGAGCGAGATCATGTAGAGGTAGGGGACCATGAAGAGTATCGCGACCGCGTACAGCCCGACGTGGACCGCGACCGTTCGTGTGGTGGCGTTGCTCAGGATACCTCGACGTCCGTTGGCGGTTGCTTCGCTCATGCTGAATCACTTCCGATGTACCGGTAGTTCACGTACGATACGACCACGAGGAGTCCGAAGAGGAGGTACCCCACCGCCGCGGCGTAGCCGAACCGCTGCTGGCTGAACGCCGCGTTGTAGAGGTAGTAGACGAGCGTCATCGTGGAGTTGTTCGGTCCGCCGTCGGTCATCACGTAGGGCTGGCCGAACACCTGGAACTGCTGGATGAACTGGACGATCACGACGAACGCGATCGCGTTCCGCATCTGCGGGAGGGTGATGTCCCGAAAGGCGCGCCAGGTGCCCGCCCCGTCGAGCCGTGCGGCCTCGTACAGCCGTTCCGGGACGTTCTGGCGGGCGGCTAGCAGGATGACGAAGTTGAACCCGAGCAGCCACCAGTTGGTGACGACGGCGAGCACGGGCATCGCGAGGGCCGACGAACCCAACCAGTTCGGCGGCGTGTCCATGATGAACCCCAGGTAGTAGTTGATCGGCCCGAACCCGGACGAGAGGAAGAGGCTCCAGACGATACCCACGATGGAGACCGTCAGGATGTACGGGCTGAAGTAGATCGTCCGCAGGTAGCGCCGGCCGATCACCTTCTTGTTGACACCCAGCGCGAGCGCCAACCCGAAGATCACCATCGCCGGCACGGTCAACACGACGAAGTAGACCGTGTTCACCAGTGCGTTCCAGAACGCGGGGTCCTGGAGCATCGAGGCGTAGTTCTGGATCCCGAGGAACTCCGACTGGGCGGGGAACAGCGGGTTCCACTCGAAGAGGCTCATGTAGAGCCCCTGCAACAGCGGATAGAGGAGGAACACACAGAAGAAGATCATGTAGGGGATCGCAAAGAGGACCCCGTCGACCGTCTCCCGCCGTTGGAGGCTCCCCTCGGTCGCTTCCGTGCGACTGAATCGGTCCCTAATTGACATCGTCGATCAACCCCTGGACGGTCTCCGCTCCCCGTCTGAGCCCGGCCTTTGGGGAGGTACTGTGCGAGTAGATGTCGAGCAGGAAGTCCCACGTCGACGCCTCGTTCACGTTGAACGGGGTCCGTGGGAGGTACGCGAACTGGTCCTTGCTCGCCATCTCCGAGAACTTCGAGAGCGACTTCGGCCAGAGGGGCGACTCACGAAGCGCCGGGGAGTTCTGGAGCTTCGAGGCGGCGGGCAGGTGGCCGGCCTGCGTCCCCCAGATCGGGTTCTCCTGGGTTATCCACTCGGCCACCTCCACGGCCGTTTGGGTCTGCTCTCTGTCCCTGGAGTTCTTGCGGGGGAGCACGATCGTGTGGCTCCCCGACTCGGTCCAGTTCTGTTGCTTTCCGGGGGCGACGAACGGCTTGAACATGTTCCAGTCGCGTTCGCGGTGAGCGGTCAGTCGGTGGCGCTTTCGCTCGCCACCACGTCGCCCTCGCCGACCCCACCGGCCCACACACCGGCCGTGAGGTCGACCGCGTCGTTCCACTTCCCGACGACGGTGCTCACCGCGAGGTCGCCGGCGACGTTGTTCATCGTGCGAAGGCGGTCGAGGAGGGGGTCGATACCGGCTATCATCGCGATGACTTCGAGCGGGAGGCCGACCTGGGTCAGCACGGCGGTCATCATCACGAGGCTCGCGCTCGGGACCCCGGCGGTGCCGATGCTGGCGAGCAGTGCGGTGACGAGGATGGAGAACTGCTGGGCGAGGGTCAGCGAGACGCCGGCGATGTTCGCGGCGAAGATCGCGACGATACCGAGGTACATCGCGGTTCCGTCCATGTTGATCGTGGCTCCGAGCGGCAGCGAGAAGCTGTAGACACCCTCGTCGATCTTGAGGTTGTCCTCGGCGTTCGACATCGAGACCGGGAGGGTCCCGCTGGACGAGCGAATGCTGAGCGCCGTCACCAGCGCCTCCCGCGTGCCGCGGAGGAAGGAGATCGGGGAGACACCGACCACCCCGCGGAGGAGAACGAGCAGGTAGACGACCGTTATCTGGATCGCGACCGCGACGAGGAGGGTCGCGGCCAGCATCGCGTAGGCCCTGATGGCCTCGACCCCGATCTCGCCGAAGAGCGCGGCCATCAGCGCGAAGACGCCGATCACGCCGTACTCCATGATCCCCCAGACGACCTTGAACATCACCTCCGCACCCGCCTCGGCCGTCTCGAATATCGTGTCGATGCCGTTCCGGATCGACGAGTCGGCGTCGGACTCCTCCCGTACCAACGTCATCCCGATACCGAACACCAGCACGAAGAAGATGATCGCGAGGATGTTGCCCTCCGCCATCGCGGAGATCGGGTTCGTCGGGACGATGTTGAGGAGCTGCTGGCCGAGCGACGGCGCTTGTTCCGTGTTGACGTTTCCGCCCGTGAGCGTCACGCCCGAGCCGGGGTTGACGAGGTTGCTGACACCCAAACCGAGCGCGATGGCGACGGTGGTCGTGAGCAAGTAGAGCAGGACCGTCTGCGCCCCGATCTTGCCGAGATTGGTTGGCGAGAGCCGCCGGGCCGCCATCAGGAGGGTGAAGACGATGATCGGGATGATGATCATCTCGAGCAGCCGGACGAACAGGTCGCCGAGCGGCTGGAGGCGTTGGGCGGGTGGCCCGACGGCGAGCCCGACTATCGACCCCAGAACGAACGCGGCCGCGATACGGTAGACGATCGGTATCGACCGATATCGCCGCCAGACGCTGAGGAACTGGTTTGCCATAGCACTCGAATGTTGGAACACACCAAAAGCGCTTCGGCGGGGAAACGAACGTTCGGATATCCCCCGATCGGCGTTGGATCCTTTTCATACCGGGTCGTGAGCCCAGCAATGAGCGTCGGTTCCATCGAGCGGAGCAGTCGTCCCGTGTGACCCCGAAGCCGTTCACCGGTCGACGAGCACGGCCGCGACGCCGCCGCCCACCATCGTCGGAAGTACGTAGGTCGCCCCCCGGTGGATGAGGACGGCGGCGGCGATCGTGGCGACCGAGATACCGACCGTGGTCCCGTCGACGAGCGCCCCCAGAACGGCGGCCACGCCACCGAGCCCACCCGGGAGCGGGGTGATGCTCGCCATCGCCCCCGCCGGGATCGCGACCAACACGACGGCCAGCGGAACGGTGTAACCCAGCGCGTAGAGCGAGAGCCACAGCGACGTCGCCAGCCCCACCCAGCCGACCGTCGAGAAGAGCAACGCCAGCGCCAGCTTCCGGGGACTCGTCGCGACCCGCTCGACGGCGGCGAAGAACGCCTCGATGCGAGCTTCGAGCGCGTCGGGCTCCGGCGGCGAGACGCGTGGGAGGGCGGCGGCGGCCCGTTGGATCAGCGGCGCGAGCGTCGCGACGACGCCGTGTTCGATCCGGTAGCGGTATCGCCACCCGAGAACGGCACCGACCACCAGCACCGCCGCGAACGCGACCACGGCACCGGCGGCGAGCGGGAGGTCCGCCCCGAACGTGAGCGTCGTGGCGAAGTAGCCCAGTCCGACCAGGGCGAGCCCGATCGAGGGGACGAAGTTGAGCGCGTCGACGCTCGCGATCGCGGCGAGACCCGTCTCGTACTCCCGGTCGGAGGCGCGCGAGATGAGCAGCGCGCTCACGGGTTCACCGCCGGCCTGGCCGAACGGGGTGACGTTGTTGGCGAACGTGGCGCTAGCGAAGACCAGCACGGCCGTCGAGGCGGGAACGGGGGCGTCGAGCGCGTCCAACACGGTTCGTAGCGAGAGCCCCCACGCCGTGAGCCAGCACGCCGCGACGCCGACGATCGCAACGAGGATCGCCGGCCGGCTCATGACGAGCGCACCGTAGATCTCGTGTGGGCCGATGACCCAGATCGCGACGGCGAACGCGGCCACGGCCCCGAGGAACCCGAGCGCCGTGGTCCGAAGCCGCCCACTCTCGACCATATACGTACCAACTACGCAACGGGAGTATGTACTTTGCGTATCGGTCGTGTGGCCCGCCGCCGGTCGTGTGGCCCTCTGCTGGTCCTATGCCCACTGAGTAGTGCTTGAACTGCGGAACTACCGTGCCTGGTCAGCGACGATCTGGTCGCTACTCCTCCCTTTCGTCGTCTCCGGGGGGATCCGGTTCGGTCCATCGATCCTCCGGATCGACCGGTGCGAGCGCGTGGTCGCGCTCCGCGTCGGTGTACTCACGGTCGTCGAGGTCGAGGCTCCGCCGTCGCCAGCGTTCGCCGAGCTCCGATTCGCCTTCCGGCCCGACGCGGGCACCATGGACGGTGAAGTAGCGGCCGTTGCGGTCCATCTTCGCCCCCTCGTAGGTGTGCTGGTCGAAGATCACGTCGAACTCGCCGCCGGGTTCGAGGTCGCCGACCGGGAAGTCCTCGGCGGGTTCGCGACCCGCACGCCGTGCCGCGGTGCGTTCCTGGGCGACCTTCTCGAAGTAGTCGTTCGCGTAGGTCGCCTCCCGCGTCGAGGTGGCGCGGGCGGCGGCGAGCGCGGCGTGGATCGCACAGAGGCGGCCCTCCCACTCCTCGGGGTTCCAGTGGTCGTTGGCGAGCCGCTCGTACCGATGGACGAGGAGTACGACCTCGTCGCCGGCACGGAGGTCCTCGACGACGTAGAGCGCGAGCCGGTCCCAGAGGTTCCAGGCGTAGCCCGAGCGCGCGAGCTCCCACGCGGCCCACGCCGCACACTCCTCGTCCGAACGCCGAACCGCCTTCTGGAGCAGGCTGGAGACGGTGTATCGACTGTACCCACCGCGGGTCTCGTGCTCCCCGAGCTCGTCGCCGAAGTCGTTCGTCCGGGGTTCGTCCTCGTCGTCTCCCTCGTCGATGGCCGCCTCCCCGCCGCCGAGCGTGGTCTGCGTGTCGTCGCTCATACACACGGAAGAGGAGCGCCATACATGTGCGTGACTATCCGAAATCGAGGGCAGGCTCGGGCTGTGCAGCTCCCACTAGCCGTCCTTCCTCTCCATCCGTCACCGCTGTAGGGTGTACCGTTCTACACGAATCGGAGCGACCGTGTCTCGGGGACGACCTCGATCTCGGCCCCGATCGGAAGCGGGCACGTCGGGTACGTGTGGCCGAACTCGCAGTCGAAGACGACCGGCGCGTTCGGGTTGTATTTTCGAAACACGTCCTCGATTGCGTTCCGCTGGCGCTCCCGGTAGTCAGCCCGCCACGCCGGCGGGTTGTCCACTGCGTGGGAGCGGGCGGCCGCCCGACCGACGAGCACCCCGTCGAACCGGTCGAGCAACCCGCGCTCGCCGAGCGCGCGGAGGTTGGCACCCACGACCGCCGGGTCCGGGATCAGTTCGCTGGTCTCGATCGCGAGGACACACCCGTCCAGCAGCTCCTCGTCCGGCAGGTAGCGGTCGGCGAGGAACTGTTCGACGAGCACCGAGTAGTTGCCACCCCAGATCCGCCCCGAGACGGGCTCCTCGCCGCCGCACCAGAGCCGACCGTCCGACTCCTCGATCTCGCGTTTCGTCTTGATCGAGCTCGGGTCGTCCCAGTCGCCGGCCTGGTCGGTGAACACGTCCGCCTCGCGCCACTCGCCGAGCGAGTCCTCGAAGAGCGCGCGACCGAGGTACTCCTCCGTGTAGGCGAACAGCTCGCCGTCCATCGCGTACTCGGTCAGTGTCGAGCCCCCGTAGAACGAGACGATGCCCTCGTTCCAGAGGAAGAGCGCCAGACTCGTGTTGTCCGACCAGCCGTAGAACCGCGTCGGGTTCGCCCGGAGCACGTCGCCGTCGAGGTGTGGGAGGACCGTGATCTGGTCGTGACCACCGATGTTCGCGACGACGGCCGATATCTCGGGGTCGCGGAAGGCGTCCATGACGTCCGCGGCGCGGGCTGCGGGGTTCTCCGCGAGCCACTCCGGGTCGGCGGTGGCGGTCGGGTACGCGACCGGTTCGAGGCCGAACACCTCGCGCATGCGTTCGAGCCCCAACTCGTAGACGAACCGGGCGCTCTCGGGCGCGTTGGATGCCGGCGAGAGGACGGCCACGCTGTCGCCGGGTTCGACCGGCGGCGGAACGACGAACTCGGGCATGGAAGCCCCTTTCACGGTTCGGGTGATAGTCCTTCCCCACGCGTATGGCGATAGACATAGCGCTCGTCCAGTTCGAAGCGGAGTCCAGCCCGGAGACGAATCTGGCCACGGCGACGCGGTACATCGAACGGGCAGCGAACCGCGGTGCGGACCTGGTGCTGTTGCCCGAGATCTGGAACGTCGGCTACTTCGCGTTCGACGACTATCGGGAGCACGCGGAACCAATCGACGGGCCGACGGCCACGCGCCTCGCCGACCTCGCCGACGAGCTGGGGATCCACCTCCACGCCGGCAGCATCGTCGAAGCCGATGGCGAGGATCGCTACAACACCAGTCTCCTCTTCGATCCGAGCGGCGAGCGGGTCGGGAGCTACCGCAAGATCCACCTCTTCGGGTACGAATCGGAGGAGAGTCGGCTCCTCACGCCGGGCGAACGGATCGAGGTCGTCGACACGTCGATAGGCACCCTCGGGCTCACGACGTGCTATGACCTCCGGTTCCCGGAGCTGTATCGGGCGCTGTGTGACGCGGGCGCGGAGCTCTTCCTCGTCACCTCGGCGTGGCCACACCGGCGGCTCGACCACTGGACCCTCTTCGCGCGAACGAGGGCCGTCGAGGAACAGGTCTTCCTCGCGGCGGCCAACCTCACCGGGCGGAATCGCGAGGTCGACCTCGCCGGCAACAGCCTCGTGGTCGACCCATGGGGCGTTCCGCGGGCGAACGCGGGTACCGACGCGGGCGTCACGCTCGCGAGGATCGACCTCGACGCCGTCGAGCGGACCCGAAACGAGTTTCCGGTTCTGGACGACCGGCGACTCGATACCGACGGCTAAGGGGGGTGACGTCGCCACGACCACGTCGTATTCAGAGGGGGTCGTCCTGCTCTCGGGCTCGAACGGGACACGAAGTATAGGTAGTTGGCTCCCGAACGGACACCGTATGGGCTGGTTTCGGGAGAACGCGTTCGCCATCGCCATCGGGACGCTGCTCGTCTCCGGGGGATTGCTGGTCGTCGTTCTCGGCTACGTGAGCCTGGTCGTCTACGCCGCGCTCACGGCGGGGGTGTCGCTCGTCGGGGTGGTCACCGACCTCGCGGTTCCATATCTCCCGATCGTCGCGGTGCTCGTCGTCCTCCTGACCGTCTCCACCGTCGGCGTCAGCTGGGGGCTACTGCGTCGACTCTCGCTCCCGAGGAGCGACCGTCTCGGCAGCGCGGCCGAACGCGCCGAAAAGCGCTATCCGGTCCTCGACGAACTCGGGATCGCGGACGCCCTCACGCCACCGGAGCCGACGACCGAGGAGAAACTCGAAGCCCTGAAACGACAATACGTTACGGGGGAGATAGACGAGACGACCTTCGAACGCGAGCTCGACCGGTTCGTCGCTGACGATTCGGTCGACGACGAACGTGTGAGAACCGAGCGGGAAGCCGCGCTGAATCGGCGCACGTCGTGAGTCGCTCGCGACCTCAGTAGTCGATCGTGGCGAACACGACCAGCACGACGACCAGCGCGAGCACGCCGGCACCCAGGAAAGCCTCGTCGAAGTAGCCCCGGTCGGCGACCGCTCCGAAGAGGATCGGGCTCAATCCCCCGAACCCGACGTAGACCGTTCGAAGCGTCCCCAAGTTGGTGCCCTGTGCACCGTCCGGGAGGCGCTGGGTGAGGTCTGAGATGACGATCGTCTCGAAGCCGAGCAGCCCGCTGGCGAGCACGGTGACGAGGACGAGCACCCAGAGATCCCCGACGAACGGGAGCAGGCAGAGGGCCATCCCGGCCCCGCCCATGAACACGAGGAGCGGCGCGCGAACGCCGACCCGGTCGAACGCCCGCCCGGCGACCGGTTTCAACACGATCCCGAGCGCGAAGAAGAACCCGAAGAGAACGGTCGCGGCCTGTACCGAGAGCCCCTTCTCGTCGGTGAGGTACGTCGGGTAGAACCCGATCACCGCCTGCATCACCACGCTCCAGAGGACGAGCAGGAGCGTTCCGAGCAGCACGCTCGGTCGCGTGAGGGTCGAGACGACCCCGTCGAGGCCGAAGGACCCGGTCGGTGACCCCGTCGAGGAGCGCTCCGGAAGCGTCACCCAGAGCCCGACGGCGGCGACCAGGAACAGCGGGATGGCGAACCCGAAGCCGAGCTGCCAGGCCGCGACGACCGCGATCGAACCCGCGAGGGGTGGCATCACCGAGTTCCCGAGGTCGCCGGCGGCCATCGTGATCCCGGTCGCCGTCCCGAGGCGCTCCGGGTAGATCTTCTCCAGGATCGTGAACCGCGAAACGCCGTACAGCGCCGTCCCGACGCCGAATAGGGCTGTGGCGACGAACAGAACGCTGGGCGAACCCGAGGTGACGACGAGCGTGAGCATCGTCGCCGCGAGAACGGAGCTGACGACCAACAACAGCCGTTCGCCGACCCGGTCGGCGAGGACCCCGCCGGGTAGCTGGCCGCACGCGTACGAGACCCAGAGCACCGACAGCAGGAGACCGGCCGTGGAGAGCGAGAGCCCGTAGTCGGTACGGAGGTAGGGCAACAGCGCCGGGTAGACCATCCGGAGACTGATCGAGAGAAACCAGCCGAAGGCGACCGAGAAGAGCATCTTCTCGCGGCTGCCGCCCCAGAGGTCGGCAACCGTCCGTCTCGGTATCGAGAGCAGGTTCACGAGCGAGTTGATTCTCCTGTGTCCCCTTCTCGTCGCGCGTTTTTTACCCTTGCTACATCACCAACGATGGTGGTCAACGCTGCCGAGCACCGAGGGTCACGGTGCCAGCCACTCGACCGAACTTCCGTACCGGTCGTTCCAGCGACCTCACGCCGATTCGATCGCGGTCCGCCACGCCGTCGGGATCGGCCGCGAGCGTTCCGCCTCGGCGTCGTAGACCACCTGGACCGTCTCCGCGGTGGCGGCCACCGTCCCGTCTTCGAGGCGGATCTCGTACTCCATCGGGACCGAGGACTCCCCGAGGTCGGGAACCGAGAGACCGACCGTGACCGTCTGGTCCGGGGAGATGGGCTGTCGGAAGTCGACGGTCAGCGACGCGAGAACGGTCTCGACCGCCGTGAGTCCCACACCGACGACCTCGCGGAAGTAGTCGGCGCGCGCCTGTTCGAGGTAGGTCGCGAAGACGGCGTTGTTCACGTGGCCCATCGCGTCGATATCGCGGAACCGAACCGGGATCGTGGTCTCGAAATCGTGTTGGGTTGTCATACCGATCGCTCGTCACGAGTCGTTTGTAACCCTGTCCATGTCCGCGAGCCCCGCATCGAGCTCGGCGACCGAAACAAGTGAACGAGTATCACCGAAAGGGAAATCGGGGCGCTCGCCCAACGGGGGACGATGATCATCACCGAGGTCGGTGACGGCTATCGGTTCGTGACCCAGCCGGACCACGCAGCGCTCTCCGGGCGGTTGGCGAGCCACTGGGGCAACGAGCGATTCGACGAGCCCGCCCCGCGTTCGGCGGTGTGTCTCGCGGCGACGCACCACGACCACGGCTGGCACGACTACGACCTGCGGCCGCACCGCGCCGACGACGGGACGCTCCGGGGCTTCACGAACGTTCCCGACGAGGAGTGGGTGTCGTTCTACACACGGGGGATCGAAGCCGTCGCGGCGGTCGACACGTACGCGGGTCTCCTGACGTCGATGCACGCGACCGGGCTCCATCGAGGTGGCTACGGCGTCCGCCCGTCGATCCCCGACCAGTCGGACGAACCACCCTACGAGTCGTTCATCGCGGAGCAGGAGCGCTTTCAGCGCGAGTGCCTCGCGGGGCTACAGGACGGCCGCTACGGCCAGTACGCCGGGGCGGACGAACGGGAGGTGCTCTCGAAGCTCCACGAGACCGGTACTATCGAGGAACTGGATGCGTCCGCGGCGGGGAGCCGACTCTGGCGGAACTACCTCCTGTTGCAGACCGTCGACGTGCTCTCGCTCTACCTCTGTGGCTCGGCCTCGCTCGAACGAACGGCGGTCGGTCCCGCGCCGACGGTCGACTCCGAGACGGCTTCGCTCACGATCGAACCGCTCGGTCCGTCGACCGTTGGGGTGGAGCCATCGCCGTTCGATACCGCCCCGTTCACGGTGTCCGTGCCGACGCGAACCGTTCCCGAGTTGGACGGAGACTCGGCGGACGAGAACGAGTTGGTCGCGGCGTTCTACGGTGCGGAACAGCGATCGGTCGAGTTCACGCTTCGCTGACCGCGGGAAAGACGGTCTTCGCGACGACAGCCGTCGATGTCGAACGACCCACGAACGACGGATTTCAGCGAAGCGGCGGAGACGAGGTGACCATCGAGTTCGAAGCGGTAGTCACTCCACCCCGGAGTCCCTCTCGCGACCGATGAACACCGCATGGCTGTACCTCGTCGTCGCCGGGGTGTTCGAGACCGGCTGGGCGATCGGCCTCGAACTCTCCGACGGGTTCACCGAACCGCTGCCGAGCGTCGCCACGGTCGTCTCGATGGCGATCAGCGTCGTCCTCCTCGCGAAGGCGGTCCAGTCGCTCCCGATCGGGACGGCGTACGCGGTCTGGACCGGCATCGGCGCGAGCGCGACGGCCCTCCTCGGGATCGTGCTCTTCGGCGAGTCGTCGAGCGTCGCCCGGCTCGGCTTCATCGCGCTGATCGTCGTCGGGGTGATCGGTTTGGAGATCACCGGGAGCGGAAACGGCGTCTGAAGAACGGTTCGGTCTCCACGATCGCACGACCGTCGGCGGACGGCCGCTTACCAGTCCAGGCTGCCGCCGCTCTGGTACTCCGTGACCTGAGTCTCGAAGAAGTTCTTCTCCTTGTTGAGGTCGACCTGCTCGGACATCCAGGGGAACGGGTTCTCGGTGCCGTACCGTTCGGGGAGGTTCAGCTGTTCGAGCCGCCGGTCGGCGATGTGCTCGACGTACTCGGCGAACTGGTCGGGGCTCATGCCCAGTATCTCGTCGGGACAGGCCTCGTAGGCGTAGATCTTTTCGAGGTCGACGGCGTCGGCGATGAGGTCTGCGACTTCCTCGCCGAACGCCTCGGTCCAGACGCCGGGATGCTCCGTCCGGATCTGGTTGATGAGGTCGACGCCGAACCCCACGTGGAGCGACTCGTCGCGCATGATGTACTCGAACTGCTGGCCGATGCCGACCATCTTGTTCTGGCGTTTCAACCCCAGCATCATGGCGAAGCCGGCGTAGAAGAAGACGCCCTCCATGATGACGTAGAATCCAACCAGGTCCCGGAGGAAGTTCCGGAGGTCCTCGTCGGTCTCGATGGTGAAGTCGTCCTGATCTATCACCTGCGTGAGGTCGACGACGGATGGGACGCGGTCGTACATCCCGTAGAGGTACTCGGGGTCGAAGCCAAGCGAGTCACAGCAGTAGATGAACGTGTCCGTGTGGATGGCCTCCTCGTAGGCCTGTCGGAGCAGGTACTGGCGGCACTCCGGGGCGGTCACGTAGTCGTAGACCGCGAGCACGATGTTGTTGGCGGTGAGGGACTCGGCGGTCGAGAAGAACCCGAGGTTCCACTCGATGAGCTGGCGCTCCGCGTCCGAGAGCTCGCCGCCGTTCCACTGGGTGACGTCGTCCTGCATCGGGATCTCCTCGGGCACCCAGTTGTTGTTGACCCCGGCCTCGTAGTACTCGCGCGCCCAGTCGTAGTCGATCGGCAGGATCTTGTTCGGGTCGTGTTCGGCGTCGGTGTTGAGGATCGGCATTGGTGGAAGGAGGAAGTGATAGTTGTTACTGACAGGCTTCGCAGGTCGGGTCCTCGACGCGACAGAGGTCGTCACCCTCGTCTTCGGGCCGGCCACCGTCGGAGGCCATCCCCTCGGAGCCACCTCTGTGCTGGGTCTTACCGTACTCGGACATGTCCAGCGTGGACTTCTCGATCTGTGAGGCCCCGAGCGTGCGGAGGTAGTAGGTGGTCTTCAGCCCCAGCCGCCACGCCGTCTCGTAGACGTCCGTGAGGAGCGAGCCGTCGGTCGAGGGGAAGAAGACGTTGTGCGAGACCGACTGGTCGATCCACGTCTGGCGGTGGGCCGTCAGGTCGAGCTGGTGGCGCGGGTCGATCTCGAACGCCCCACGGTAGAGCTCCTTCAAGTCGTCGGGAACGGCGTCGATCTCCTGGATGGAGCCGTCGTGGTACTTGATCCGGTCGACCATCTCCTGGTCCCAGAGGTCGCGCTCTTTCAGGTCCGAGACCAGTTGGTCGTTGACGATGGTGAAGTCCCCCGACATGTTCGACTTGACGTAGAGGTTCGAGTAGAGGGGCTCGATCGAGGGTGTCGTGCCGTTGATGGTCGAGACGGTCGCGGTGGGCGCGATCGCCATCGTGTTCGAGTTCCGCATCCCGTGGTCGTCGATCTGCTCGCGCACGACGTACCAGTCCAGCGTCTCCTCGCGTTCGGTCGGTATCGTCCGGCCGCGTTCGTCCTCGAGGAGGTCGACGGTGTCCTGCGGGAGGAGTCCACGGTCCCACTTCGAGCCCTCGTAACTCTCGTAGGCCCCGCGCTCCTCGGCGAGCTTCGAGGAGTTGTAGATCGCGTGATAGGAGACGAACTCCTGCCAGCGGTTGGCCTTCTCGATGGCCGCTTCCGAGTCCATCGGGACTTCGAGTTCCATCAGCGCGTCGTGAAAGCCCATCGTCCCGAGACCGACCGGCCGGTGTTTCATGTTGGAGTTCTCGGCCCGGTCAGTTGGGTAGAAACAGAGATCCACGACGTTGTCGAGCATCCGCATCGCGGTCTCGATCGTCTCGGCGAGGTACTCGCGGTCGAGTTCGCCGTCTTCGATGTGAGTGGCGTAATTGATGCTGCCGAGGTTGCAGACGGCGGTCTCGTCCTGGCTCGTGTTGAGCGTGATCTCCGTACAGAGGTTCGAGGAGTGGACGGTTCCGACGTGGTCCTGCGGCGAACGGATGTTACAGGGGTCCTTGAAGGTGAGCCACGGGTGACCGGTCTCGAACAGCCGGGTGAGCATCTGCCGCCAGAGCTCCTCAGCATCTAACCGTTCGTACTGGCGAAGTTCGCCGTCCTCGGCCATTCGCTCGTACTCCTCGTAGCGCTGCTCGAACGCGGACCCGGTGAGATCGTGGAGGTCGTCGACCTCGTCCGGCGAGAACAGGGTCCACTGTTCGCCGTCCTCGACGCGTTTCATGAACAGGTCGGGGATCCAGGTCGCGGTGTTCATGTCCGGCGTCCGGCGGCGCTCGTCGCCCGTGTTCCGCCGGAGGTCGGTGAACGCGGGGTAGTCGAGGTGCCAGCAGGCGAGATACGCACACGCCGCGCCGCGTCGCTTGCCCGAGCGATTGATCGCGGAGGTCACGTCGTTGCTGATCCGGAGGAAGGGGATCACGCCCGTGCTCTCGACACCGGTGGACTCGATGAGCGCGCCGCCCGCCCGGAGGTTGGTCCAGTCGTTGCCGAGGCCGCCCGACCACTTCGAGAGCTGTGCGTGGTGTTTGTAGGCGTCGAAGATACCCTCCAAATCGTCCTCGACGGTCGTCAAATAACACGACGAGAGCTGCGGGTGGGTCGACCCGCTGTGGAATAGGGTTGGAGTAGAGGGCGTGAACTCCAGCTTCGAGAGCACGTCGTAGAACTCCTTCGCCCGTGCCTGTGGGTCGTCCTCTTCTATCGCCAGTCCCATCGCGATCCGCATCCAGAAGGCCTGCGGGAGTTCGAGTTGTTCGCCGTTCTGCTCGGTCTTGAGGAAGTAGCGCTGGTAGAGCGTCGACATCGCCATGTACTCGAATTTGCCATCTCTATCGATCTCGAGGTAGTCGGCGAGGTCTTCGAGGTCGAAGCGCTCGACGAGCCGCTCGTCGAGGAGGTCGAGGTCGATGGCACGTTCGAGGTTCGCCGCGAACGTGTCGCGGTAGGCACGGTCGAGGTCGAAGCCGGTGAGGTCCTCGCCCAGGATCTCCCGATAGTATCGCTGGCGGAACACCTCGCCGGCGATACGTTTGAACGCCGGCTCGCGCTCGACGCGTCCGGAGAGGGCCTGGAGCGTCGCCTGGTAGACTTCGTCGGGGCTCGCCCCCTCGTAGATGCTGTGTTCGACCTCCGTGATGAGGTCGTCGCGTGCCGCTTCGGGGAGGGCTCCCTCGTACTCGCTTCGTGCTCTGTCGAGGATCGATGCAACGTCGACGGCGTTCGTGGTTTGCTGGCTCATGTGTTTGGTCGGTCGGCTGGTTCGAAATCATCGACTTCCGCATCGAGAACGGCGTCGAGCTCCTGGAGGAACTCCTCGGGTTCGGAGAAGGCCTTGTAGACCGAGACGAATCGGATGTAGGCGACCTTGTCGACGTCGCGGAGGTGCTCCGAGACGAGTTCGCCGACCAGCCCCGACGAGACGATCCGCGTCTCGCGGTTCTGGAGGCCCGTCTCGACCGTGTCGACGAGGTCCGTCACGGTCTCGTCGGTGACACGGCGCTTCTCCACCGCCCGTTCGATGCCCGAACGGAGTTTGGAGCGGTCGAACGGCTCGATGGCCCCGTCGCGCTTTTTGACCTGGAGGGAATCCCACTCGGGCCGTTCGTAGGTCGTGAAGCGAAACGAACAGCGCTGACACTCCCGCCGACGGCGCACGGCCATCCGGTCGGCGCTCGTCTCGGTGTCGATGACGCGCGTTCGGTCGTCGCCGCAGTCCGGGCATTGCATTGTTGTCACTCATTCCACAGGTCGTCGCCCCACATACCGGGTGTGGGCCCGCTCGACCCCAACATCTGGTGTCCACCACGTACACATAAAACTTCCCCAACTAGCTTGAAGAAAATCAATTTAATTTGTTCTCATCGGCTTCTGGACACGGTCCCACGACGATGGAACGGCATCGCCGATGGGTGGATTCCGCTCGCCTGGACTACTGTTCGACCGTGCTGGCGAGCGCCCGCCGTCGGTCCCGGCGTTCGGTCAACGCGGCGTCACGGAGCCGTTCCTGCGCGGTCGTCGGACAGCGGAGTTCGGGAACCGGGTCCGGGCTCTCGTCCGCGTCGAGCGCGATGAAGGTGAAGAACGAACTCGCCGTCTCGTTGCGCTCGTCCTTGCTGGGTCGTTCCGCCCGGACGTCGATCTTGACGTCCATGCTCGTCCTCCCGGTGTCGTAGACGTAGCCCTCGACCGTCACCACGTCACCCAGCTCTATCGGTGCGAGGAAGTCGACGTGGTCCATCGAGGCCGTGACCACCTGGCGATGGGAGAACCGCCGTGCCGCGATCGCCCCGCAGATGTCCATCCAGTGGAGTATCGAGCCGCCGAGCGCTCGACCGAGGTTGTTGGTGTCGTTCGGCATCAGGATCTCGCTCATCTCCGTATAGGATTCCTGCAAGGTCGTCGCGTCCGCCGAGTGAGATTCCGGCATGAGCCGCGTTGTCGGAAGGGGTACAAAACACTGTTCAATTTGTCTTAGAACAACCAAAATTGTGTTTCGTTGCACCGATCACTCCGACTTCGCGAACCGGTGGCCCCTCAGCGCGGGTCGACGTGCCGGTGTTCGGGGATCGGTATCGTGCGACCGCTCGACGGCGAAACGACCACCGGCAACCCCTCGAATCCCGCCGACGACGAGAAGCCCACGATGGCCGCGTCGGTGACCTCGCCGCCGCGGAGGTAGGGCACGAACCCCTCGGGGGCCTCGAAGGCGATCCGGTCACCGACCGCGTAGCGCCGAGCCCACGGCGGGATCGATTCCCGCATGTCGACGTACCCCATCACGCCCGCGAGCGTCCGATACGTTTCCATGAGGACGAGTACTCCGGTCAAACCGAGGGACGGGAGACACTTAGCGCGTTCGCCGGAGAGAACCGTGCCGTCTGACGGGCCGGGGACGGGCATGCCCGACCGCTGAGCGGTGACGACCATAGTTGTCCTCGAATTGGAGGAGGTCACAGAGCCTGACCAAACGTTATAGTGGATCGGGACTCAGCTGGGGTATGACGATCCTCGTCGCCTACGACGGGTCGGGTCCGGCACAGCAGGCCGTCGAGTACGCGGTTCGAAACGGCAGCACTGAGGAGATCGTTCTCCTGCACGTCGTCGAAGTCCCCACGGGACTGATAGACGCAGGCATCGACTTCGTTCAAGAACAGCTCAAGGAGGAACGGGGCGAGACGACGGGAGCCGTCTCCGACGAACTCAAGGAGTTCCTCAGGGCCGAAGACGTCGAGTTCCGTTTCGAGACCGCTTTCGGGAAGCCGTCGCGGGAGATCGTCTCGTTCGCCGAGGAGCACGACATCGAGACGATCGTCGTCGGCAGTCACGGACGGGAGAGCGTCTCCCGGGTGCTGTTGGGAAGCGTCGCCGAGAACGTCGTTCGTCGGTCGCCGACGACGGTGACCGTCGTTCGGTGAGCTTCGGGACCTCCCCCCGTGTCGTCGACCCCGTTTCGCCCCCGGAATCGAGGGCATGGTCCGCGATAGTCCCCCACCTGATTCCGACTTCGAACCGGGGCGACCTACGTCCCCGCGACACTCCGGTCGGAGTCCACCGCGGACGAACCGAACTACTCGAACGCTGATCGTGGACACAATATCTTGATCGTAGCACGATTCACCGGATGGAATATTCGAGAGTACGATTGTTGGATTTCTTTCCTCAATAAGGATTCGAGACGAGGGACCTCCCTTCGAGAACGTTTCCGATGGACGGAAGAAGCTTACTTTGTTTTGTTTCGGCACTCTCCCCAAACTCCCGCGGGGATCTCGACTGAGGCACACACCGGACGAGAGGTCGAAGACGACGACTGCGGATACCGGAAAGCGACGGGTAGCAGGAGACCACTGTGTTTCCGTTTTCTACACCGCTCGAAACGACCGGTTGCTGTCGATCGAGTTCACGACCTGCCCTCCGCTGTCGTCCATCGTCGGTGTGTGAAATCCAGCGCCGATTCGGTGGCTGTGAGACGGGGGTTCGAGAGCCTCGATTAATTATTTGTGTCCGTGAATGGGTCGTGTATCGACGTCTTCGGCGGTCGATCTCGACTCAGCTATCAGTCGACGTACGGGATACCGACGCCGTACCAGTCCGGTCCCTCGCCGACCCACTGGTGGCTGGTCGCCGGGCCGAGTTCGTCCTCCTGCCACTCGATCGTCTCCCTGTCGAGTGTCATCGACTCTCGGCATCGGTCCCTTGATGAAATACGTTCGTATTCCACACGGTTTTCTCTGGGGACACCCGCTCCGTCGTCGAATGGCGTAGTGGGTTCGGGCTGAGTGCTCGTCACGAATTTCGTTTTCAAAAGTAAAACTCGGCCGGTCTATCGTCGATGGTTCCGGATACCTCGGATGGATGTACTCGTTCGTTCCCGGCGAATCGTCGCGGTTCGGAACGGAGCGAACGACGAGTGGCTTCCGGTGATTTCCGGGATCGAAAAGCGTGCGCCCGTCAGATGGTCGTGATGCGCTCGTGGCGCTCGTCGAGGCCGGCGGCGTCCTCGGGGAGGAGGGCGACGACGAGGTACTCGGCGTAGTCGCTGAAGTACTCGACGAGTGCGGCGATCCGGTCCGAGTCCAGCGCTTCGAGCGAATCGAGTACGATAAACGGGAGGTTCTCGTGGAGTTCGTGAACCAGATAGCCCGCGAGCGCGAACACGAGCCCTGTGACCTCGCGTTCGCTCTCGGAGAGGTGGTCGATCGTGTCCTCGTAAGTCCGGCCGTCGTCGGTGCTCCGGACCACGTGGAGGTCGAAGACGCTTCGCTGGACCTTGCGCCGGCCCTCTCGCACGGTCCGCTCGGTTCGTTCGATCCAGATCCGGTCGATGTTCGCGTACTCGAGGATCCCGAGGATCGTCTCCATGTGGTCGTTGAACTCCTCGACCGCTTCGGATTCGAGCTGCTCGATCCGGGTTCGGAGGTCGGCGAGCTCGTCCTGGAGGTCGGCGCGCTCCCGTTTGAGCTCCTCGCGCTCGTCGAGCTGCTCCTCGACCGATTCGACCTCCTCGTCGACGTCCTCCAGGTCGTTTTCGAGCCGCCCGAGTTCGAACTCGAGCTGGTTCGCCTCCTTGTGGAGGTCGAGCAGTTCGCTGTGGTCCTGGTCTTCGAGTTCGTCGACGTCGGCTTCGAGCTCACCGATCTCGTCTTCGAGCCGGTCGCGTTCGCTCGTCAGGTCGTCGATCGTGTCCTCGCGCTCGTCGACCTCGCGGTCGATGTCGTCGAGTTTGCGCTGGAGGCGCTCGTGCTGGTCGCGCTCGTTGCGGAGCGCATCGCGCTGCGAGGTCAACTCGTTGAGTTCGGTGTTGAGTTCGTTGCGCTCGTGGGCCTTCTCCTCGCGGAGCGAACGGAGGCTTTCGAGGGTCTCGTCGATCGCCTCCCGGTCGACCTCGCTCCCACAGGTCCAACAGACGGTCGTCTCCTCCTCGTCGGCGAGCAGCTGGTCGGTGAGTGCACCGTCCTCGTCCCCGCCCCCGTTCGCGGCGGTTCGCGGGGCGGTCTCCTGCAGCGCGGTCTGGAGCTCGGGGTTGTCGCCGTCGAGCATCTGCTCGTTGAACTGGAGCACCCGCTGGAGCTGGGAGATCGTGGATTCGAGCGACTGCTTGTGGTTCCGGAGTCGCTCGATCTCCGAATCGAGTTCGGAGATGTCCCCGGCGGGTGTCCCCGAGAGGTCCGCTATCTCGGTTTCGAGGTCGTCGCGCTCGTCTTCGAGCGCCTGGATGCTCTCGCGCTGTGTGTCGATTCGATAGCGGACGTTGTCGAGCTCCGACCGGGTCGACTGGAGGTCGTCGAGCGCGTTCTCGAAGGCGGACTTCTGCTCGCGCGTGTCGTCGACGGTGCTGTCGGCGTTCTCGATCTCTGTGTTCTTCGCTTCGAGGTCGGCACGTTTGTCCTCGATCCGGTCTTCGAGCCGTGTGCGCCGTTGTTCGAGCTCCGGGAGTCGGTCGTCGAGCGAATCCAGCCTGTCGAGCCGGTCGTCGAGGTCGCGTTTGCGGGTTTCGAGCCGCGTGATCTCGGCCTGGATGGCGTCGGTGTCGACCGGACGCATGATCACTTCACGGAGGTCGTCGCCACGTGCGACCGCCTGGCGCGCCTCGTTGTTCTCGAGGAGGAAGGCGAAGAGGTCGGCCCCTTCGGGGTCGTCGAGATACGGCTCCCCACCCATCACGACCGTCCCCCGTTCGCGTTCGAGCGCCCGTCGATACACGTTCTCCCCGAGCGTGAGTTCGACGTATCCTTCGTCCGAGTCCCCCTTCAGCGAAGCGTGTTCGCTCCCGAGAGCAGCCATGATAGCCTGGAGGAACGAGGTTCGATTGGTCGCGTTCCGCCCCGTGAGGATAGTCACACCTGGGGAGAACGAGATCTCCGTCTCGGAGATCCCCCCGATATTGCTTGCCTCTATCTCGGCGGGGTGTTCTGCAACACTTGTCTGGCTCATGTTATAGCACCCAACGCAACCCCGTTACTAAAGCATTGTCATCCGGAATGACCGAGAGACACATCGACACCGTACTGAAATCCGAAGTTCCGACAATACTTCGCACAATATTCCAAAAATGCGGACGATCTGGCGATGGTATCCGAAATACTGCTTCACTGCCCCGATCATCGGGCAGAACGACATTTTTGAGTGTCCTGAATCGATGCACGGAAGGCGGGCAGCGGACCTTCAGAGCTCGGACTGGCTAGCGAATATCGGTAGGTCCTGTAACAAGCATAGACCTGTTATGGTATCGCTGGAAAACGGTCGCGTGAGTGCTCACGTTGCCCTTCTCGCTCAGGAGTGACTATCCGACTCATCGAGGGACGAACCCCAAGGGATTCGATCGTTTTCGTTCAAGAAAATCCAGTCACTTCGGAGTCCTTTCGATGGACTGATAGCCCCCGAGGACGAGATCGACGGCGTCTCGTTCCCCACCTATCCCGAGGGCTACCCGAGCGAAAAACGCGACGACTTGACCGCCGAGGAGACACTCAAACCGCGCCGGAGAAAGCGACCGTCGTGGAGCGAGAGCTGATTCGTGCCGTCGGACCCGATAAGCCCCGCGACGGTGTGGAGGGACCACTCCTCATTCGAAGAAGCGCTCGATCGCCGCTGTGCGCTGGAGCGTTCCGGTATCGGTCCGTGGGAGGAGCTCCGTAGTGAGCGCGTACCGTCGAGGTCGCTTGAAATCCGCGAGGTCGTCGTGGTCGAGACAGAACCCATCGAGTTCGGCTTCGGTGACCGCTTCGGTCGTCGAAATCACCGCGCACAGGGCCTCGCCCCACTCCTCGTCCGGTCGGCCGAAGACGACGGACTCGCGCACGGCGTCGTGGCCCTCAAAGATCCGCTCGATCTCCTGTGGGTAGACGTTCTCGCCGCCGGTGATCACCATGTTGTCTACCCGGTCGACGACGTGGAGATAGCCCCCCTCGTCGACGTGAACGACGTCGTTGGTGCGGAGCCATCCATCGACGAACAGCGTCTCCGCGGCCGGTGGATCCCCGAGATAGCCATCGGTCATCGCGGGGCCGCGTGCGAGGAGTTCGCCGGTTTCACCGGGATCGACCACCGATTCGGCGTCGGGAAGTTCGCCGGGCGAGGCCGCCTCCACGACTCTGAGTTCCCACATGAACGATTCCGTCCCGATGGTACCGGTGTGGTCGGTCTGTCGCGATGGATGGGCGAACGCGAGGTTCGGCCCACCTTCAGTGAGGCCGTAGGTGTTGTAGACGCCCTCGGTGAGGTGTTCCGACGCGCGCCGGATCAGCCGTGGCGTTACGACCGAACCGCCAGTACGGATATACGACAGTGTGTCGACGTCGTATTCCGCTTCGACCTGGGCGTCGATCATCGCGGTCAGCTGCGTTGGCACCGCGAGCAGTCCCGTGAGGTCGTGGTCGGCGATGTGTTCGAGCGCGGTCTCGGGGTCGAACGTGGGCTGGAGCACGAGCGTCGCGCCGGCCTGGAGGTGCGGAAGTATCCACGCGTCGGTCGTCACCATGTGGAACCACGGCGTCGTGACCAGCGCACGGTCGGTCTCCTCGATGCTCATCTCCATGATGACCTGGGTGCTGCCGTGCCACAGCTGCTCTTGGTCGAACAACAACGCCTTCGGGTCGCTGGTGGTCCCACTGGTGAAGAACACACCGTACTCGTTTCCCGTTCGGTCCGGCTTTTCCTCAGGTGCCGTATCGAGAGCGGTTCCGTAGTCCTCGACCAGCGGGCGCTCGATAGAGCCGTCGCCCGTCCGGAGCGCACAGTCGAGGTCGGTCCGGTCGAGGACGGTCCGTGCGAGGTCGGCGTTTGCATCGTCGAAGACGAGCCCTGACGCGTCCGCCGTGTCGAGCATGGCTTCGATCTCCGCCGGGGTGCTCATTGCGTCTTGGTCTTGCCGCCACACGACAAAAGCCCATCGCAACACGCACCTTTCGGGGACGTTCTCGTCGTGAAACGCGGTGGCCCGTTTCGCGAGGATGGGGAGGGTGGGAAGGGAAAAATAGCGCTGCTTTTGAACCGAAATCCTATTGGTCGCATTCCTGGTACCATGTAGCATGCACGAAACGGACGTCGTCACGACCGAAGGCGGGTTCGAGGCGGTCGCCCACGGGGTGGCCGACGGAACCCGGGTTCCGGTCGAGGTTCGGGTCGCCGTCGACGACCCGTTCGACGCCTACCGCCGCGCTCGACGGGGCGGTGGGCAGTGGGACTTCTACCTCGAAACGACCGGCGGGCAGCCCGGCTGGGGCTACTTCGGGGTCGACCCGGTCGACCGGCTCGAAGTCACGACCGACGAGACGCCGACGCTCGCGGCGCTCGCGAACCGACTCGGCGAGGAGGAGCTCGCGCGTGGCTCCTGTGACGTCCCGTATCCCTGCGGCGCGGTCGGCTGGCTCTCCTACGACGTCGCCCGCGAGCTCGAAAGCCTCCCGACGAGCGCGACCGACGACCGCGAGCTGCCAACGCTTCAGCTCGGGGTCTACGACCGGGTCGCCGCCTGGGAACACGGCGGCGACCCGGACGACCGAACCACGCTCCGGGTCACTGCCTGCCCGCGGGTCGGTGGAGCCACGGCGACCGAGAGCGGCTCCGGGACGAACGGAGCCGATCGGGCTGCGACGGCGTACGAGCGCGGGCGTGAGCGAGCGCTCGACCTGGTTCGGCGGCTGGTCGACGGCGACCCCGCCGTCGGGGAACCGCCGGTCGCCACCCGAACGGCGCGGTTCGAGAGCGACTGCGGTCGAGCCGCGTTCGCCGACCGGGTTCGACGCGTCAAGGAACACGTTCGGGACGGGGACACGTTCCAAGCGAACATCTCCCAGCGGCTCGTCGCCCCGGCCGCAGTCCACCCCGTCGAGGCGTTCGCCGCCCTCCGGGACGTCAACCCGGCACCCTACTCCGCCCTGCTCGAATTCCCCGGCGTCGACCTGGTCAGCGCGAGCCCCGAACTCCTGTTCGCCCGGGACGGCGACCGCCTCTCGACCGAACCGATCGCGGGGACGCGACCACGCGGTGCGTCCCCCGAGGCCGACGCGGCGTACGAACGCGACCTCCTGACCGACGAGAAGGAACGCGCCGAGCACGCCATGCTCGTCGACCTCGAACGGAACGACCTCGGGAAGGTCTCCGAATACGGCTCGGTCGACGTCACCGAGTACCGCCGCGTCGACCGCTACTCCGAGGTCATGCACCTCGTCTCTCAGGTCGACGGGACGCTTCGAGAGGATGCGGGCCTCGCCGAGGCGGTCGCCGCCCTCTTTCCCGGCGGCACGATCACCGGCGCGCCCAAACCCCGGACCATGGAGATCATCGAGGACGTCGAAGCCACCCGTCGCGGCCCGTACACGGGCTCGATCGGTATCTTCGGCTTCGACGACCGCGTGACCATGAACATCATCATCCGGACGCTGGTCCGCCACGGCGACGAGTACCACCTCCGTGCGGGAGCCGGGATCGTCCACGATTCGGTTCCCGAGCGGGAGTACGAGGAGACGCTCTCGAAAGCCCGTGCGCTCGTCTCGGCCGTCGACGAAGCGCTCGGTCGGACGGCGGACCTCTCGATCGAGCAGACGGACCCCGGAACCGAGCACGACGAAGCGGCGGGAGCGGAGAGCGAACGAGGGGGGCCGGCGGCGCGATGACGATACTGGTCATCGACAACTACGACTCGTTCGCCTACAACCTCGTCCAGTACGTCGGCGTCCACACCGACGTCGTGGTCCGGCGGAACGATGCGATCGACCTCGCCGGGATCGACGCGCTCGACCCCGACGGGATCGTCGTCTCCCCCGGTCCGGGGAGCCCGGAGTCGGCCGGCGTCTCCGTCCCGATCTTCAGGGACCTCGACTATCCGACGCTCGGGGTCTGCCTCGGTCACCAGGCACTCTGTGTCGCCAACGGCGCTCCCGTCGGCCACGCCGAGTCGGTCGTGCACGGGAAGTCCTCGACCATCTCGCACGACGGAAGCGGGGTGTTCGAGGGTCTCCTGGACCGGTTCGACTGTGGTCGATACCACTCGCTCGCCGTGCGACGGGCGAACCTCCCGGACTCGCTGGTCGAGACGGCGACGACCCTCGACGAGGAGGCGGTCGTCATGGGCGTTCGCCACGTCGACCGCCCGCACGAGGGCATCCAGTTCCATCCCGAGAGCGTGCTCACGGACGTCGGGGAGCAGATGATGGCCACGTTCTGTGACCGATGCGAGGGAAGTGACTCGTAGTATGGAGCGATACTACCACGTCGACGGGGAACTCCGGCCGGCCGACGAGGCGACGGTGAACGTCCGTGACCGGGGATTCCTCTACGGCGACGCGGCCTTCGAGACCCTGCGGGCCTACGGCGGGACCGTCTTCGAGTGGTCGAGGCACCTGGAGCGGCTTCACTCGACCGCGGAAACGCTTGGAATGGGCGATTCGGTGCCGGACGAGGAGGACCTGCGGGCGCGCGTCCGTGAGACGCTCAGCGCGAACGAACTGACGGACGCCTACGTTCGTCTCTCGGTCACCCGAGGCGTGCAGCCGGGGAAGCTCACCCCGGACCCCGACGTCGACCCGACGGTCGTCGTCATCGTCGACGGACTCCCCCGAGGGGGCACGGCGGGGACGTCCGTCTGGGACGACCGGGCCGTCGTTCGCACGGTCGAGACCCGCCGTGTGCCGGACGAAGCCGTCCCGGCGACCACGAAGACGCACAACTACCTCAACGGGATCCTCGCCCGGCTCGAACTGCGCCGGGCCGGAGCCGACCCGGCCGAACCATCGGACTCGACCGCCGACGAGGCGCTGCTCCGCGACGGGGAGGGATATCTCGCCGAGGGCACGACGAGCAACGTCTTCTTCGTCGCCGACGGCGTGCTTCGGACGCCGAGTACGGACGGGTCGCTCCTCCCCGGCGTGACCCGGTCGGTCGTGCTCGACCTCGCCCGCGATTCGGCCGTCCCCGTCGAGACGGGACGGTACACGATTCGGGATCTCCAGTCGGCCGACGAGGCGTTCCTGACGAACACGACGTGGGAGATCCGGCCGATCGCCGCCGTCGACGGCGTCGAGTTCTCGGAGGATCCGATAACCCGCCGTCTGCAGGACCGGTTCGACGAGCTGGTCGAGGATCGGCACTACTGACCCCGCGGGATCCGGACCAACGAGGGAAACCGGCGAAACGTATAAGCCACCTGGAGAAGCGATCGTAGTCGTCATGGACCAGCGCAACGCTTTCAAACGAACCGTCGAGAGCGGCGAGGTCGCCTTCGGCGCACGGGCATCGACGTTCTCGCCGACGGTCATCGAGGTGTTCGGCGAGCTGGGGTTCGACTTCGTCTGGCTCGACTTCGAACACATGGGGCCGAGCCCCTACGACAGCCGCGTCTTCGAGGACCTCACCCGGGCGGCCGAGGCCGGCGGGACCGAACTCTTCGTCCGACTTCCGTCGGGCGACCCGTCCCTCATCCGGAAGGTGCTCGATGCGGGCGTCCGGACGCTTCTCATCCCCCGGGTGGACACCGCCGAGGAGGTCCGGGCGGCCGTGGAAGCCACCCGGTTCGTCTACGAGGGCGAACCCGGCGAACGGGGCATGGCGAGCGGTCGCGCCCGTAACTGGGGCAGCAGCAACGCGTACGTTCAGACCGAGGACGAAGAGGTGTGCATCGGGGTGATGGTCGAGAAGACCGGTGCCGTGGAGGCGATCGACGAGATCCTGTCGGTGCCGGAGCTCGGCTTCGTCTTCGTCGGTCCCTCCGACCTCTCGGTGCAGCTGGGCCATCCCACGGACAAGACCCATCCGGAGGTGCTCGATACGATCGAGGGAATCGAGGCGGCCTGTCGGTCGGCGGGGGTCCCGATGGGGAAGATAGCCAACGAACCAGCGGCCATCGAGGACGCCATACAAGCCGGCTATCGGATCGTTCGGATGGGCGGGGACCTCGCCTCGATCCGAACGACGCTCCGGGAACGGCTGGCGGCGGTCGAACGGGAGTGATCGACCCTGTTTCGGGCCGTGGCGCTCTACGACACGCGTGGCGGCCGCGGGGGGAGCGCCATCGACACCGGACCTGTTCGTGTCGGTGCGACGGTTGATTTTTACGTGATTGGCCCGTTCCCTCACGTGGCCATGCAAAACGACTTGGCGACCGACGCGGGCTGGAACGCCCTCTACGTCGACGGTGAGTGGACGAGCGGCGAGAGCGGGGAGACGATCTCGGTCGAGGACCCATCAACCCGTGAGACCGTCGCCGAGGTCCCCGCCGCGACCGAGGCGGACGTCGATGCCGCCTACGAAGCGGCGGCGGCAGCACAGCACGAGTGGGGGGCACAGCCGCCGGCACGACGACAGGAGGTCGTCCAGCAGCTCATTGGGGTCATGCAGGACAACAGTGACGAGATCGTCGAACTCCTGCGGGACGAGGTGGGCGGGGCGTCGATTATGGGTGAGACGTCGATCCAGATCGCGGCCGACCACGCGAGCGAGGCCGCGACCCTCCCGCGGCGGATGAAGGGCGAGTACGCCGATTCGAACATCCCCGGAAAGGAGAACATCCTTCGGCGTGGTCCGAAGGGTGTCGTGACGGTCATCTCGCCGTGGAACTTCCCGCTCAACCTCTCGATGCGCGCCGTCGCACCCGCCATCGCGGCCGGCAACAGCGTCGTGTTGAAACCCTCGACGGAAGCGCCGATAACGGGCGGGCTGCTCTTCGGCGCGCTCTTCGAGATGACCGACCTCCCGCCCGGCGTGCTGAACGTCGTGACGGGCCGTGGTTCCGAGATCGGCGACCGCGTCGCGGGCCACCCCGAGAGCGACGTCGTCGCGTTCACCGGTTCGACCGAGGTCGGCCAGCACGTCTCCGGGATCGCGGGCGAGAACCTCGCGGTGCCAGCGATGGAGCTCGGCGGCAACAACGCCCACGTCGTGACCGCGGACGCCGACCTCGACCGGGCGCTCGACGGGGCCACGTTCGGGTCGTTCGTCCACCAGGGGCAGGTCTGCATCTCGATCAACCGCCACATCGTCCACGAGGACGTCTACGACGAGTACGTCGACCGACTCGTCGACCGTGCGGAATCCCTCGCCACCGGAAGCGCCCACGAGGCGGAGACGATAGTGGGGCCGATCATCAACGAATCCCAGCGCGACGAGATGCTCGACTACGTCGAGGAGACGGTCGATGCGGGTGCCACGCTCGAAACCGGTGGTGGGACCGTCGACCTCGACGGGGTCGACGACTCGCTGGTGGTCGAACCAACGGTACTGTCGGGCGTGACCAACGAGATGGCCGCCGCCTGCAACGAACACTTCGGCCCGGTAGCGCCGGTGATCCCGTTCTCGACGGTGGACGAGGCCATCGCGATCGCCAACGACACCGAGTACGGGCTCTCGGGCTCCGTTCACGCCGGCGACCTCGACGTCGGCATCGACATCGCCGAGCGGATGGAGACCGGCAACGTCCACATCAACGACCAACCGATCAACGACGAGGCGCACGTCCCGTTCAGCGGTATCGGCGCGTCCGGCGTCGGAACGTACAACAGCGACGCGTTCCTCCACGAGGTCACCGAGACGAAGTGGATCTCGATCCAGCACGAGGAACGCGAGTACCCGTTCTAGCGCCCCCGGTCCCCGACCGGGGCCCGTCGTGCGGTGACGACCGGGTATCGAGTCGTCGTTCGGTGACGGAGTCCCTCCCTCGCGAGTAGCATCCATCCGCTGATATCGGATAAATGTCGAGAAAGAGTCAGAAGTCGAGATCGTTGGTGATCGCTGGCTGCTGATGGGTGCCGGTCGTCGTTTACGCGACCTCACGGTTCGGTCCCGTTCGGTGGACGTAATGCCAGTAGCGTTGTTACGACCTCGTTGCAGCCGGGGAGATGCAACGTCGACGGAGGACTCTTGCATACGAGATTATCGGACCGACTCCCTATCGAAGGAACCGACCGCTGCTATCGGAAGACGAGGGAAACCCCTTCGAGACGAACGTTTATTGTCCCATCGAGCTAGGTATCACGGAATGACACCGGAAATCCACTCCCTGGGCCACGTCGCGCTCGAAACCCCCGACCTGGATGCATCGTTGTACTTCTTTCGCGACTCGGTGGGGTTGGAGGAGGTCGCACGGGTCGACGACACCGTCTATCTCAGGGGTGTCGACGAGTTCGACCACCACTCGCTCAGCCTGACCGCCGCCGAGGAACCGGGTGTCGACCACATCGGCTGGCAAACGGTCGACCACATCGAGATCGAGGCGAGCGACGCGGACGAGATGGCCGATTTCCTGAAGACGCTCGGCTACGAGGAGGTGCGCACCACCGAACACCACGGGACTTCGTACGAACTCCAACCCGCCGACTGGGAGGGCCCGATCATCGAACTCCACACCGTCGAGGGCGAGGAGACGCCGGGCATCAACCACATCGCCTTCGCGACCGACGACATCGAGGACGTCACGCAGACCCTAAAGAACGAGGACGTCGATCAGGTCTCCGATCCCTACTACGTCGAGAAGACGGGTCGGACGATCACCAACTTCCGGGACCCCGACGGCCGCCGGTTTCAGGCGGTCTCGTCCGAGGAGTAGCCAACTACACGACCGGTTCTTCGTTCATCGTGAGTTCGCCGATAGGTGGGAGCGAAGCCACGAGCATCGCTGGAAACCCGACCAGTATCGCCCGCTCTGCTCGCTGGGGGAACGTTTCCCGACGGGGACGAGTTCCTGGCAGTGTCTCTGTACGATGGTGGTGCTCGTATCAGACAAGAATATCTGAGGCCACCATGCCGACGACATCGCGTGCAGCAAGAGGTTGGCGTCGATCTCGATGAACGTCACGGGACAGTGATAACAGCCGCTCGTGAAACGATACCAACGGATAACCAGGGTATTCGTTTCGGTGAACGGCTCGTGGTAGTACGTCAAATAAGTCGGATCCATCGCCAGAAGTCTTCGACGACCGACCCGATCCGGTGTCGGTGTTCTCGTTCTCGGAAGGCTCAGTTCGATCTGTTCGATCGAACGAGCCGAGGAGTATCGCTCTTCCAGCGGTTCTGTATCGCTTGTGGTCTCATTCTCAATGCGGCCTCCCTCCCCGTGAGGACTGACGACAACTATGAGATACTGTGCAAGTACTTTCGACTCGTCTTTGAACAGCTATCCGGAATCAATCTCAAAATTTTCTGTCTGTGATCGTCCGCAGGTCGGTCGTCACTCCGGAGATACAGCGAGGTTGTTGTCGATGAGCAGGTCGTCAACGTTGTGGCTACTGCTGTGACTTTGAGTGCTGTCACCGATTTCAGGTGCGCTCGCTTCACTCCGTACGAACGGTATCGCTCTATTCCTCGGGTCGACTCGATCCAGTCGGGAGGAGTTCTCGTCGGAGGGTGCTCGTTACTCTTCGGCCGGGCGCTGGATATCCTGGAGACCGTGGGACAGCAATCGGTGGGCGATCATCACCAACCCGTTCGAAAAGCCGCGGCCGTACACCGCCCGGTCGGTCGGTCCGTCGTACTCGTCGGGGACTCGCGAGCTCACGAGGAGTGCGGTCCGGTCGACCATCAACAGTACTCCGACCGAGACGTCTTCCCGTTCCGCGGTGGGCTTTTCGAGCCACGTGAGTCCGCTTTCGAACACCGTCGCCCCTGGGACACGACGCTGAATCGCTTCGCGTGCTTCCGACCGCATCGCGCCGATGACGACGTCGACCCCAGCATCGGCGGTCTCTCGGAGGGTTTCGTAGAGCTCGTTGGTGAGCACGGCTCTCGACCCGACGACTATGACTACCTCCCCGTTTCCGGCGCGTATCATCTCGTTCGCACGCGCCGCGATCGAGGACGCACCGGTGAGGGACCAGACCTCGTGTGCATCTCGGTCGTCGCTTCCCGCTCGACTTCCGATACCGTGAAGCGCCTGGTCCAGCTCGTCGATGCGGGACGAGTAGCGGTTCGCGAGAACGGTGACTGCCTCGTCGACCCCGACGGCGCGGAAGTACTGTGGATTTCCCTGGTGGACCTCCACCAACCCCTGGGATTCGAGCACGCGAACGGCCTCGTAGACGCGGGTACGAGGGACGTCCGACGTCTCACTGATCTCCCTCGCCGTCCCGGACGGGAGCCTCGTCAGTGCCGTGAAACACCTCGCTTCGTACTCCTTGAGACCGAGGTTCTGCAACAGTTCGATCGCCTTCTCTTCGACGGCGCTTGTCATGATCCAACCACCGTCTGACCAGTTTCCCGCAGACGTGTATATATTTTCACTCCGAGACGTCTGCTTTTTCTGAGAAGGTACATACAGGATGGACGCCCCCATCGAAAGCCGATCCCGACTGTGACCCGGATCCTCACATAAGTACTTAGTAGGCGAACAAGAAGGAACGGGCGGCACCCGATCGGCACTTCCAACCACCGTGCCGGCCGGCGTGCCACCTATCGTACTTTCGGGGTGCCTCTCGAAGCGGGAGCCCACAGCGTATCGAACACACCGCTTTCGAGGAGGTTCGAGAGGCCACGACGGAGGCGTTCGGAGGCTGCCTGGTCGGAGATGCCACACTCGGCGGCGAGCTCGACCATGCTGGTTCGGCGTGGAACCTCGAAGTAGCCACGTTCGACGGCCAACGCAACGATCTCGCGTTGCGACGGGGTCAGCGGCTGGGAGCGACGGTCCGAACCCGTGCCGGCATCGGTCAGGCTGCTCAACGAGAACCCCATCCCCCGTTCGGAGCACCGTTCCCGATACGTCCGCAAGGCCTCCTGGTCCGGGAACTCCATCCGGGTCGTCGCACCGTGACGCGTGACGGTCGAGGCGAGGAGCACACCACCGACGGCGGTCCAGTCCCAGTACGTGGTCGTCGAGGCGGGCAGACGGAGCTGGCAGCGTTCCTGGCCGTCCTCCGAACGGAGGTGCCGGATCACCGTCGCGGTATCCGACCGTTCGAGCGCGGCTTCGAACGTCGGCCAGTGGTCCGTCTCGGCCCAGAACGTCACCAGGAGAGTGTCGGGAGCGCACGCCACGACGTGTTCGATCTCGAGTCGGAGGTCGGACACCCGTTCGAAGAGCGGGTCGTACACTGGGGTATCGAGGTGGTAGGTCGCGACGAGACTCATCCCCCCGTCGCTCCCCCCATCCCGCTCGATGCCGATGGCGAGTCTGTTCGGAGCGCACGAGTCACGGGTTTCAGTGTGGAGATCGCCGTCCACTGCGTTGCATACACCATTCCAACCACCCCTTGAGCCCGCTCGGGACAGATGCCTTCCACCCTCCAGTTACATTGTATGTGGGTTTTGTCATGCAGTTCCGGAATCCACGAAATAGTGCGCCGTCTGGCGGTTTTCTTTCACATCTGTTCCGCTCGTGAAACCATTGTCTGATAAAATCGCTTGAACACACAATTTCAACGTCCGGATTCCGGAAACTATCGTTGGTGGTTTTGGGTTCGTCTCGATATTTAGTGCTCGGTCGCGAAACGTACGGCTATCACGGGACGGACGGTACGGAACACCCGCCGCTGACGAAACGATTATGCTACCGCTCGCGTGTACCTCCGTGTGCATCACGATGAACGGCGATGAATTCAAACGGCAGCTTCGGCAGCTCGTTGAGACGGCGGAGGAGGACGACGTCCCGCTTCCCGGCTGTTACGACATCCGGCGTTCCGGGACGCACGACGGACGTCTCCAGATCGAGATCACGGAAGTCGCCGATTACAGCCGGTCTCGGGCGCTGTCGGACGACTAGCTCGCAGTCCGGTATCGGACGGGGAGTACGCCATCGCTCGAAGGCCGTGCGGTCTCCATTGTCACCCATGTCGTCCCTTTTTTACCCTGCCGCAACAGGGAAGACTAGGCGCGAAGACGGCGGAAACAGACCTGTAGCGTGGTTCGCCGTTCGAACCGCTCTGGCATCACCCAGGCATCGCCCTTCGCGCCCACGAGCACATGACCGATACCGGACCACACGAACGTGAGCTCTTGATGTGCGAGAGCTGTGGCGTCGTTCGTTCCGTCTCCGGCGCGGAGGACGAGCCGGTATCCCACAGCAGGGACCAAGGCGGAGGATGTGACGAGTGCGGGTGCGACGAACTGTCCGCCGTGCTTCTGTGACTACCGTTCACGGGGATGGGGGACTTCACTTCTCCAAACGAGACGTGCTGACGGGCGATATCCGGCCTCGTCCGTGACTCCGACGAGGCTCGGTGACCACCGAAACCCCGGTGTAGGTCGGTCGACACTTCGGCTTGGATAGTCATGTTTCGGGACTATGGAACGTCGGGGTTCGGTCCCGGTGGGAGGAGACCAGATGCCACGATGTCAAAACTGCAGTGGGTTCGTCACCAAGCAGTACGTCCGTGTCTTCGCACCGACGGGCGCGGACACCGTTCGGGTTTGTCCGCAGTGTGAGAGCAAACTCCGGGATGGGGCTGACGTCCGTGAGGCTCGTTCGTAGTCGACGACCGGAACGGCGAACCGAACCGGTGGTTCCGAGCCGCCTAAATAGGGCATTGCGATCCAGCAGTCACAGTCAATACGGGCTCGTACGGTATTGAACAGTAGCTCACGAGGGGAGCACCGTCGCGCGCACACTTCGACCGGTATCCATCGGCGAGGGTTCTAGAGGTGGCCGACGGACCTGCCGCTGACGCCGCGCTTCGTGCGCCCGTTCCGGCGGGAGCGAACTGGAGGAAAACGTGATGGGGGAAAACCACGAGGACCGACCGTCGACGGGGAGGGAACTCATACTGGAACGGTACGAGTGGGAGATCGCCCCGAGCGAGGACGGCTGGAAGGTCGTTCCGAACGGAAGCGACCGAAGCCGTGTCAGGGACGAAGCCGTAGAGCTATCCGAACTCGAACGACTGGTCGCGCCCATACTCGGGTTCGTGGTCGCAACGTTGCTCCTGATCACGTTGGGGTACTTCCTGCTCTCCACGGTCGGGTAGTCGGGCGGTCCTCGACGAACGGGGCTCATAACCGTCCGGGAAGGTCAAGCAAGCGCTTACCACCGGGGAACGCGATTCCCGTGTATGGTCGGGTCGAACACACCCACTCGTTTCGAGGTCGCCAGGGGTGCCGACGGACACTGGCGGTGGCGATTCGTCGACGAGAACGACACGCTCGTCGCCAAGTCCTGTCGAGGCTACACCTCCAAACAGGAGACGGTCCGGGACCTGCGGAGCCTCCAGGCCAACGCGTCGAGCGCACCGGTAGTCCTCCCGGAGGACTCCACCCCGTGAGCGCGGTCCGTTCAATCTGATAGCTCTTCGTCCCGAAGGGGAACTCGGACCGTCGTCCCCCGACGTTCTCGGGCTCGCTAATACTACCTCCCGATACCGGGGCCGTGTGTGGAACTGAACCGGTGAATGAACCGGAACGAACGATCCGTTTGGATCGGGAACCGTCTTGTCTCCGGCCCGTCCCCGACTACCGATAAGAAGCGAACAACGTCATTTAAGGAAACGACAACCGACCGCGATGGATCAACTAGTCTCGTTTTTATCCAATACGTGTGACGTTATCGGTACACATAGTTAAGTGCAAACTTCCCGTACGGACGGGTAGCGTTACCACAGGCGATAGCATGGATCCAAACGAACGAAACCGGGACCGCGACGCCATCGGCTCGGTCTCGGCAGGTGTATTCGAGGCGAGCATGGGGAGAGCAGTGAGAACCCTCCAGTACGTGTTCTGGGCGATCCCGGGGATGCGTCCCCGAGCAACGAAACGGAACGTCCTGGTGGTGCTGGTCGGACTGCTCGCGCTCGGGATCGTTCTCTCCATCGCCCTCGGTCTCGATGTGCAGCAGTGGATACCGCTCGCCAGGTAGGACGACAATGCATTGTGCTCGGCCCCAGCGTCCTCAGCGAGGCCGACCGAGACGGAGTTTCTGCTGACTGTGGAAGTAAATGAGGCCCGAGATCAGGAACAACACGACGAACCCGCCGGCCCACACCGAGACCGGCAGGGCGGCGAACAGAGGCATCCCGAGGCTCGACAGCGAGACGACGACCAACGAGACCAGCCCTATCACGAAGTAGTAGGTGGCGTAGGGCACCCCCTCGTTCGGGACGACCTCCATGTAGACTTCGACCTGGTGAGCGTCGTTGAGGAGGTGGACGACCTTCCGGTTCTGTTCGTACTGGATGATCCCCAAGTCGTCGAGCTTCGGGAGGTGGGTCTGGTGCAACGAGTTGTAGACGCTCTCACGCGTGCTGCGTGGCGGCGGTGACTCCCCCGTTTCGATGCTCGCCAGCTCTTCGGACAGCTCCCGCAGCGTGACGGTCTCGTCCCGATCTCTGAGGTACTTCAGCGTTCGCGCCCGTCTCTTGTTTCGCAGCACGTCGTGTATCTCGTGTTCGGAGAGTTGGTGTTTCGTTGACTCTAGCATGGTTTTCGGTGGGGTGTCGTCCAGGTCGCTCGATCGAGCTGTCGCCAACGGACGGTGGCGCTCCACCGAACCGGTTCGGCCGGAAGCGCCCGTTCGTTGGTTAAGCCAGCCATACCCCCATACATAGATAACATAAATGCTTAGCTGTCAAGGGTATTTATGTATGCGTAGGTGAATATCACGAGATCTGAGAGGTATTCCATCCACGAAATCCGAAAAAAGTATGCGCATATCGCTCTATTTGTAAGAACTATCGTTCTATAACAACTGATCGATCGATATGGATTATCGGGTCGCCATCGGGAATCGACGGTAGGGAATCGGGATCGCGTTCGAGGGGGTCACGACCGACTTCCTCGATGGAACCCGGTCCGGCGGCCGTGTCCGTGCCACGGAACCGACGGTTACGCCGACACAACGGCTCAATGAACGGCCGGGAGCTGGGTTGAGTGGCTGCATAGGTAAGTCGTTCCCGGGCGGAACGAGAGTCGATGATCGGCCCGTACCCGAACACCAGTCGTCGGTCCACGAGACGATGAAGGTCCTCTACGTCCTCTCCCAGGACAGCGGCGGCCTGCCGCACTACGCCGCGGAGCTCGCGAACGCGATGTCCCGCCACGCCGAGGTGGTCGTGTTCAAACCGTTCGAGACGACCGCCGACGACCTCTTCGACGACGCCGTCGAGTGTGTCGAGGCGTTCGAGAACATCGACATCGCGGCGACGGACCTCTACGCCGGTGACTGGAGCCCGGTGGCGGCGTTCCGGGCGGCGCTCTCCTACCGGAACCTCGCCCGCATCGAAGCGTTCGATCCCGACATCGTACACTTCACCTCGCCGGCCAGCATGTTCCCGCAGGTCCAGCTGTTCACCGCGCACTACGGCATCGACGACGACTATCCCGTGATCGAGACCTATCACGACGTCCTCCCCAACAAGCTCCTTCGCCGTGGGAAGGAGCTGGCGGCGAGCGAACCGCTCTCGAACGTGATCCTCGACAACGTGATGAAGCTCGGACACCGCGCGCTCCCGGCGCTCGACCGGGCACACACCGTCGTTCACACCGAGACGAACCGCGACACCCTCGTCTCCAACGGTTTCGACCAGTCGAAGATCTCCGTCGTTCCACACGGGATGTACGAGATATTCTCGCAGTACGACCACGCCGACGTCTCGGTCGAACCGCGAACGATCCTCTGTTTCGGACAGATCCTCCCGACGAAAGCACACGACGTCGTCGCGAAGGCCATCCCGTTGGTGGCCGACCGCGTCGGCGACGTCACCTGCGTCATCGCCGGCTCCGGCGACCTCCCGGCGGACGCGAAACGGGTGATCGACGCCCATCCTGATCTGTTCGAGGTCGAGAACCGCTTCGTCCCGAACGATGAGGTCGGCGCGTACTTCCGCCGAGCACGGGTCTCGGTCCTCCCCCACCAGCGCCAGAACGGCCACAGCGGCGTGATGACCATCTCGTACGCCTACGGCACGCCCGTGGTCGCGGCCGACATCGCGGACTTCCCCCGACTGGTCGAGGAGAGCGGTTGCGGGCTCGTCGTCCCGATGGACGACCCCGAACCGCTGGCCGACGCACTCGCGACCATTCTGACCGACGACGACCGCTGGGCGGCGATGCGACGGAACACACAGCGCCTCCGCGAGCAGTTCTCCTGGGAGAACGTCGCGCGCGAGCACGTCGCGATCTACCGGGACGTGCTCGACGAGCAGCCGGAACGCCCCCTCGCCGCACAGCAACGCTCCTAACATGCGCCCCTGGCATCGCCACATCGTCGCCGACCAACGACCCTATGAAAGATAGCATGAACGTCGTCCAGATCCCCCACGTCTACCGCCCGTCGCTCGGCGGCGTCGAGAACTACGTCTACCGGTTGAACCGCTCGCTCGAAACGCGCGGCCACGAGACGACGACGATCACAACCGACGTCAGCCTCGCGAACACGAACTCGCCGCTCGACCCGCAGGCCGACGTCGCCTACTGCGAGACCGACTTCACGGTGTTTCGGAATCCGTTCTCGATCGACCTCCACCGGCGCGTCGCGCGGAGCACGGCGGACCTCTATCACCTCCACAACCTCGAGTTCTTCTCGACGGTCGAGGCCGTCCACGCGCTCCCGGCGGACGCCCCCTCCGTGCTGACGGTCCACGGCTTCCGTCCGTCACCGGACAGCTTCCTGCAGCGCGCGCTCACGGGGCTCTACCATCCGGTCGCGGCGTACGTCCTGAACCGCGTCGACAGAACGGTCGTGCTCGGCGCGACCGAGAAGGAGGCGCTCGTCGACGCGTTCGACGTCGATCCCTCGACCGTCGACGTGGTTCCGAACGGTATCCATCCCGCGGAGTTCGAGGTGAGCCACGACCGCGTCACGGCGTTCAACCGCCGGTACGGCCTCGACCCGGAGACGCCCACCATCCTGTTCGTCGGCCGGATGGTGCCCCTGAAACGCCCGCACCTCCTCGTCGACGCGCTCTTCGAGTACCTCCCCGACCGCGACCTCGATGCGGTGGTCGTCGGCACCGGCAGCGGCGAGTACGAACGGGCGGTCCGCGAGCGGGCGGACGACCGAGTTCACTTCCTCGCCAACTTGCCCTTCGACGAGCTGAAGGCGGCGTACCACGCCTCGGACCTGTTCACACAGCTCTCCGGGGCTGAGGGACTGCCGACGGTCGTGCTCGAAGCGATGCACGCGGAGCTCCCCGTGGTCGCGACGTCCGTCGGCGCGCTCCCGAACGTCCTGAACCACCACGAGAACGGCTGGCTCCTCGACGCCGCACCCGCGGTCGGCGACGTCGCCGAGGCGATCCGGTTCTACCTCGACCATCCGGACGAACGGCGACGGGTCGGTGCGCGGAACCGCGAGCTGGTCTACGACCGGTACGACTGGTCGCACGTCGCCGACGGTATCGTCTCGACGTACGAGCGCGCGCTGGATTGAAATTTTACAACCCGTGCCGACCCGCTACTGGCCGGCCATCTCGGTCCCCGAACGGCCGCCGACCGGGAGCTGATTGAGAACTCCACGGACGAACGGGGCGGGGTCGTCGAGGTGGAGGTAGTCGAAGTGTGGCTGGTCGTAACACGACGAGAGCACGTCCCACACCGCGGCTCGGAAGCTGGGCGGTTCGATCGCGGGGTAGCGCTTCCGGAGGATGCTCCAGAGGTACTGGAATTCGCCGAAGAGGAGGTGATTGCCGGCCCCCACCTCGTACTCCGTTTCGATACGGTCCGGCTCGCCCGTCGCCAGCAACCAGTGTGCCGAGGGGAAGTCGGCCCCCGCGATGACGTCCATCTCGATCGACGCCCAGACGCGGGGGTTGATCTCGGTGAATTTGTACTCGCCAGTGTCGGGCTCTTTGAGGAACTGGACCGAGGCGAGCCCGTGCCAGTCGAGGTGGTCGAGCATGGTTCGTCCCAGCTCCTCGATCGCCGGGTCGTACATGGTCTCCCGGTAGACGCTCGCCCCGCCGGCGTAGGACTTCCCGCGGACCTGGCGCTTCTGACACGTCAGCACCGACTCCCCGTCGTCGTAGAGCCCTCTGAAACCGTACTCGGTGCGGGTGTCCCGGACGAGCTCCTGGACGATCGGGACGTGGTCGGGGACGTGACGGCCGCTCTTGTGCATCGTCTCCTGTATCGCCTCCAGGTCGGGTTCGGTGCCGGCGGCGGTGTATATCACCTCCATCTTCCCCTCACACTCGTTCTCCGAGAGCGAGTCCACGTAGTCGTGCGTGAGGATCGAGTACCGGGGTTTGACGATCAGCTCGCGGCTCCAGTCGTCGACCTCGTCGAACGAGTAGGTCTCCGGAATGGCGACCCCGGCCTCACGTGCGGCTTCGGCCTGTCGAAGCCGGTCGTGGACCGTCCGGACCTGCTCGAAGGAGGGCCAGAGCGCGACGACGTGCTCCTCGAACTGGTCGCGATATTTCCCGAGGACGTAGCTGTCGACCTCCCGGTGGGGAACGATCGTGTAGACGTCCGGCCGTTCGGCGAGCGAGAGCAGGGCGTCCCTGTAGGCAAGGAGGTCGTCGTATGGGGAGGGAACGATAACCGTCTCATCACAGTACCGGGACGCGAGCGCCGGCCGGTCCCGGCGCTCCGAGACCGCGATGGTGTGGACGCCGCGTTTCCCGAGCGAGCGGAGACACGAGATGCTGCTGCCGGAGTCGTTGATCGGGAGCAGTACCGAACGACCATCGGTTTGTGATTTCATTCGTGGATCCCAGGGACAGCGACCTCATAGCTATGCGGTCGTTTGAGCTATCGCCCGAACGGATCGCCCGAAGGACACCGAACCGAACCCGGAATCATCCGCACGTTCGAGTCGTCCCAACGACTGAATCGAACCGGCTGCCGGGGTCGAGTACGTCGGAAGGTGTCAACGATGCGCGTGAACGAAGTAGACGCCGGAGCGTCGGTCCGCCGGCCCGCCGAGGTGGGTGAGCGTGTAGCCCGCCGCCCGGAGGAACGCCTCGACCTCCTCGGCGGTCGTTCCGTACCGACGGCACTTCTCCGAGTGGACTTCGAGGGAGATCGATTCGACGGTGTCGAGCAGTTCCCCCAACCCCTGAAGGACGAAGAGCTCCGCGCCCTGCACGTCGATCTTGACCACGTCGGGCGGCGCGAATCCGTCGTCAAGGAGGTCTTCTCCCCGACGTGTCTCGACCGTTCGACCGACACCGTCGGGCGCGAGATAGTGATGGCCGCCACCGGCCTCGACGGTCTCGGACGCGAGGATCGTCGTTCCGTTCTCGTCCGCGAGCGCTATCGGCGACACCGTCCAGCGTTCGGCGGGGGCGGTGGTTTCGAGGTTGCTTCGGAGCCGTGACCGATTCACCGCCTCGGGTTCGAACCCGACGACCTGGCCGGAGGTCAGCGCGTTCGCGACGAAGCAGGTGTACGTCCCCACGCACGCCCCGACGTCCCAGACCGTCTCGGTGCCGTCGAGGGTCGAAAGCAGCGTCGCGATCAGGTCGCGCTCGCCACCGAACGTCGTCGCTCGGCGGTACTCCGCCACCGTCGAGACCCCGAACCGAACCGTCTCGCCGGCGACCGTCGTCTCGACGGCATCGCCGGCCATCGCCGCCCGAGCCCTCCAGTAGGCCGTCTCGGCACGCCAGTAGACCGACGAGACGAACGGCGGAACTCCGTACCTGGCGGCCAGCCGATACGGCACGTTGAGCGATCTCTCCTTCGTGGTTCTCCAAGCGTCTTGGGCGTTTCTGGATGTCATCGTGGCGGTCGTTCGTCGTCTCGGCAGTGAACTCGTCGGCGATGCTGAGCGGGTCTCGGCCGGTCACGCGGGCGTGGTCGGCCCCGTTCGGAGGAGTCGCCGTCTGACGCGTTCGGCGGTCTCGCCGAGCGCGTCCGTCGCGCCGCCGCCGGCGGCCAGCCGGTCGTTACCGCCCGCCCCGCCGCCCGCCTCGTCGGCGATCTCGCGACCGATAGCCGTCGCGCTGAACTCGTCCGCGAGGGCTTCGTCGACGGCGACGGCGAAGGAGCCATCGCCGTGGGCGACGACGAGGGTGATCCCCTCGCCGTCCATCGCGCGCTTCGCGAGCGCCCGTGCGTCGGGGAGCTCCCCGTCCGCGAACTCGACCACGCGAACGGTCGGGTCGTCACCGTTCGATTCCCCGCCGACCGAGCGGTCGTCCGAGAGCGACCCCCACCACGAATCGGCCCACCGCGCGCGGACGGCGTCGAGCTCGCGCCGCAGGTCGCGGCGTTCGTCGTCGAGCGCGGTGACCCGGTCGGGGAGGTCCTCGACCCTCGCGTCGAGCCGTTCGGCCGCCTTCCGTGCCGCGCGTTGGGTCTCGCGGTCGACGTCGTTCGTGTTCGACTCCCAGTCCCTGCTCACGGTCAAGCTCTCGCGGACCGTTCGTTCCCTGCGCCGCCAGTAGAGTGTCGTTCCGACCAGTGCGATGCTCGACGCCAAGCCGACGAGTGTGGTGTTATTCATGGATGAATCCCTTGAGTTTCGGCCCCACGGTGGGGTGCGTTATCAGCGGTGCCAACCGGGGCGTGATCGTCGCGAGCCGTCCGTAGCTTTCGAGCGAGGCTCGCCCAGCCCGTTCGGGTGGACTGACGAAGCTCACGAGCGGGTAGTCGAAGCCGCCGAACTGTGCTTTGAAGCTGTGAACGCTGGAGCCGCGCCGCGACCGCCCGAAGTCCACGACCGAGCGACCGGCGCGACAGGCCCGTTTGATCGACTCGACGTAGAGCAGGTGGTTCGGTCGGTGGTCCCAGTGGGCGCGCTTCGAGGCCGGGGTCCACACCATCGTGGTGTCACCCCACTCGAAGAGGAACACGCCGGCGATCGGTTCGCCCGCGCGCTCGGCGAGCAGAACCGTTGCGGCGTCCCCGAGACCGTCGACGAGCGACGCGAAGAACGCCTCGGGGAACTGCGGGCTCCCGAGACGACGCATGGTTTCGAGGTAGAGCGGGTAGAACTCGGCGACCGTGGCCTCGGTCACGGTGACACCGTGGTCGCGGGCGGTTCGCACGCACCGGCGGATGTCCTTCTCGAACGTCGACTCCCAGAGGGTCTCGAACGACCGATCGAGCGACAGCCGGATCGACGACCCGGTCGGAACCCCGCCGTAGCCCGCCTCGTTGTACCCGCTTACGCCGCTCCAGCCGGCATCCTTGACGATGCGGGTGTCGCCGTCGAGCCCGGACAGAACCGACGTCGCCGAGATGTCCTCGTCGACCAGCGGAAAGCCGTACTCACAGAACGGGTTGACCACGCTGTGGCCGACCCCCTCGCGGACGCTGAACCCCGGGATCATCCCCCGGGTCGCGCCGGAATCGGGGTCCGTCAGGAGGCGGTGTCGGGGCTCGTACCCGAACGCCGTCGAGACGGCGTCCGCCCACGCCGGGGTGTGAAACACCGTCGCGTCGGGGTGGTCATCGACGACGGACCGCCACTCCGGCGACCGGGTGGACACCGGCTCGATCCCGACGTCGCTCCCGTCGGTCGTCGCCCGGCTCATCGCTCACCCCCGACCCTGATAGGCGCGGTGCCGTCGATAGCCACCCCGCCGGGGTCGGCGTACTCGTCCGCGACGGCACCGGCCGTCCCGAAGGTAAACTCGTCGAGCAGCGCTTCGAGCTTCGCCGCCAATCGCTCGATCCCGTGGAAACTGATGAAACGCGCGTGTGCCGGTATCGGGGCGTTTGCGGCTGCGGACCGAACGGCCGGGTTGAACTCCCACGGGTGGAAGTAGATCGTCGCCGGATGCCCGCGTGCGTTGAGGTTCCGTATCCCGCGTTTCACGGGCCAAGTCGGGAGCACTCGCGCGTAGAACCCGCCGGCGACCGGCAGTCGGAGACGGGGATGGAACACCGCGAGCGGCAGCTCGACGAGCCGACCGTCGGCACTGTCATCCGGATCAGTGAACGGTGCCCGCGGGTCGAGGCGGTAGGGCCGAACGGGTGCGTCGGCCACCCCGTACATCGGCGTCTTGACGGGGAAGACGCTGGAATCGTACCGATAGCCGGCGGTTTCGAGCGCCTCGATGGCCCACGCCGTCCGGGGGGTCACCGAGAAGTTCGGCGCACGGAACCCCGTCGGCCACGTTCCGGTCGCGTCGTGGATGGCGACGGCGCTCGCTTCGAGCTCCGCGGCGAATGCATCCCTGTCGAGTTCGAACAGCGGCCGGTGGGTGTGGCCGTGTGAGCCGACCTCGTGACCCGCATCCGCGATCCGTGCCACGAGGTCCGGTCGTTCGCGGGCCAGTTCCCCGACGACGAAGAACGTCGCCCGGACGTCGAATCGGTCGAGGACGGCGAGGACGCGTTCGATCGACGCCTCGATGTGTGTCGCCGGGTCCGTCACTCGCTCCCGGAGCAGCGTCGCCGAGTACCAGTGTTCGACGTCGAACGAGAGGACGTTCGTCACCGCGTCGCTCATCGAATCCTCCCGTCGATCCCGGCGTTCTCGAAGTAGGTGCTGAGCGAGTGGAGGACGATCGCGGTGAAGCACGCGAAGATACCGACCAGCACGAGGAACACCGCGCTGAGCGAGAGCCCGACCGGGAACGTCCCCGACTGGACGTAGCTGATGACCGCCCAGTAGCCGACGCCCAGCCCGCCGAAGGTGAGCGAGAAGCCCGGCAGCGCGAGCGCCGTGAGCGGGCGCTCGCGTTCGATGGTCTTCAGGATGTTCTGGAGGAGGATCATCCCGTGGGAGAGCGGGTCCTGGCTGCTCGCGTTCGCCACGTCGTAGGTGACCGTGATCGGGACCTCCTCGACCGGGTAGTCGTGGTGGTGGATGTGATAGAGGATGTCCGTGCTGGCGTCCATCCAGTCGCCGATGGTCATGTCCTCGGCGAGGGTCTCGATCGCCTCCCGGTCGTACGCCCGAAAGCCGCTCTGGGTGTCGCTCATCCGCGAGTCGGCCCGCACGATACCCATGCTCAAGTTCGTGAGCACGTTGATGACGCGGAGCCCCACGCGGCGGTAGAACGGCGCGTTCGACACGGCACCCTCCACGAACCGACTGCCGATGACGAGCGGGGCGTGCGTGGTGGCTTGCGCCCTGACGAGCCGGGGAACGTCCGCGGGGTCGTGCTGGCCGTCGGCGTCGAGGACGACGAGATGGTTCACGTCGTACTCCTTCGCGGTCTCGAAGGCGGTCTTGAGGGCCGCGCCGTAGCCACGGTTTCGGTGGTGGGTGCTGACGACCGCGCCCGCCTCCGCGGCCTTGGCTCCGGTGCCGTCGTCGCTTCCATCGTTCACGACGAGCACCAGATCGGCGTGGTCGGCCACCCGCCGCACCACGTCGGCGATCGTCGCTTCCTCGTTGTACGCCGGGATCGCTACCATCACGTCGCAGTCCGCGCCCGCCCACGCCGAGCCCGACGTCCGTTCGGTCGGCTGCCGGCCGTTCTCGGCGCGCTCGTTTTCGAGGGGACGAACCCGGCCCGGGCGGTGGTCGTCGTCGATGATGTCGACGGTCGAACCCACCCCCTCGCTCGCGGAAACGCCGTCAGCTGTGTGTTCGCTCATTCTCCTCCGGGCCGTCGTTGATCGTATCGGACGATAGATATTCTCCAATTGTGTGTTTCTGAACGGGATATTTGAGGACGAACGCACATCCAAACGCGAAATTATTCCACAAGTCGGGTAGATAGTTGCGAATAGAACGTACGAACTGAAAGGATAGAACAACGGATAGATCTCGATGGCACAACCGATGGAGACATCGAACCAACCGGCAGGACCGTCGTCGTTTGGACCGAAGCACGGGTCTCGCTTTCGTTCCTGAAACACGACTGAGCGGATACACACGCGGAAGGGATGGGCATCGAGCGGCTGGGACGTTCGTCAGCGCCGCTCGGCACACCTCGTTCGACGCGCGATCCTCGTGACGACCGGCGGGTCTCCGTGTTCGCACCGGTCCCACGGACCGGACCAGCCGTCCACATCGTGTCGTCCGAACGGGTTCCGAGAACCGTTCCCGTTCGTTCTATGACCCGTTCAACGGGACAATAGTCAATCAGTCCGGAGAACGATCGTCCGCAATGGCCCAGGAGCGTCTCTCGATCGGACGGCGAACGTTCCTGGCACTCGTCGCCGCGGGCAGCGGTACCGTCGCCGCCTGTTCGTCGCCGAACCAGCCTACCGAACGACTTTCCACGGAGACCCAAATGTCGAACCTCGACCGCGTATACGAGATAACGGAGAACTACCACGTCGGACCGAAACGAGACCGCCCGGAGCCGGGCGATGCCGAGGGAACGATCTGGGAGGCGACCGACCCGGGTCCGGCGGGGGCGACGCGACGGTCGCTCTCCGACGGCGAGCGCTGGATACCGTTGGTCGTCGAACCCGAGTCGCCGAGGGCGACCGGCGAGTATCACCTCACCCCCGACGACGGTTTCGAGGCGATCCAGACCGTGATCGACCGAACGGGCGGGAACGTCGTGATCCGGCTCGCGCCGGGGACGTACGTCGGGCGCGAGCTCACGCTCGAACACGGTGTCATGCTCGTCGGGTCGGGTCGCAACGCGACCACGCTCAAGCTCGAAGACGGGGCGAACACGGACCTCGTGACGACGCCCGACCTCCCCGACCGGAACGTGATGGAGTGTACCCTGCGGGACCTCATGTTCGACGGGAACAGGGGGAACAACGCGACCGGAAACGCGGTGTACGGGGCGTTCTGGAACAGTCGATTCGTCGACTGCAACTTCTACGCCGCACCCGACAACGGCTTCTGGCTCGCCGGGTCGACGGCGAGCACCGACGACAACCAGTTCCGCGGCTGTCAGTTCCTCAACAACGGGGCCGCCGGGCTCCGCGGCGGCGGCAACAAACGGTCCTATCCCTCCGTCGGGGTCGCCCGCGTCGATACCAACTGGTTTGGGTACAACGGGGGACCCGCGATCACCGCTCGAGGGGAGTCCTGGAAGGTCAGCGATTCGAAGTTCTACGCCAACGGGCTGGACGGCGACCCGACGATCGAGTTCGACCGGTGTAGCTACTCGAACGTCACCGGTTGCGACATCCACTCGGACTACCCCGACCACCCGCTCATCCTGGTCTCGGCGTCGAAGGGGGTCGAGAGCATCGGCAACCAGATCAAGAGCAACGACCTCCGGGGGACCTATCGGTCGGCGGTACGGTGTCTCGTCGACGGGAACGACATCGTGGCGCTCCAGATCCACGACAACACGATACAGAGCAACGGTCGCTCGCGGTCGGGGGTCGTCGCACGCAAGGCCGGGCCGGGCTCGTTCGTCGACTGTTCGTTCAGGAACAACACGTTCGTCGGCACCATGACCGGCCAGGCGGTCGGACTCCCGGACAGCTGGCGCACGAACGCGAACGGCGACGCCGGCTGAACCGATTGAATCGGCGCATAGTAATGGCTGAGTGGGGGGAACCCGAAGCCAACAATGGTACCGGAACGCCGGAGGGGCGGATGAGTCAGTCGACGATCGTTCGGTCCTCGTTCGGAACGTTTCTCGCCCGGGTCGCGACCTCCGTCTCCGTGTTCCTCGCGGTCTTCTACCTCGCGACCACCGGCGCGTCGGTGCTCGGGGTGTACTCGCTGTTCATCGCCGTCGTGGAGGTCGTCGGGCTGGTGACCGACGCCGGCCTCTCCGCGGCCGCGAAGAAGCGGATCAGCGAGGGGGTCGAGCGCGACGAGTTCTTCACCGCCGCCCTCCTCACCCGGCTCGGCATCTTCGTCGCCGTCACGGCCGTTCTGGTCGGCTTCAGGGGCGAGATCACCGCCTACATCGGCCACGAGTTCGCGGTGCCGTTCTTGCTGCTGTGTTCGCTCACCTATCTCGTCCAGTCGACGCTCTACGAATCCCTGAGCGGCGAGAAACGGGTCGCCAGAGCCGGGCTGCTGGGGTTCGTCTCCAACGGCGGCCGCCTGGTCGCGTGGATCCCCCTCCTGGCACTGGATTACGGCGTGTTCGGGATCTTCGTTGGGGTCTGGCTCGGACAGGTGTTGGCCGTCGTCGTCGGCGTGGCCATGCTCTCGTTGCGGCTGCGACGACCGGCACGGCGACACTTCGAGAGCCTGTTCCGGTTCGCGAAGTACAGCTGGATGGGGGCGCTCCAGGAGACCTCCTGGATCTGGACGGACACGCTCATCCTCGGTGTCTTCGTCGCCCCCGCGCTCGTCGGGGTCTACGAGCTGAGCTGGCAGATCACCGGCGTCCTGTTCTTCGTCGCGTCGGCGATCAGTTCGGCGCTGTTCCCGAGCATCAGCGAGCTCGCGGCCCGGAACGACTACGACCGGGTCACCGACCTCCTCGAACGATCGCTGGTCTACGTCGGGATCATGTCGATCCCCGGCTTCGTCGGCGGGATCATCTTCGCCGAACCGATACTGGCGATGTTCGGCGACGAGTACCGGGTCGGTGCCACCGTCGTCGTCGTGTTGCTCCTCGCACGCGCGTTCCACAGCTACGAGGTGGTGTTCGGTGAGGCGCTCAACGCGCTCGACCGTCCGGACCTGATGTTCAGAACGAACCTCGTCTTCCTCGTCCTCCTCATCTCGCTCAACGTCGTCGGTATTACCCTGTTCGGGTGGGTCGGCGCGGCGTTCGCCACGACGGCGGCGATGGTGGTCCGGACGGCGCTCTCGTTCTACTTCATCCGGTCGATACTCGCGTTCACGGTTCCGACGCGGGAGATCGGCTTCGAAGTCCTCGCCGCGCTCTTCATGGGGGCGTGTCTCTGGGTGCTCACGCCGGACGCCACGCTCGGGATCCCGACGACCATCCTGTTGGTCGGGACGGGCGCAGCGATCTACGCGCTCACCGTCCTCGCGCTGATAGAACGGGTCCGCGTCGAGGCGTCGGGGCTCGTTTCGAACGTCCGGACGCTTCTCTAGGCGTTCGTCCCGTTCGTTCGGACGTAGTAGACCGACGCATGCTCGTTCTCGTAGACCGGCTCCCGATCGGCGAGGACGTTCCTGTAGAAGGGCGTTCGCTCGACGGAGATGTACGTCGAGTCGCTTCCCGGTTTCATCATGGGTCTGTGACTCACGTAGACGTAGGCGGTCTCGTCGAGCCCCGTCCTGCTCAGCCAGATCGAATCGATCCGTTCGGACGGGACGACCTCACTGACGAGCAGCCCGTCCCGACTCTTGAGGCGGTCGTAGTTGTTGTAGACGGCGACGTCCGTCCCGGTGTCCGCCGTACGTGTCGCGAGCCACCGCGTGGCGTTGACTTCGTCCTGGGTGTAGACCGGCCACCCGGCGCTCTCGTTGTAGTTGATGTTGTAGGACGGTTCCGGTTGATCGGCGACCGCGAAGACGGTGCCCGAACTGAACAGGAAGAGGAGCGCGAGGAACACCGCGAAGAGCCCCTCGACCGGGACAGCGCTCACACGCGCGCGCAGGCCATCGCGTGGAAGCTGTTCGGCGAACCGTGCGAGTCCGGCAACGGCGGTTCTCGCGCCCGTGACGGCGAAGGGTGCGAGAACGAACAGCGCGATCTGGAACGTCCGGTCGAAGCCCATCCCGAACGTGATCAGCGCCGACGCGAAGAGAAAGCCGAACACACCCAGCGAGAACAGCGTGTATTCGGAGGTCCGGGCGGCTTCGCGGTCGGTGGCGAGTGCATAGAGTGCTCCGAGGACGCCGAGGCCGATGAGTGCCACGAGGACGATGTAGAGGAGCCTGTACGTGAGCCAGTAGCCCGACTCGACCCCCATCGTCGCGTAGCCAACGCCGCTGCGGCCGGACTCCGAGACCGGGAACGCGTTGAACGCCTCGCCGGCAGCGGTGACGACGCTCTCGAGGTTCTCGCCGGAACCCGTAGACGAGTACCATATCAGCCAGACGACCCCGAGGAACGTGGTGAGCACTGGTCGGGTGATTCGAGTGACGACCCTGACACCGCTCGTGAGCCGGACGAGATATCGAGCGACCAGACCCAGCCCCAAAAATCCGACGAGCAACAGGCTGACACCGTAGTGGGCGAAGACCACCGATAGAGCGAGCGGGAGCCCGAGCGTCCACCGCTGGAGCGGCGATAGCTGGTCGTCGAGGAAGACGGTGAGCAAGAGGACGACGAAGAGCCCCGCGACGAGCTGTTTGTCGGGCATATCCTTGAAGAACCCGTAGTAGAACACGAGCGCGAACGGCGCGAGCACGGCGACCGAGCGGCCCCGAAACTCGGTTCTCGTAATGTACCAGATACCCACCGGGAGCAGTGAGACCAGGAGAGGATAGACGAGTTTGTAAACCCAGACGAGTTCCATCCCGGTCACCATCGAGTAAACGGCTCCCAGCAGTGTGATCGCCACCAAGGAGCTGTTCGAGTTGCCACCCGCCGTAGTCCAGTAGCCGTCTTGGCGGATCTCCAGAGCCGTGGCGTACTCGAAGTGGATGTCGAAGCCCCAGATATGTCCCGAGACCAGCGTCATCTGCAACAGTACCGTCGCAGTCACCGCCCAGATGGCGTAGGGATAGACCACCGGTGACCCCCGCCACTGGAGGAGTACCAGTGGAACGACCGCGACCGCACACGAGAGGACGACGAGCGACCAGTCGAGGCCCGCCGGGTCGCTGGCGAGGGTCACGAGAACCGCTCCGACCGGAAGGAGCGTCAGCGAGCCGAGCGCGAGCCAATCTCGGAACGACAGCCGGCGTACTACCGACCGGGCCGAACGCTCGCTCTGCTCGGGTCCCCAGTCCAGTATCCGGGAGTGCAGTTGGTCCGAGGCCCCGATGACCGAGAACGTGATCCACTCGAAGACCGCCAACGGCCGCAACGACCACGAGGCACCGCCCCCCACGAGACGAACCGTGACCAGAAAGACCACGAGCGCCGAGACAGCGACGGTCACGCTCGATGCGGAGAGCGGTCGGTCGACGGCGAACGTCGACAGAACGGCGCTGACCAGGATCGAGAGACAGACGACGATGGGGAGGCTCAATCCGACGGCGTAGAGCACGACGCGGCCCGGCGAGCGGTCACTCAGGCCGAGCATCGAGACGAGCAGATAGCCCGGCAGGACCCCGAGCAGAGCACAGCCGAGGACCGGTCGAAACACGGTACTTCCCGGGATGTCGATGCCGAGGACCACGTCCAGGAAGAGATACGAGGTCACAACGACGAACAACGCCAGCTCCGTTCTGTTCACGCGGGTGTCCAACATTTTACATCGGAGATCCGAACTACTCAGCCATAATCAATGAGTGCATAAATCAGTCAATTGCGCCGTTGAAACGTGACCTCGATGTCGAGCCGAACCACGAGCTCAATGAAACGGCCGAAAGAACGCGCGCGAGATCGCCCTCCGTGGACATCACAGGGGACGACGGGCCAGGCTCGTGCCGTGGTCGTCGCTTCGTGGATCGGGGCAGCGCCGGTGACGTCGGGATGGCGACCGTGGGGTTAGATCCGGTCACTCGAACTGGAAGAACGAGCGAATCAACGGACCCGGACCGGAGGGAAGGGGAGTCGCGGCTCGAATCCCGGCGCTAACCACTGATTTCGTTCGACTCAAGCACCGAATAGCTATGATCCGATACGCTATCGGTAGGACCATGGCACTACGCCCGTCAACCGTCGAAACGGCTACCGCCGAGGTCTTCCAGGACGTGCTCGCGGGGTCGTCGGACGGCGTCCTCGCGATCGGGTTGAACGAAACGGCCACGGCCGACCTCCTTCACAGTCTGGACGGGATGACGGATCCTCCGTCGGTTCGGTTGCTCACCTACGAGTCGGTGCTCAAGTGGGTCCGGGAGGACTTCGCGATGGCGAGCATCGCGGCGGAGCTCGTCGCCACGAACACCCTCTCCACACAGATGGCGGAGGGCCCATTCGAGAACGTTCTGCTCGTCACCGACGAGTCCGTCACCGCCATCATCTCGACGAAAGACGACGTCGTCGGGCTCAGCACCGAGAACCTCGACCTCGTCGAGGGCACACGTGCCTACTGGCAGGGACTCTACAAGGAGTCCGGGAGTTTCCCGCTGCGCACGCCGGCGTACTCGGCAGTCGGGGACTCGCTCGCCACCGAGTTCGGTCCCGAACTCGTCGACGATTTCCAGTCGATGCTCGATGCGCTCGGGAGCACCCGCGGTCAGACCCTCGACGAGGTCGTGATCGCCCTCCTCGTCGCGGCCAAGCACGAGGAGCTCCTCTACGACATCTCGAGGTGGGGTGAGAACATCGGCATCGCGAGCAAGGCGACCTTCTCCCGGGAGAAGATGCGGCTCGAAGCGGCCGGACTCATCGCGACCGAAAAAGTGCCCGTGGACGTCGGTCGGCCACGGCTGCGCCTGCTCCTGGGCGACGACCGCCTCCGAACGGAGGACGCCGACGAGTTCGTGACCGTCGTTCGGGACGAACTCCCGGCCAGCGTCGACTCATGAGACCGGCCATCGAGGACCGGACCGTCGTCGTCACCGGCGGGAGCGGGTTCATCGGGAGCCATCTCGTCGAGGCGGTCGCGCCGACCAACGACGTCCGCGTCGTCGACACCGCCGACGGGGAGTCACGTCGTTTTCCGACGAACGTCGACGTCGTCACGGGCGACGTTCGCGATGCAGCCACGCGGGAGGCGGCGCTCGACGGTGCCGACGTCGTCTTTCACGAGGCGGCCATCGCGAGCGTCGAGCGCTCCATCCAGGAACCCGAGGAGAGCCACGCCGTGAACGTCGATGCCACGCTGTCGCTCCTCGAAACGGCTCGCCGAACCGGGACCCGAGTCGTCTTCGCGTCGAGTGCGGCCATCTACGGGGACCCCGACCGGGTGCCGGTCTCGGAGAACGAGTCGAAGACCCCGAACTCGCCGTACGGGCTCGAGAAGCTGGCCGGCGACCACTACTGCCGGCTCTACAACCACCTGTACGACGTCGAGACGGTCGCGCTTCGGTACTTCAACGTCTACGGCCCCCGGCAGTCGGCGGGGTCGTACAGCGGGGTGATCTCGACGTTCGTCTCCCAGACTCGGTCGGGCGGACCGATCACCGTTCAGGGCGACGGCGAACAGACGCGGGACTTCGTCCACGTTCGTGACGTCGTCCGTGCGAACCTGCTGGCCGCGACGACCGACGCCGTCGGGGAGGCGTTCAACGTCGGCACCGGGACAGAGGTGCGTATCGCCACCCTCGCCGAGCACGTCCGGAACGCCATCGACCCCGACATCGAGATCGTCCACACCGACGGGCGTTCCGGCGACGTTCGGGCGAGCTGTGCGGACATCTCGAAGGCCGAAGCCGAACTCGGCTACGAACCGACGCGGGACATCGAAACCGGGATCGGGTCGCTCGTCGAGTGGAACCGACGTCTCACCGTCAACTGAGGGTGAGGGTCGAACACCACAGCGCGAGAACCCCGGACGAACGCCGTTGGGACCGTTCGTTCGTGGTCGGGACCGAACCCGAGGCCACGACAGCGCTATGTGAACACTTGTCCAAGTAGAGGTGTGTTCAGCGAGTGGCTAGAACGGCCCCGGATGCGTGCGAGCGGCGACGTCGAGGAGCGGAGCGCGACGTGGCTCGAACTGTTCTACGACCTCGTGTTCGTGGTGACGGTCGCCGAACTCGTCGGGCTTCTCGGTGCCGGTCGCTCCCCGGCGAACGTGTTCGCGTACGTCGCGTTGTTCATTCCTGTGTGGTGGGGGTGGATCGGTTCGACGTTCTACGCGACCCGTTTCGACACCGACGACCTCGTTCACCGGCTCATGACCGCGATCGAACTCTTCGCGGTGGTCGCGCTCGCGGTCAACGTCCACGGGGCGTTCGGCGAGACCTCCCGTGGATTCGCGCTCGCCTATGCGGCGCTCCGGGGCGTCCTCGTCGTCAAATATCTCGGTGCCAGCCGGGCCATCCCCGAGGCAAGGCCGCTCACGACACGCTACGCGCGTGGCTTCGGTCTCGACGCCGGCCTGTGGTTCGCCTCGGTATTCGTCCCGCCCCCCTACCGCTTCGGTCTGTGGGCGCTCGGGCTCCTGGTCTCGTTCGCCACGCCGATCACCGCGGGGAGCCTCCACGGCGACCTCCCACCCCACGCCTCACACCTGCCCGAACGGTTCGGGCTGTTCACCATCATCGTCCTCGGCGAGTCGGTCGTCGGGCTCGTTCACGGGGCGAGCGAACAGGCCTTCTCGCTCCCTGCGTTCCTCGTCGGCGCGTTCTGCGTTGCGGTGGTGTTCAGTCTCTGGTGGGTCTACTTCGACAATCTCGATGGGGCGGCCATCCGGGCGGCAGTCGCGGCGGGGCGCACGGCTGACTACCAGCGGTGGCTCTACGCCCACTTCCCGCTCGTGGTCGGTCTCGCCGCCGTCGGGGTCGGGATCGACCATCTCCTTGTCGCCGAGCCGACGCTCCAGCTCCCGGCGGCCGACCGCTGGTTGCTCTGTGGCGCACTCGTCGTCGTGCTCTCGGCCATCGGGGTCATCCACCGGACGACCGACGCCTGCGCGAACCGCCCCGCGCGAACCCAGTCGTTGCATCGCTTCGGCGGCGCGGGTGCGGTGCTCGTCGTCGCCGTCCTGGGTGGGCCGCTGACGCCGTTCGCGGTCGCCGGAGTGCTGGTGGTCATCTGTGTCGCACAGGTCGCCCTCGACCTGCGCGAACGGGGGCGGACGGCCGATCTCTCGGTCGGTGGCTAAGCCACGCCCGCAATAACGGCGCTCCCGATGAGTGTCGCAGACTCGTCCAGGCCATCGGGAGAACGACAGAGTGCCTTGTTCGTTCTCCCAGCTACGGGTTTTCGTCGTGACCGGTGGCCATGTGTCCAGCCTCCTGGTGCGGGCCACACAGCGCGTCGGAGGACTGACGGCAGGCGATCTCCGTGAACGAGCGTGAAGGGGCGGCGGCCGAGCGCCGTTCGTTCGTGACACCCGCTCTCCCAGTGGGTTCGACGACCGTCTCGGGGAGATAGCGCCACGCGACCACCCCCAGAACGAGACAGCCCGCGGCCGCGAGCGCCGCGTTGGCGAGATAGCCCGGTCCGAAGGCGGTGAAGACCACGCCCGCGAGCGCCCCGCCGATGGCGAAGCCGATCTGCCCGGTGGCGGCCGTGAGGCTCATCAACGACCCACGGCGGTCGCCGGGAACGAGCTCGGTCAGGAGCGCCTGGAACGAACTCCCGCGCGAGGCGAACAACGCCATCGCGACGAAGAAGACGAGGTAGACCGGCCACAGGCCGGCGGCCACGAACGGGGTGGCGAGGATCACCAACGCGACCGCGAGCGAGGCACCGACGATGACCGGCTTGCGACCGACGCTATCGGACAGCCGTCCGGCCTCCGGTCCCGCGAGGACGTTCCCGACCCCGCCGACGAAGAAGAGGAGCGCGATCGAACCACCCGTGACCCCCAACGTGGTTTCGAGCCAGAGCGGGAGGTACGCGATGTAGAGCGGAAAACTCAGAAACACCAGCGCGAACATGAGCGAGGCCGCCCCGACGCCGGGGCGGCGAAGCAGGTCGGTGTAGGCTTCGATCGCGGTTCGGAGGCCGAGCGGCGCGTCGGTGCGTCGTGTCTCCGGTTGCGGGACGAACCGCCAAACGAGCACCGTGGCGACACCCATCACGACCGCAAACGCGACGAACGGGGCGCGAAACCCGAACGCATCGGCGAGCACGACCCCGAGCGGGATGCCGGCGATCTGACCGGCCGCGAGACCGCTCATGACCCAGCCGCTCGCCCAGCCACGGCGTTCCCGGGGGAAGTAATCGCCGACGTACGCGATCGCCGCCCCGTTGAGGATCCCACCGGCCGCCCCGGCGAACGCCCGCACGCCGAACAGCATCGCGAAGCTCTCGACGAACCCGTGCGCGGCGAGCGCGACCGTCATCAGACCGCTCCCGGCCAACAGGATACGTCGTCGGCCGACGCGGTCCGAGATCGGACCGGCCACGAGCGCGAATATCCCGACGACGAACGCGTAGGCCGTGATGAGCGTCCCGAGGAGACCCGTCGTCACGCTGAGCTGTTCGGCGATCCGGGTGAGGATCGGCGCGACGATCATCACCTGACTGGCGAACGAGAACACGACCAACCAGAGCACGAACAGTATCAGGGAGTCACTGGCATCGTCGTGGGTCGGCGCAGTCACG